>JAZQYO010000030.1:0-146204 GCA_045633565.1 Clostridia bacterium | reverse complement strand
GAAAACGAGGAAAAAGGCGTGCGCTATATTTTAGTCAAACCCTCTGATGTTGCGGTATACGTCGAGCACGGTGCGGCAGACGTTGGAATAGTGGGTTATGATGTGATTGCCGAAAACGAACCCGATGTGTTTGAGCTTTTTGATCTCGACATCGGAAAGTGCAATCTTGCCGTTGCGGCGCCAAAAGGATTTCGTGATGACAACCGCGAAACTTTGCGTGTTGCCACAAAATATCCCAATGTTTCCAAAAAATATTACAGCAGTATAAACCGTGAAATTGAGATAATTGAGCTTCACGGAAGCATAGAGCTTGCGCCCATTATCGGTCTTTCAGATGTTATTGTGGATATAGTTGAAACAGGTAAAACTCTTGTAGAAAACAACCTTGAGGTTGTTACAAAATTTGTTCCCATAAGCGCAAGATTTATTGCCAACAAATCAAGTTTTAAATTTAAAGGTGAGCAGATTGAGAAAATAACAGAGCACCTGGCAAAAACAGTGGAGGAAAAGAATGATTAAAATTTTAAAATTCGGCGAGGTTTCGCCCGAAGAAATATTTGCACGGGTAGTTCCCGAAATGGACGTAAGCGCCATTGTTTCGGATATTATTGCAGACGTGCGTAAAAATGACGACAGTGCACTTTTTAAATATACAGAAAAATTCGACGGTGCAAAGCTTGAAAGTCTGCTCGTTTCCCGCAGTGAAATTGACGAGGCAGTTAAAAATACACCGGCTGAGTTTCTTGAAATCTTAAAAAAAGCGGCTGAAAATATACGCAAATTCCACTCAAAACAGATTAGGGACGGCTTTGTTATAAAAGAAGATAACGGCATAGTTATCGGTCAGAAGATAACTCCCGTTGACCGTGCGGGGCTTTATGTTCCCGGTGGCACAGCAGCTTATCCGTCAACCGTTTTGATGGATTCCATCCCGGCAAAAATCGCAGGAGTGCCCGAAATTGTCATGGTAACTCCCCCATCAGCCAACGGCAGGATTAATCCTGTTATCTTAGCTGCAGCGGAGATTGCCGGCGTGGATAAAATATTTAAAATTGGCGGCGCTCAGGCTATCGCCGCACTTGCTTACGGCACAGAATCTGTTCCCAAGGTTGACAAAATTGTCGGCCCCGGAAATGCGTTCGTTGCCGAAGCGAAAAAGCAGGTGTTCGGCGCTGTTTCAATTGACATGATTGCCGGTCCCAGCGAAATTTTGGTTGTTGCAGACAGCACAAACAACCCGGCTCATATTGCGGCAGACCTGCTTTCTCAGGCAGAGCACGACAAACTTGCAAGCGCAGTGCTTATAACCGATTGCGCAGAATTTGCCGAGAAAGTAAGCACTGAAATTGAAAATCAGCTTCCCCTGCTTGAGAGAGAGGAAATTGCAAGAGCTTCAATTGACAATAACGGTAAAATTATTGTTGCAGATGACATTCCCTCTGCAATTGAAATTGCAAACGAAATCGCCCCGGAACATTTAGAGCTTTGTGTGGACAATCCCTTTGACTATCTTGACAAGGTGCGTCATGCAGGTTCAATTTTCATGGGCAAGCACTGCCCTGAGGCGCTTGGCGACTATTTTGCCGGTCCAAACCACACTCTGCCCACAAGCGGAACAGCAAAATTCTCTTCTCCCCTTTCGGTGGACGATTTTATAAAGAAAACACAGTACACTTATTATACAAAAGAGGCACTTTCAAAAGTTGCAAAAGATGTCGGCTATTTTGCCGAAAAGGAAGGTCTTACCGCACACGCAAGAAGTGCTACCATCCGCAGTGAGGAATGAAAATGAGCAGATTTTTCAGTGAAAAATATAAAAACTTAACCCCATATACTCCTGGCGAACAGCCCAAAAATATGAAATATCTTAAACTTAACACCAATGAGTCACCTTTTTTGCCATCAAAAAAAGCTGTCTCCGAGGCAAAAAAAGCTGCAAAAAACCTTCAGCTTTATCCTGACCCTGAGTGCAGGACTTTGACCGAAAAAATAGCACAAAACCTTGGTGTGGACTATGAAAATGTGCTTGTAACCAATGGGTCAGACGAAATTTTAAATTTCGCCTTCATGGCATATTGTGACAGCACTCATCCCGCTATATTTCCCGATATAACCTACGGATTTTATCCGGTTTTTGCGGAAATAAATGGTCTGCCATACCAGCAGATTCCTTTAAAAGAGGATTTTTCCATAGATATAAATGACTACATAGGAAAAAACAAAACCATTTTCATTGCCAACCCCAATGCTCCCACAGGCATTGCCTTAAAACCTTCGGAAATTGAAGAAATTTTAAAATCCAATCCCAAAAATGTGGTTGTGATTGACGAGGCGTATGTTGATTTTGGCGGGGAAAGCTGTGTACCGCTGATACATAAGTATGACAACCTGCTTGTCACACAGACTTTTTCAAAATCACGCTCTATGGCAGGTGCAAGACTTGGTTTTGGCATAGGCTCAAAAGAGCTTATTCAGGATTTAAACACCATTAAATATTCCACCAATCCCTACAACATCAACCGCATGACAATGGCGGCAGGGCTTGGCGTAATGGCTGACGAGGAGTATACAAAGAAAAATTGCAAGGCAATAATCGAAAGCCGTGAATATACTTGTGCAGAGCTTAAAAAACTCGGCTTTGAAATGACTGATTCTCTTGCAAACTTTGTTTTTGCGAAGCATCCGGATATTTCAGGAAAGGATTTGTATTTAAAGCTCAAAGAAAACGGCGTATTAATCCGCCATTTTGACAAAGCTTTAATTTCCGACTATAACCGGATTACAATCGGCACAAAAAATCAGATGAAAAAGCTTATCTGTGAAATAGAAAAAATACTGGAGGGAAAATAATGAGAACTTCCGAAATAAAAAGAACAACTGCTGAAACAGACATCAGCTTAACACTTAATCTTGACGGAACCGGCAAATCGGAAATTGATACCGGTTGCGGATTTTTAGACCACATGCTTACACTTTTTGCAAAGCACGGCAGATTTGATTTGTCAGTTTCCTGCAAGGGCGATACCTATGTTGATGACCACCACACTGTAGAAGATATTGGTATTGCTTTAGGCGAGGCATTTTTAAAAGCCCTTGGTGAGAAAAAAGGTATTACCCGTTATGGCAGCACTGCTATTCCCATGGATGAGGTTTTAATCCTCTCTGCCGTTGACCTTTCGGGCAGAAGCTATCTTGGCTATGCTCTCCAGATTCGCACTCCCAAGGTGGGCACTTTTGACACCGAGCTTGTTCGTGAATTTTTCCTTGCATTTACAGCAAATGCCAAATGCAATCTGCACATAAACCAGCTTGCAGGTTTAAATTCACATCACATAATCGAAGGCGCTTTCAAATCAGTCGCAAGAAGCCTTAAAATGGCTGTTGCAATTGATGATACCCTTGGCGGAGAAATCCCATCAACAAAAGGAGTCCTTTAATGATAGCAATTGTAGATTACGGTGTCGGCAACCTGTTTTCGCTGAAAAGCTCTTTTGCGGCAATCGGTGCTGATATAACCGTTACAAACGACGAAAATATAATTAAAAATGCAGAAAAAATAATTCTGCCTGGCGTGGGTGCTTTTGAAGATGCATCAAGAAAGCTGCGTGAATCCGGACTTGACAAGGTTGTTATATCCGAAGCAAAAAAAGGCAAACCCATTTTAGGCGTTTGTCTTGGTATGCAGCTTCTTCTTGACAAAAGTCTTGAATTTGGTGAATATGATGGGCTTGGACTTATCCCCGGCGAAATCCGCCCCATTTCTGAAACAATCCCTGAAAATTTCAAAGTTCCGCAGATTGGGTGGAACTCACTTAAGTTCAGGGGCGAAAAATCTCCCCTGTTTAAATATATTAAAGATGGGGATTTTGTGTATTTTGTTCATTCCTACCATGGTACAAACTGCGATAAAAACACCATTGCAACAACAGACTACGGCGCAGAAATTACTGCAGCTGTAGCCTGCGGCAATATTTATGGTTGTCAGTTCCATCCCGAAAAAAGTGGTAGCGTAGGTCTTAACATTCTGCGCGCATTTTGTGAACTGGAGGTGTAGACAAGTGAATATATTTCCCGCAATAGATTTGGTACAGGGTAAAGCTGTCCGCCTTTTTAAAGGCGATTATGCTCAGATGACCGTGTACAGCGACAATCCCCTTGAAGTTGCAAAAGACTTTGAGGCCCAGGGTGCAAAACATATTCACCTTGTTGACCTTGAGGGCGCAAAAGACGGCACCACCCCCAACATAGAAACTGTCCGCCAGGTTGCCAATAACACATCACTGTTTACCGAAATCGGTGGGGGTATCCGGAATATGGAAACTGCCCGAAAATATATTTCAATTGGTGTAGACCGGATTATACTCGGTACTGCAGCCGTTACAGATGAAGATTTTTTAAAGGAAGCCGTTAAAGAATTTGGCGATAACGTAGCCGTCGGCGTGGACATAAAAGATGAATTTGTTGCCATAAAAGGCTGGACAGAAAAGTCCCAATTCTCGGCTTTTGATTTCTGCGAAAAAATGCAGAGTCTGGGCGTTAAAACTCTTATTTGCACCGATATATCAAAGGACGGCGCAATGCAGGGCACCAACCACGAATTATATCGTGAGCTTTCCGAGAAATTTGACATGAACATCACTGCATCAGGCGGCGTTTCTTCCATAGAAGATGTAAAAAAACTTTCCGCACTTGGTATTTACGGTGCTATAATCGGCAAAGCATACTACACAGGTGCAATAAATCTTAAAGAGGCAGTTGAGGTGGCAAAATGATTACAAAAAGAATAATTCCCTGCCTTGATGTGACCGGCGGCAGAGTTGTTAAAGGTGTAAATTTTGAAGGTCTGTCGGATGTTTCATCACCGGTTAAGCTTGCAAAATTTTATAATGACTGTGGTGCGGATGAGCTTGTTTTTTATGACATAACAGCTTCAAGCGACGGCAGAAAACTTTTTTCTGATATATTAACAGAGGTGGCAAGCAACATATTTATTCCGCTGACAGTAGGTGGCGGCATAAACACTCTGGATGATTTTGACAGGGTTTTAAAATGCGGTGCAGATAAAGTAAGCGTAAATTCCGGTGCAATAAAAAATCCCGACCTGATTTACAATGCAGCAAAACTTTACGGAAGTCAATGCGTTGTAATTTCAGCCGACGTAAAGCGTGTTGACGGCGAATTTAAAGTCTTTGCAAAAGGCGGGCGGGAAAACACCGGTCTGGAGGCCATTTCCTGGATAAAACGATGCGTTGATAACGGTGCAGGCGAAGTGGTTTTAAACTCAATTGATACGGACGGCGTTAAAAAAGGTTTTGACCTTGAAATGCTGGATAAAGTCTGTCAGGTGGTAAATGTCCCTGTAATAGCATCAGGCGGTGCAGGTTGTGTGCAGGATTTTGTGGATTTGTTTAACTCTCTTCCGGGGGTTGATGCAGGCCTTGCAGCATCAATTTTCCATTTTGGAGAAGTTAAAATTTCCGACCTGAAAGAAACACTTAAAAAGAATAATATTCCCGTAAGGATATAAAGGAGAGAACTATGCTTAACATTAGCGAGCTTAAATTTGATGAAAAAGGGTTGATCCCGGCGATAGTAGTGGATGCTGTCACAAAAAAGGTTTTGACTCTTGCTTATATGAATAAAGAAAGCATTGAAATTTCAATGAAAGAAGGTAAAACCTGTTTCTTTAGCCGTTCCAGGCAGAAACTTTGGCGTAAGGGTGAAACAAGCGGAAACTTCCAGCATATCGTTTCAATCACCGCTGATTGCGACAACGACGCTCTTGTAGTGATGGTTGAAAAGGATGGTCCTGCTTGTCATACCGGCACAGATTCCTGTTTTACCAAACCTGTTTTTGAAAGTGATGAGCTACAGGAGTTTTCATATCAGGGTCTCATCGACCTTATTGAAGGCAGAAAAATAAACAAACAGGAAGGTTCATACACCACATACCTTTTTGAAAAGGGCCTTGATAAAATTCTCAAGAAAATCGGTGAAGAATGTACTGAAGTTATCATTGCCTCAAAAGCTGAGGATAAAAAGGAAACAATTTACGAGATTGCCGACCTCTGTTATCATGTGATGGTGCTTATGATTGAGCAGGGCATTTCACTTGAGGACATTCACCGTGAACTTGCATCACGCCACGTTATTGACAAAAAAGTAAAACAGGAGAAAATGACAAAATGATTTTCCGGGATTTTCACTGCCATACAATCTTTTGTGACGGCACAAACACCCCTGAAGAAATGGTGATTTCCGCAATAGAAAAAGGCATGACAGACATTGGGTTTTCCGTTCATTCTTATATGGAGATTGATAAAGACAACTCTCTTAAAAAGGAGGACACAGACAACTATTTTGCAGTAATGTCATCCTTAAAGAGCAAATATAAAGGCAAAATAAATATTTATGCCGGCGTTGAGCAGGACTACTACTCAGAAGAAAAAGACAACAGATTTGACTATGTAATAGGTTCTGTTCATTTTTTAAATGACGGTGAAAAGCTCTGGCCAATCGACCTTTCTGCCCATGTTTTATCTCAAGCAGTAGAAGAATCGTTCGGCGGTGACTGGTATCTGATGGCAGAACACTATTTTGGCGTTATGGCGGACGTTGTCAAAAAAACAAATGCAGATATAATCGGTCACCTTGACCTGATAACAAAGTTTAACGAAACCGCAAATCTTTTTGATGCAGCAAACGAGCGCTACATTAATGCTGCAAAAAAATGTGTAGATGCTCTTATCCCCTACGGAAAACCGTTTGAAATAAACACAGGTGCTATATCCCGGGGATACAGATCGGCACCCTATCCCTCCCTTGAAATCATTGAATATATAAAAGCAAAGGGTGGAAAGCTTATTTTATCAAGCGATGCTCATTCAAAAGAGAATCTTATGTATCAGTTTGATAAATGGGAACATATTTTATAATGCTAAAGTGGCTGTAAAAAACTATTAGTTTTTTACAGCCACTCAGTTTTGGGATAGGAAAAATTTATATTCTTACAACCGGTTTTATCAGGTCTGCCGGTTTATCCTTCATAAGCATAAGCGCTTCTTCAATTTTTTCCATACCGTCAAAAACGTGAGTTACAAGCGGACGTGTGTCAAGCTTGCCCGTCTGAAGCAGTGCTGCCATTTTTTCCATTTTAAGTCTGCCACCCGGAGTAAGCCCGCCACGGATGGTTTTGTGTCCCATACCTACACCCCATTCAACTCTGGGGATTTTTATATTGTCGCCCTCACCAAGATAGTTTACGTTACCAATAACACCACCGGGTTTTAACATGCGGATAGCCTGAGAGAAAGTGTCATTATCACCGCCGGCAATAACCACTCTGTCAACGCCTTCGCCATGGGTTTTTTCAAGCACCTGCTCTACAATATCACCCTGACGGTAGTTAATAATGTCCGTTGCGCCATACTGCTTTGCCACCTCAACACATTTTGGTCTTGAGCCAACGGCAAAAATTCTTGACGCGCCACGCATATTAGTACCGCATACAGACATAAGTCCAACAGGCCCGATACCGATTACACACACGCTGTCACCAAACTGAACATCTGCAAGCTCAACGCCATGAAAACCGGTAACCACCATATCGGGCAACATTGTTGCATCAACCGGGTCAACACCTTCGGGCAGATGAGCAAGGTTGGCATCCGCTTCGTTTACATGATAAAACTCAGCAAAAACGCCATCTTTATAGTTTGAAAATTTCCATCCAGAAAGCATTCCCTGAGAATGCATGGGATATCCGCCCTGAGAATATTTTGTTCCCCAGTCGGGCGTGATTGCCGGAACAACCACCTTGTCTCCCGGTTTAAAATCCTTAACCAGCGACCCTACCTCTGCAACCTCGCCTACCGATTCGTGACCTAAAATCATATCATGTCTGTCACCAATTGCGCCTGCCCATACAGTATGAATATCAGATGTGCATGGGGCAACACAAATAGGTTTTACGATTGCATCAAGCGGTCCGCACTGTGGTTTTTCCTTTTCTATCCAACCGGTCTTACAAATTGAAAGCATTGCAAATCCTTTCATAAATATACCTCCGATTAACAGTATTCAATCCTATTGTGCTGTTATCGGAGGTAATTTATTCATTTTATCGTAATTTTTTCACTTGCGGGAACTATATGAATATAAACGTTTCCGGGATTTAAAATCAGGTTTTCTCCGTCTTCCGTTTTATATTCGGTTTTTCCGCTTCTTGAAGATTTGGACCAGGTAATAGGCAAAACCTTTCCGTTTGACAGGTAATAACCTGTGCCGCTGCCTAAATTTTCCAGATTCTGACGACCTACCGTGTCTATGCTGTAGTTAACCACGTTATAAGCGAGAATATTTTTTGCAGTAAGCACTTTTTCGTTGCTTTCGCTTATATGTGGCTGACCGTTGACAAATCTTTCGTACACCTTTTCTTCAGCATTATATTTGTAGGAAACCACGTAGCTTGAGTGATAGGGCAATGAAATTTCGGTCACTTCATTTCCGTCAATTTCTTCATCGTTTTCTTTATATTCAAACACTCTGTCTTTTCCTGTTTCCGACTCATATCCTCTGCCAGACGCATAAGATAAAAGCTCAGGCACTGATGCATAAAGATTGTGAGGTGCATATTTTGACCTGTCTCTGAAAAAAGTTGCTCCATTGTTTGAATTAAACTCATTAAGATTGTCTACGCCAAGTGCTGTTATATCGTTTGCTGCCTGCGGACTGTATCCGCAGTGAGCATATATCGCATCATGTTCCAGTGCATAGTCAAGAAAATAATGTCTTGACGAGCGCACCGGTCCGACTTTTTTGGTGTCGGCATCCAAAAACAGTGCCATCATTCTTGATGCAATACCCTCAACTTTAATTTCATAAACCGCAAAAGCATCCTCAAGTCCCGTCTGAGGTCTTGCCGCTTCTGAGTCATTATCTATCATAACCGCAACCGGACGTGATTTGCTTTCTGTCATTCTAACATAAAAATCGCTGGCTGTTTGCTTCGGCAAATCGTCCACTACCGGATTTACTGTTTCCACCTCTTTTTTACAAGACGTGCAAAGAACTACAAAACTTAACGCAAGTATCAGTGCTGTTATTTTTTTCATTTTCTTACTCCTTTATTCTGGCAACCGAATTTCCGTTTGTGATAGAACAGGGCATCAGGTAACCGTCCATTTTTAAATTTCCTGCAATAAGATCAAATATGTCATGTGCTCCAAGCGTACCTATTGTATAAAATGGCAGCCTTGCACACACAATTTCGGGATACAGATATTCAGCGCCGCTTGAATATGTCGCACAGATAACCGATATATCCTCGCCGATTTTAATATGCTTGTCCGCACAAATCCGGTAAAGCTTTGCCGTGCAGGCAAGGTTGTTTGCCACAAACGCCTGAGATGTTTTTTCTTCAAGCACCAAATCAAGTTCTGAAAGAGATACTTTTCTGTCACAAACCTCAGCGCCAATAAATTCAAGACAAGCCTTCACTCCCGAAAATATTTCAGCCGACTGTAGTGGCATTTTGTCATAATCGTCGTCATCCTGTTCAATATAACATATACTTCGGTGACCGGCTTCCGCAAGGGATGCCGCTGCACTGTAGCCACAGCTGAAATAATCAAACTTAATATGTCTTATTTTCCCAGATGCCTCTTCGTCGGGGTTTTTGCTGCTGTTTATGAAAACCGCAGGAATTCCAAGTTCGCAGGCAAGCCGTTCGTTTTCCTCCTGGTCAAATTCAATGCCGGTATCATAAGGACAGATAATGATAACTCCGTCAATACGACCATTTTTATAAAGTTGGGCATACTCATAAGGATTGTCACCGACAGAGCTTATAATTACGGCGTATCCTTTTTTCTCACAAGCACCGTAAATCCCCAGCAAAACCTCGTTAAAATGCCCTTCTGTTATGGAGAAATAGCTCACCACTGCAATTGCACGGCTTAGCTTTGACCTCATGCTTTTTGCTATGGCAGACGGGGTATAGCCAAGCTGAGCAGCTGCTTTTTGAACCTTTTGTCTTGTTGATTCGGAAATGGTCTGCAAACTGTTATTATTAAGAACAAACGAAACAGTTGCCGTACTTACGCCGGCAAGATTCGCAACGTCCTTTATTGTTGGTTTTTTCAACATTATCACCCATAGTTATTCTATCATATTAACACATATTATGTCAATGTTGACAAATCGCCCGTAATTATTATATAATAATTAATGCTATTAAGGAGGAATTTCCTATGGATTTATTATATAAAGTGAACTCTCCCAAGGACCTGAAAAAACTCAGTTCTTGTGAGCTTAAAAAGTACGTTTCCCAGGCTCGTGAGTTTATTATTAACACGGTATCTGAGACGGGCGGACATCTCGCCTCAAACCTCGGCATAGCTGAACTTACCGTTGCAATGCACTATGTTTTTAACAGCCCGAGGGATAAATTTATTTTTGACGTGGGACATCAGTGTTATGTCCACAAGCTCATCACCGGTCGGAGAGACAGTTTCCACACTCTCCGTCAGTTTGACGGCATTTCAGGTTTCCCCAAACGCAGCGAGAGTGTTCACGATGTTTTTAATACCGGCCACAGCAGCACATCGGTTTCTGCTGCGCTTGGAATGGCACGTGCCGCACATATTGGCGACGAAAATTTCCATGTAGTTGCCTGCGTGGGTGACGGAGCTTTAAGTGGCGGTATGCTTTATGAAGCAATGGCAGATGCCGGTCACGCAAAGGACAGGCTTGTCATTATCATCAACGATAATGAAATGGCTATATCAAAAAATGTCGGCGCCGTTTCCTATCACCTGAGCAACCTCAGAACAACAAACTTTTACAATAAATTCAAAAACGCAACCATAGAAACATTTAAAAAATTCCCCGGCTTAACCTCAGTTTTGTCAAGATGTAAAAACGGCGTTAAAAATTTATTTTTACGCGGGAATATGTTTGAGTCACTTGGCTTTCGGTATTTTGGTCCTTTTGACGGAAACGACCTTGATAAAATGATTAAGGTTTTAAGTCACGTAAAAAACTTGGACGATAACTGCGTTGTTCATGTTAAAACCGTTAAGGGAAAAGGCTATGAGCCCGCTGAACAAAATCCCCATCTTTTTCACGGGATGTCTCCTGCATCAAAGAGCAAAATTGGCGGAAGAAGTTTTTCTGCTGTTATGGGCGATAAACTTTTAAGCCTGGCAAAAACTAATCCCAAAATAGCAGCAATTACTGCTGCTATGGGTGAAGCTACCGGTCTTGCGCCTTTTAAAACTGCTTTTCCTGACAGATTTTTTGATGTCGGAATGGCGGAGGAGCATGCAGTAACCATGGCAGGTGGACTTGCAACTCAGGGAATTGTTCCCGTTTTCGCAGTATATTCCTCTTTTTTGCAGCGTGCCTATGACCAGGTTTTGCATGACATCTGCCTGCAGAATCTTCACGTGGTATTTTGCATTGACCGTGCCGGCATTGTCGGCGAGGACGGCGAAACTCATCAGGGTATTTATGACACCGCTTTTTTAAGCCACATGCCAAATATGACAATTCTTGCACCCGCTGACTACTCCGAGCTTGAGGCTATGCTTGAATTTGCCATAAATGAGTGCACCGGACCTGTTGCAATCCGTTACCCCAAACTGACGGTTATAGACAGTCCTCACTCTGCACCTCTTTCTTTCGGCAAAGGAGAAATTTTTGTCCCCGGTGGGGATGTTCTTATACTGTCGGCAGGCGATATGCTTGGTAAAGCCGTGGAAACCCGTAAAATTTTAAGGGAGGACAGGATTTCTGCCATGGTGGTAAATTTAAGATTTTTAAAACCGCTTGACGCAGAGCTTATCCTCTCAAACACAGTGGGAAAAAATCTTATTGTTACAATGGAAAATTCAGTTTTCCCGGGCAGTTCGTCCCAAAGCATTATATCAGTTTTGCACCAGAATAACATAAACATACCTGTTGTTTCTTTCACTTTCCCGGACATGCCCATCATGCACGGCTCTGCCGGACGGCTTTTCGAAGAATATGGTATGACACCTCCGCAAATGGCGGAACAAATAAAGGCACATTTGAAAGGTCAGTAAAATGAAAAAAATCCGACTTGATGTATATTTAACCGAGCAGGGACTTGCCCCCTCCCGTGAAAAGGCAAAAGCTTATATTATGGCAGGAACTGTATATGTAAACAATCAGAAAACCGACAAGGCAGGCGCCCTGGTTTCTGAGGAAGATACCGTGGAAATGCGTGGCAAAAAAATGCCTTATGTAAGCCGTGGCGGCCTAAAGCTTGAAAAGGCAGTAAACTCCTTCGGGCTTGACATTTCCGGCAAGGTGTGTATGGACGCAGGCGCATCCACCGGCGGGTTTACCGACTGTATGCTAAAAAACGGGGCAATTAAGGTTTATTCTGTAGACGTAGGCTACGGTCAGCTCGCATGGGAGCTTCGTACTGATAAAAGAGTTGTTAATCTTGAACGTACAAACATTCGCTATTTAACAGATGAGCAGGTTCCCGAAAAGGTTTCCCTCATCTCTGCCGACCTTTCTTTTATATCATTAAAGCTTGTTCTGCCTGTGCTTAAAAATTTCCTGACTTCAGACGGGCAGATGGTTTGCCTTATTAAACCACAGTTTGAGGCAGGTCGTGAAAAGGTTGGTAAAAAAGGCGTTGTGCGCGATAAATCGGTACATGAGGAAGTTATAGAAAATATCTATGATTTTGCTCACTCCATTGGTCTTTACGCTCACGGAATTGATTTTTCGCCCGTAAGAGGTCCCGAAGGAAATATTGAATATCTTATTTTACTGTCACAATCACCCGAAAACACCATTTTAAAGGATATTATTCCCGACCTTGTAAACAAATCTCACGAGGTGCTGGATACATGAAAAATACCAAAAAACTGACATTTGCAGCTATTAGTTGCGCACTGTCACTTGCACTTTTGTATATCGCATCACTTGTGCAGACGGGCACGCTCGCTTTTCAGTACGCTGTCGGGCTGCTTGTTATGCTGACAGTATCAAAAAGCGGGATTATATATGGAACTATGTCTTATGCTGCTACCTGCATATTATGTTTTATCCTGCTGCCCGACAAGGCAAATGCCATTTCATATCTGTTATTTTTCGGCTCAATTCCCCTGGTGAAATTTTTTGCCGAAAAATTCCCCCGCATAGTAGAATGGATTGTTAAAATTATATTTATGAACATTTTTATTTGCGGTCTTTATTTCATATTCAGGGCAGTTATGCTCACGGCTATGCCCCTTGTTTATATGTGGCTCGCCGCACTTATTACCGCAATAGCTTATGATTTACTTTTAAGCTTTGGCTTTTCCTTTGCGTCAAGGTATTTTGACAAAATCTCTTGACATAGCGGGCGAGAAATTATATAATAAATTGTTGTATTACAAATCAGAAAGGTTTTGAAAAAATGTCAGGACATTCAAAATGGTCAAATATTAAACATAAAAAAGAAAAAACAGATGCTCAGAAGGGCAAAATCTTTACCAAAATCGGCAGAGAGATTTCTGTTGTTGTAAAACAGGGCGGTCCCGATCCGGCATCAAACTCCAAACTTAAGGATGTTATCGCAAAGGCAAGAAGCGTTAATATGCCTAACGACAATATTCAGAGATGCATCAAAAAAGCAGCCGGCGAGGGCGATACCAATAACTACGAAGATATCACATACGAAGGCTACGGTCCCAGAGGTGTTGCAGTTATTGTAGAATCTCTTACCGACAACCGTAACCGTACCGGCGGCGATATGAAGCATTATTTTGACAAATTTGGCGGTAATCTTGGTGCAACAGGTTGTGTATCCTGGATGTTTGACCGCAAAGGTGTCATCATAATCGGCAACGAAGATGGCGACCTTGACGAGGAAACTGTTATGACAGATGCTCTTGAAGCAGGTGCTGAAGATTTTGCTCCCGAAGAAGGTTATTTTGAAATTGTAACCGCACCGGAAGATTTCTCACTGGTTCACGATGCTCTTGTTGACAAATACACATTTACATCTGCGGAAATAACAATGGTTCCCCAGAACTACATCAAACTTACCGATGAAGAGGACATCAAAATGATGAACAAACTCCTCGATATGCTTGAAGATAATGACGATGTACAGAATGTATATCACAACTGGGAAATGGACGACTAGTGGCTGATGCCTTTAGTGCGCGATATAATAAAAATTTCATCCCCCAACCGAACGGTTGGGGGAATTTTTTTATCTATCTGTATATAATTGATAAAGCTTTGCATACTCGCCGCCCTTTTCTATAAGCTCTTTATGTGAGCCTTCTTCAACAATGCCCTCATCGGTCAGCACTAAAATTCTCGTTGCATTACGAATTGTGGTAAGCCTGTGAGCAATTGTGAAGGTTGTTCTGCCGCTTGAAAGCTTTTCAAGGGATTTCTGAACAATAAGCTCATTTTCATTGTCAAGAGCACTTGTAGCTTCGTCCAAAATGAGCACAGGCGGGTTTTTAAGGAAAAGTCTGGCAATGGAAATGCGCTGTTTCTGACCGCCCGAAAGCTTGACACCCCTTTCACCTACATAGGTGTCATATCCGTCCTTGAGCGCCATTATAAACTCATGTGCACCTGCCGCTTTTGCCGCCTCTTTAACTTCTTCAAGGGTTGCACCGGGGTTACCGTAAGAAATATTGTCAAACACCGTTCCGCTGAACATATAAACATCCTGCTGAACAATACCTATATTTTCACGGAGTGATTTAAGCGTGATTTCTCTGATGTTTTTTCCGTCAAGTAAAATTTCACCGTCAGTCAGCTCATAAAATCTCGGAATAAGGTTGCAAAGCGTGGTTTTCCCACCGCCTGACGGGCCAACAATGGCAACATTCTCGCCTTTTTTGATATCAATGTTAATGTGAGACAAAACCTCTCCTAAATTATCAGCATATTTAAAGCTGATATTATTAAAGGTAATGTTGCCCTCAACATTTTCAATATCTACTGCACCCGGTAAATCGTCTATGTCCACCGGCTTGTTCATTATTTCGGCAAACCGTTCAATGCCTGTCCGCCCACGCTCGAACTGTTCTGTGAACATAATAATGGTTCTGACAGATGCAATAAGCGTCTGTATATATAAAACATAGGCTACAAGGTCACCGGCAGTTATCGCCTTATTTATTACAAAAAGTGCGCCGACAACTATAACAGCAATATACATTATACCGTCAAAAAGTCTTGTGCTTGAATGGAAAAGTGCCATATATTTATAGGCATTTTTCTTTTTTGAAAGAAATTCTACATTGCTTTTTCTGAACTTTTCAATTTCAATATCTTCATTGGCAAAACTTTTTACCACACGGATGCCAAGCAGACTGTCCTCCACCTCGGCATTAAGCTCGCCAATCTGTTGTCTTTGTTCTTTAAATGCTTTCTGCATCTTTCTGCGGAAGAAAACTCTGCCCACAAGCATAAGCGGCAGCAGCACAAAAAGCGCAACCGTAAGTAAAACATTAATTCTCGCAAGGATAATAAACGAACCGATAATTTTAATCCCCGCAATAAACATTTCCTCGGGGAAATGGTGTGCAAACTCAGTTATATCAAACAAATCGTTTGTAATCCGTGACATAATCTGACCGACTTTTGCTTCATCATAATAACTGAATGAAAGCTTTTGCAGATGGTCGAACATATCACGGCGCATGTCCGTTTCCATCCGCACCCCCATAACATGACCTGTGTTGGACATATAATAGTTTGCTGCCACGTCCACCATTCTCAGAAACAGATAAACCCCACCCATCCGCAAAACGGCCGATAGCATCAGCTCCTGCGCCCCTGTGAGTGCTGTGTCTGTTATATAGCGTACTATCATAGGAAATACAAGTTCACAAACGGTGGTGAGCATAGCACAAATCAGGTCTAAAATTATTATTTTTATGTATGGTTTATAATATTTATAAAAAAGGTCCATGCCTTTTTTATCAGTCATTTTCATTTCTCACCATCTCCTTTGCCTTTCGGGTAAGAACTTCTTTTGTGTTTTGCAGTTTACCTTCAATAACAAGTTCAAGCAGTGACGCAAGGGTTTCCCCTATCTTTTTTCCGGATATTCCAAGCTCAATAAGGTCACTTCCTGTTACCTCAAGGTCACTGATAAAAAGCGGAAAGCCGCTTTTTTCAATTTCTTTTATCAATTTTTCTGCCAGGTCAAGCTCTGCAGGATTGCAGTACTCGGGAGCCTTTGCGGAATTGTCCGCTTTTTTTACTTTGAGAAGCAGTTTGACAAAATCAAGTCCCTTTTTGGAAATGTATTTTTTAACTGCTGTTTTATTCACACTTATTTTTATGCTGTGCTCGGCTATCAAATTACAAACCATATTTTTTGTATCATTGTCCGATTTTAAACGTGCAAAAATATTCTTTGCCATCTCTGCACCAATTTGCGCATGCCCTTTAAAATGTGCCGTTCCGTCGGCATCCGTTGTAAAAGCCTCTGGCTTGCCAATGTCGTGCAAAAGCACCGCAAGTCTGATAACTTCTGACTTTTCACTATTTTCAAGAGCTTTAAGTGTATGTTCAAATACATCATAACAGTGATACTTGGTGTTTTGCGGGAATGCTACCATTGGCAGAATTTCAGGAATAAAGACTCCTATAACATCAACATATTCCCTTATAATACCTTGTGCATTTTCTCCGCACAAAAGTTTTTTCAGCTCGGTGAATATCCGTTCTGCCGACAAATTTTTTATAAGGTCTTTATTTTTCCTTATGGATTGGTCAGTCGCCCCGTCAATTAAAAACCCCGTCTGGGAAGAAAATCTGAGCGCCCGAAGAATTCTGAGCCCGTCCTCGTTAAATCGTTTGTCTGGGTCGCCTACACAACGAATAAGTCCATTTTTTATGTCCTGCTCACCGCCAAGCGGGTCAATAATTCCTTTGTCGGGACTGTAGGCAATGGCGTTCATTGTAAAATCCCGCCTCTTTAAATCTTCCTCCAGCGAGCCTGTAAACCGGACATTTTCCGGTCTGCGGTTGTCAAGATATTCCCCATCCACACGATAGGTTGTGATTTCAATGTTTTCCCCATCAATCACAACAGTTACAGTACCGTGTTTAATTCCTGTTTCAATAACCTTATAATCTTTAAAACATTCTACCGTCTGCCCGGGCAGAGCGTTTGTCGTGATATCATAATCGTCAGGGACTTTGCCCATAATCATATCACGGACACATCCACCCACAACAAAGGCCTCAAATCCGCTGCCCGAGAGTATGTTAATAGCTTTTAAAATATTTTCCGGCAGCCTCATTTTCAGCCCCTCCTTTATAGTGTTAACTTACTCGTGTCAACACAGGATTAAAAATATAATAATTCGTCCTGTTTTTTAATATAGGTTTTCGTCGTAATTTGCTCTTGAGCCGCCGATAAATTTTGGTCTTGTTCTTGCGGCTGTAACAGGGGCTTCACCAATTGTTTTGACTTCAAGTCTCAGGGGAACGGCAACTTTTTTAAGATGCATACCTATTAAGGTTGATCCTATATCTATTCCTGCATCAGCCTTAATTTCTTCAACTGCAACGGGATTTTCAAAATGTGCGTACGCCTGGGTTGCAAAAGAGCCGCCTGCTTTTGGGACAGGGACTACATTTACCTGCTCACAGGAGGGCACCGCCTCTTTTTCAATTATAATTGCACGGTTAAGATGTTCACAGCACTGTGCCGCAAGATATATCCCTTTTTCTTTAAGAACGCCATAAATACTCTCAAAAAGAATTTTTGCAGTATCGGGACTTGAATTTGTCCCGATTTTGTTGCCTAAAACTTCACTGGTTGAGCAGCCGACAACAACTATATCGCCCTTTTTAAGTGCGGCTTTTTCCACCAGTTCCTCTGTTAATTTTTTGCATTCTTCATATAAACTCATAGTTTATTACCTCTTTATATTTTTCTGCAGCAAGTAAAGTTTTGCCGGCAGAAAAAGTCTGTATATATTTATTTTATCACGGTTTACCTTTTATTTCAATAAAAAAAATCCGCTTTTAAGCGGATTTTATTAAAGTTTATAAATTTTACTTACAGAATGTCTTTTTGCAACGTCAAGCAAAACATCTCCCGGTTTAAAGCCTTCGCATGAAAGTGCATCTGACACTGTCTTCAGTGCAAGTTCGGGCGTGTTATTTGTGTTGCTCAAGTGCCCCAGGACAATTCTCTTTGTTCCCGTCCGGGCAAGTGCCGTCGCAAGGGATGCGCACTGCTCGTTTGACAGATGCCCCTCGCTCCCCCTTATTCTCTCTTTGAGATAATAGGGATAAGGCCCCTCAAGAAGCATATTTATATCGTGGTTTGATTCGAGAAATACAAACTCACTGCCACGGACTTTCTCTGCTACATGAGCATCAATCCTGCCCATATCAGTCGCAACGGAAAGCTTTGTTTTTCCCAGCATAAATGTGTACCCAAAAGGCTGAGCCGCATCATGCGGAATATCAAACGGCATAACCTCAATTTCACCTATACAGAAGCTTTTTTCTGCGTTTACTACAACAGGCTCAAAAGATGAAATATTTTCAAGAGTTTTTTCGCCAGCATATACCTTGCAGCCGAATTTGTTTGAAAAAACCCTGACGCCGCTGACATGGTCACTGTGTTCGTGAGTCACCACAATGCCATCAATTTCCGCAGGATTTACACTTATTGATTTAAGTGCCTCACAAATTCTGGCACAGCTTATGCCGCAGTCTATCAGAATTTTTGTATTTTTATGTTCCAGGTAAAGTGCATTGCCGCTACTGCCGCTGACAAGCGAACAAAAACGCGTCATACTACACCTCTACCCTCTCAATATCAGCACCAAGGCTTCTGAGCTTATGCTCAAAATATTCATAGCCCCTGTCAATATATTTTATATCATGAACAATTGTTTCACCTTTTGCCGCAAGCGCTGAAATTACCATTGCCGCACCTGCACGCAGGTCGGTTGCCTTAACCTTTGAACCCTCAAAGGCAGGAACGCCCTGAATAACAGCAGTACGACCGGTTACAATGATATTTGCACCCAGTCTTCTGAGCTCGTCCACATACTGGAATCTGTTTTCCCAGACGTTTTCGTTCACAATGCTTGTTCCCACACCAAGTGCAAGCAGTGCCACAATAAGGGGCTGCAAATCTGTTGGAAAACCCGGATAAGGCATTGTCTTCACATTAGTATGTTTTATATGTTCCGGGCCGATAACCCGGATGCTTTCATCATCTTCAATAACCTGTGCACCCATCTCAATAAGCTTGGCAACAATGGCTTCCATGTGTTTTGGGATAACGCCGTCTACCGTAACATCACCGCCGGTTATAACAGACGCCATCATAAATGTACCAACCTCTATCTGGTCGGGTATAAGCGAATATGTGCCGCCGTGCAACTCTTTTACACCACGGATTTTAATTGTATCGGTACCTGCACCTTTGATGTCTGCACCCATGGAATTTAGAAAGTTTGCAACGTCAACAATGTGCGGTTCTTTAGCCGCATTTTCAATGGTTGTCGTTCCCTCAGCCATAACTGCAGCTATCATAATGTTCATGGTAGCACCCACGCTGACCTGGTCGAGATATACACTTGTTCCGATGAGTCTCTGTGCGTGAGCCTCAAAGCTGTCACTCACATTCACTTCAGCACCAAGCAATCTGAATCCTTTTATGTGCAAATCTATCGGTCTTTCACCAAAGTTGCAACCGCCGGGCAGGCTTACATCCGCTCTTTTGAATCTGCCGAGCAGTGCACCCACAAGATAATAAGACGCTCTCATTCGCTGAACAATCTCGTCAGTGGCTTTATAAGTGTTTATATTAGTATTGTCTATCTCAACCGTGTGATCATCTATGCGGTTAACTTTTGAGCCTAATTTGCTGAGAATTTCAAGGATATAATTTACATCCTGTATGTTAGGCAAATTTTCTATTCTGCAAACGCCGTTTATTAAAATCGACGCAGGAACAATCGCAACGGCAGCATTTTTCGCTCCGCTGATGTGAACTGTTCCATGCAGTTTGTTGCCGCCTTTTATTTTAAAAGCTTCCAACAATCTCACTCCAAATAATTATTCTTAAAGACATTATATCATATACAAACTTGCTATGTAAACAATATTTTAAATTTTTTTATCAAAATCGATAATTTTATCTCCTTTTACAAGGAAAGCCTTTTTAGCCAAAAGCGCCAGTGGTGTGTCCGAGTAAGAGTCGGAATAAAACTCATCTATTTCTCCGCCACCCGCGGCATTAAACCGTTTTACCTTTTCCTCGCCCCAGCAGTTTTCGCCCTCTGTTTTGCCACTTTTTTTATCCACCCTTGAGGCAATAACTTTTATTCCAAGCTTACCACATATCGGCGCAAGTAAAAACTCAGGTGATGCCGAGATTATAAGGTCGTCATCTTTTTTCTGTGCTATGTACCACTCTTTTAGATTCTTTTCATGCGACCGCCAGAAAACTTCTACTGCACCGTCAATATCAGGTATGGTTTTTAAAAAGCTGTAGAATTTCTCCTTAAACTGTGTTTTAGGCATAACTTTCAGTCCAAACCATATCGCATACCATCCTTGCATGGGCAGGTATTTTGCAACCTGCGGGTAGTTTTTCAAACAGAAAAAATAAAAGTCCCTTGTGCTGTCACCATGATATATCGTTTCATCAAAATCATATACGTTCATAAGTAAATCACTTTCCTAAAAGAAAATCTTTCATCACTGGACAAAGCGCCTCGGCCCATTTTTTGCAGCCTTCTGCGTCCGGATGTCCGCCATATATACTTCTGTTTCCGTCTGCAAGAACCGGGTTATTATCAAAAACCGCATCTGCACTAAGCTTATTTAAAATAAAGCGGCTTACTTCCATCCTGATTTTTTCTTCTTCCTCATTCATATCAAAAGGCGGTACTGTTTGCACGAGTACTCTGCATCCGGCAGCATGAAGCCCATCCACAATGGTTTTTAAATCTTTCTTAATCTGCTCTGCAGTATGGCTGTGAAGAATGTCGTTTACGCCAAAACAAACTGCCACGGCATCCGTATTTTTTGCTTTAAACAACCATGCCCCGTCAGTTGCTGCATCATTTGCGCGGGCAAATCCTATACCGAGATTCCAGTATGAATAGTCTGTGCCAAGCATGTCCGCAAGTCTTGCATTCCAGTGGTCATAGGAGTTTAATTCCGTTCCTACACCCTGAGTAATGGAATCGCCCAGAAAACCTATTTTCAGCTTTGGTTTCCTGTCACAACCCACCATGGACGGAACAGGCATTTTGACATTTTTCTCCCAATTATTTTCATTTTTTACGTATGTGAAAACATTGATTTCTTCATGATATGGAATCATTTTTCCTTTAAAAGCAATCTCCAGACAAAGGAAATCATTTTTCTCTGCAGAAATCAAAGTTTCGTCTGTGCAGAAAAATTCGCCCGGCATAACCGTCTTTGATTTTTTCCCGTCAAAAGTAATTTCCTTAAACTCTCCACAGGTTTCCACGTCCGCATTTTTAGTAACGCAAACGGAAGCAGAAATAATTTCCCACTCATCACAAACGAGATTTCTGTGACTGTGTGTTCCATCCGAAAAAGTGCTGTCAATTGTATTGCTAAACAGAAAAGAATAATTAAACTCTCCGCCGGCAAACATTTTATAAAAAACTCTGCCAACTGTTACCTCTTCATCAGAGTAAAAAAAGGACTGATTTGAACTGCCTGCAAGTGTGTTTGATACAAATTTATCAAAATATCTCATTATCCCTCGTTCTCCTGTTTTCCCGGTCTTGTCATAAGTTTTTCAACGGTTTGTTTAACGTCGGCACCGTCTTTTATCACATGGTAAGCCGCAGAGATAATAGGTACTTCAACTCCGACTTTTTTTGCAAGGTTATGACCCGCAATAGCTGCCGGAATTCCCTCAACCACCATTTTAACTTCTTCCGTTGCCTGCTGTGGAGTCATTCCTTTGCCTATAAGTTCACCTGCTCGGTGATTTCTGGAATGGCTGCTGGTACATGTAACTATAAGGTCGCCTATTCCCGAAAGCCCGAAAAATGTTTCCGGTTGTGCACCAAGTGCCGTACCAAGTCTTGAAATTTCCGCCATTCCCCTGGTTGCAAGTGCAGCCCTTGCATTGTCGCCAAGTCCCATGCCGTCAAGTACTCCTGCACAAAGTGCAATAACGTTTTTAAGCGAGCCGCCATATTCCACTCCGGCAACATCATCTGTTGCGTATACTCTGAAATATGGGCACATAAAAAGCTCCTGTACTTCTTTTGCAACCGATATATCCTCACAGGCCACAACAACGCTTGTAGCCTTTTTCCTCGCAACCTCTTCGGCATGCGAAGGACCGGACAAAACAACAACCTTTGCTTCCGGCATTTTGCTTTTTAAAACCTCAGAAATTCTTTTGAAACTGTTTTCTTCAAGACCTTTTGTTACGCTTATAATCACCTGTTTTTCACTGTCAAAAAATTCTGCCATTTTTTCTGCAGATGATACCGCACCTTTGGAAGGAGCCGCACTGACAATGTATCTTGAGCCGGACATAACATATTCAAGGTCATGAGAACATTCTATGTTGCCCGGAAGTGTAACTCCCGGCAGAAATTTGTTTTCCCTTGTCTTTTTAAGTTCCTCTGATTCCTCCTTAAAATAGGACCAGAGTTTTACTTCATAACCCTTATCGGCAAGGAGTATGGCAAGAGCCGTACCCCAACCACCTGAACCTACTACTGCAATTTTACTCATTTTAGCGCCCTCCTCAGGTACTGTCCTGTGCTGGATTTTTCATTTTTCGCAATCTCTTCGGGAGTGCCGGTAGCAACAACCGTTCCGCCTCCGTTTCCACCTTCAGGACCCAGGTCAATTATCCAGTCAGCTGTTTTTATAACGTCAATATTGTGTTCAATAACAACCACCGTATTACCTGCCTCAACAATTCTCTGCAGAACATCTATGAGCCTTTTTACGTCATCAGCATGAAGTCCGGTGGTTGGTTCATCCAGAATATATATTGTCCGTCCGGTAGCACGTTTAGACAGCTCTGTTGCGAGTTTTACCCTCTGTGCCTCACCGCCTGACAGCGTTGTAGAACTTTGACCAATTTTAATATATCCAAGACCTACATCATAAAGTGTCTGAAGCTTACGGCTGATTTTGGGCAGATGTTTAAAAAACTCAAGCCCCTCTTCAACCGTCATGTCAAGAACTTCATAAATATTTTTCCCTTTATACTTAACCTCAAGTGTTTCTCTGTTGTATCTTTTGCCCTTACATACTTCACAAGGCACATAAACATCAGGAAGAAAATGCATTTCAATTTTCAGTATACCGTCACCTGTGCAGGCTTCGCATCTGCCGCCACGGACGTTAAAACTGAACCTTCCGGGACCATAACCTCTTACAGCCGCATCTGTTGTTGATGCAAAAAGCTCGCGGATGTCACCGAATACGCCCGTATATGTCGCCGGATTTGAGCGTGGTGTTCTGCCTATAGGCGACTGGTCAATATCTATAATTTTGTCAAGTTCCTCTATGCCAAGAATATCGTCATGGTCGCCCGCAGTAGTTTTCGCACGGTTTAATTTTGCCGCCAGTGATTTGTGAAGAATTTCGTTCACAAGCGAGCTTTTACCACTTCCTGAAACACCTGTAACTGCTGTCAGCAGGCCAACAGGAAAACTTACATCAATATTTTTCAGATTATTTTCTCTTGCACCTTTTACAGTTATAAATTTACCATTACCTTTTCTTCTCTCTTTTGGAACATCAATTTTCTTTCTGCCGCTGAGATAATCTCCTGTGATGGATTTTTCATTTTTCATTATCTCCTCAGCTGTTCCCTGTGCAATAATCTGTCCACCATGCACACCCGCACCCGGACCAATGTCGACAATCCAGTCGGACTGACGCATGGTGTCCTCATCATGCTCAACAACAATAAGGGTATTCCCCAAATCACGCAGATTTTTCAGCGCCGCAATGAGCTTGTCGTTATCACGCTGATGCAGACCAATGCTTGGCTCGTCTAAAATATAAAGCACCCCTGTAAGTCCCGAGCCAATCTGTGTTGCAAGTCTTATTCTCTGCGCTTCCCCTCCCGAAAGCGTCGCCGACGCACGGGACAGGGTAAGATAGCCAAGTCCCACATTAGTGAGAAATGAAAGCCTTGCGTTAATTTCCTTTAATATCTGCTTTGCAATGGCATTATCCCTGTCGGACAGCTTAAGATTTTTAAAAAACTCTACCGTTTCATCAACCGGAAGGTCGCAAAGCTGCTTAATATTAAGTCCACCCACCGTTACGGCAAGCACCTCATTTTTAAGTCTGGCGCCACCGCAGGTTTTACATTTTTTAGTGGTCATATAAGCTTCGATTTCTTTTTTCACCCATTCTGACTGAGTGCTGCCGTATCTTCGTTCAAGATTGGTAATAATACCTTCAAAATTATTATAATAAACTGTATCGCCATAATCACGGGAATATTCCAGTTTAAGCTTTTCGCTACCTGTGCCGTAAAGAATAATATCAATCACTTCCTGAGGAAGCTCTTTCACCGGCACATCAAGCCTGAAATTGTATTTTTTTGAAAGAGATGAAAAATACATATATGAAAAACTGCTTTTGTCTGCGATTGTTCCCCAACCGGACGCCTTTACGGCGCCTTCCATAATGGAAAGTTCCCTGTCCAGCACCATATCGGGGGAAATCTGCATAACAAAACCAAGTCCTGTGCAATCGGGACATGCACCAAAAGGATTGTTGAAAGAAAACATTCTTGGCGTCAGTTCTTCAAGCGTAATTTCACAATCGTGGCAGGCATAGTTCTGGCTGAAAGTGTAATCCTCCCCGTCTATCACCGAAACAGTCACAAGTCCGCCTGCCATTTTAAGCGCAGTTTCAAGCGATTCTGTAATACGGCTTTTTGAGCTTTCACGCACAATAATTCTGTCCACAACAATTTCAATTGTATGTTTTTTATTTTTGTCAAGATTAATTTCTTCTTCAAGCTCATACATGTTTCCGTCAGCACGTACCCGTACAAACCCACTCTTTTTAGCATCTTCAAGGATTTTTTTATGTTCGCCTTTTTTACCTCTTATAACAGGCGCCATAATCATAATCTTTGTTCCATCGCCCAGTTTTAAAACCCTGTCTGTAATCTGGTCAATGGTCTGCTGTGTAACCTCTTTGCCGCATTTTGGGCAGTGAGGCACGCCTACACGGGCATATAAAAGTCTGAAATAGTCGTAAATTTCAGTAATTGTACCGACTGTTGAACGGGGGTTTTTGCTTGTTGTTTTCTGGTCAATTGATATGGCGGGGGAAAGCCCTTCAATGTAGTCCACATCCGGCTTATCCATCTGCCCCAAAAACTGACGTGCATAGGAGGACAACGATTCCACATATCTTCTCTGTCCCTCAGCATAAATGGTATCAAATGCAAGCGAGGATTTCCCCGAACCGGAAAGCCCTGTCAGCACAATAAATTTATCGCGGGGCAGTTCAATATCTATGTTTTTAAGATTATTCTCTCTTGCACCCTTAATCACAATTTTATTTTGAGCCATTATCTTTCAGTTCCTTTATCTTATCTCGAAGCGTTGCCGCAAGCTCAAAATCGAGCATTGCTGCTGCTTTTTTCATATCCTTTGTAAGCTGAGCCACCAGCTTTTCAACATCCTTTTTACTCTGTTTTTTACTGCTCTTTGGCACTTTGGCAGTTGCCTCAATTACATCATGTACTGCTTTTATTACAGTCTTTGGCACAATGCCGTGTTTCTCGTTATATTCGGTCTGAATTTTGCGGCGGCGCTCTGTTTCGGCTATTGCCCGCTTCATCGCACCCGTCATTTCATCAGCATACATTATAACCTGTCCGTCTGCATTTCTCGCTGCACGACCAATGGTCTGAATGAGCGAGGTTTCACTTCTCAGGAACCCCTCTTTGTCCGCATCTAAGATTGCAACAAGTGACACCTCAGGGATGTCAAGTCCTTCTCTTAAAAGGTTTATTCCCACCAGAACATCAAACTTGCCAAGGCGCAAATCACGGATAATTTCCATTCTTTCCATAGTATCTATTTCCGAATGGAGATACCTTACCTTCACACCATTTGATGCCAGATAATCAGTCAGCGCTTCCGCCATTTTTTTGGTGAGTGTTGTTACAAACACGCGCTGATTTTTCTCTACACGAAGATTTATTTCATATAAAAGGTCATCAATCTGTCCCTCTGTAGTCTTCACCGTAATTACAGGGTCGGGCAGACCTGTTGGACGGATAACCTGCTCTGCCGTGATGGCAGAATGTTCTCTTTCATATTCTGCCGGAGTCGCAGATACAAACACCGCCTGACCAATTTTTTCTTCAAATTCTTTAAAGTTAAGCGGACGGTTATCAAACGCCGAAGGCAGTCTGAATCCGTATTCCACAAGCGACTCTTTTCTTGCCCTGTCGCCATTGTACATTGCCCTTACCTGGGGCAATGTTACGTGGGATTCGTCTATCATAATGAGAAAATCGTCAGGGAAATAATCAAGCAGAGTGTAGGGTACACTGCCCGGTTTTCTACCCGAAAGTACCCTTGAATAGTTTTCAATACCGCTGCAGAAACCTATTTCCCTAATCATTTCCATATCATAATTGGTTCGCTGCTCAAGTCTTTGTTTTTCAAGCAGTTTGCCGTGGTCTTCAAAATATTTGCACCTCTCCACCATTTCTTCTTCAATGGTTTTAAGAGCAGCCTCCATTTTATCCTTTGTCGTAACATAATGTGACGCCGGAAAAATTGCAATGTGCTGACGGATACCCGTTACGCTGCCCGTTACATAGTCCACCTCGGAAATCCTGTCTATCTCATCTCCGAAAAATTCAATTCTTACCGGTGATTCACCACCCGCAGGATGAATTTCCACAACGTCGCCCCGCACACGGAATCTGCCACGGGAAAAATCAATATCGTTGCGTTCGTACTGAATATTCACAAGCCGTTTTATAAGCTCATCCCTGCTCATTTCCATACCGGGACGGAGAGATATCATTAAATTTTCATAATCAAGCGGGTCACCAAGGCTGTATATGCAGCTGACAGAAGACACAATTATAACATCCCTGCGCTCAAAAAGTGCCGCAGTCGCCGAGTGACGAAGCTTGTCAATTTCATCGTTTATAGCAGAGTCTTTTTCAATATAGGTATCAGTACCGGCAATATATGCTTCCGGCTGATAATAGTCGTAATATGAAACAAAAAATTCCACTGCATTATTGGGAAAAAATTCCTTAAACTCATTTGCCAGCTGAGCTGCGAGAGTTTTGTTATGTGCAAGCACAAGAGTAGGGCGGTTAAGTTTTGCTATAACATTTGCCATTGTGAAAGTTTTACCCGAGCCTGTAACGCCGAGCAAAGTCTGTCCCGGGTTTCCCGCCTGAATAGATTTAACTAAGGCATCTATTGCCTCAGGCTGGTCGCCCATTGGCTCAAATGAAGAAACAAGTTCAAACTTATCCACCGCATATCCTCCTATATTTTTTTACTGCATATATGTGCAATTTCGCAAATGTCGCATCTGGGTTTTATTGCTTTGCATACCGC
Source organism: Clostridia bacterium (assembly GCA_045633565.1). Classification (GTDB taxonomy): domain Bacteria; phylum Bacillota; class Clostridia; order RUG12999; family RUG12999; genus RGIG7450. The sequence goes on along the minus strand of JAZQYO010000030.1, from coordinate 118,587 downwards.
CCTTCCGTGATAGACCAGCTTATGGCAGAAATCTGCCGAGGTTTCGGGCGGAACAATTTTCATAAGGTCAAATTCAATTTTTGTGGGGTCAGAATTTTTTGTCAGCCCCATTCGGTTTGCAAGTCTTTTGGCATGGGTATCAATCACAATCGCAGGTTTCCCGTAAATATCCCCGATAATTATATTTGCCGTTTTTCTGCCTACTCCGTCTAAAGATGTAAGCTCCTCCATGGTTTCGGGGACCTTCCCATCAAAGTCAGTCACGATTTTCTTGCAGCAATTAATAATATTTTTCGCTTTGTTCCGAAAAAAGCCCGTGGATTTAATATACCCCTCAAGCTCTGAAATATCTGCCGTCGCAAAATCCTCTGCTGTTTTATACCTTTCAAACAGCGCAGGCGTTACCTGATTTACACGCTTATCAGTACATTGTGCTGCAAGTTGAGTCGCAATCAAAAGCTGAAGCGGATTTTCAAAATCAAGCGAGCATTTTGCATCTTTATATATTATATCAAATATTTTTTGTATTTCCAATACTTTTTCTTTTTTATTCATGACCCCTCCAAAAAAAATCACGTCCGGCCTTTCACCGGACGCTCATTTAAAACTCATCCGGGGTTTCCATAGTTATATTACCCAGTCTTGTGTCCCGGAACTCGTCAAGCAGAATATTTGCCGCACGAAGAGTGTCAAACTCGCCTTTTTTCAAGAGAAATCCTCTTTTTTCGGCAATCTGCATCAATACTTCGTAATCAGTCATATCTGTAATATTATCAAGCTTGTATCGAGTAATTAGATTGTTTTCATATTTTTCACGCAGGAATTTTATTAAAATGCAAGCCAGCTCCTCAACATCCATGATTTCATCACGGATTGCACCGGTAAATGCAAGCTTTAAAGCCACATCCTCGCTTTCAAATTTGGGCCAGAGTATACCCGGCATATCAAGAAGTTCAACGCCGCTGTCAAGTCTGAGCCACTGTTTTCCTTTTGTAACACCCGGTCTGTCGCCCGTTTTTGTAACGGCTTTACCTGCAACTCTGTTGATAAATGAGGATTTTCCAACGTTTGGAATACCGCAAAGCATAATTTTAATACTGCGGTTTATTCCCCTTTTTTTATCCCTTTCAATTTTATCTTTGAGGACTTTCTCTGCGTACGAGCTCAGCTTATTAATACCTTTGCCTGTAGCACAGCTCACCTCAATAGCAGCAATCCCTTTTTCCCTGAAATATTCTATCCACGCCTTATTTGCCTCAGGGTCTGCCATATCCGATTTGTTAAGTATTACAACTCTCGGTTTGTTTCCAAGAATTTTATCTATTTCCGGATTTCTTGATGCCATTGGGATTCGTGCATCAAGCAGCTCCGCCGCAATGTCACAGAGCTTTAAACTGTCTGCCATCATCCGGCGGGTTTTCGCCATATGTCCGGGAAACCACTGTAAATTCATAGTTATTTCAATCCTCCGATTGCATCCAGCGGCAATATTCTTACCATTGCCTTACCAATAATGGAATCCTCTTTTACCATGCCAACGCTTTGCATTCTGCTGTCAATACTGTTGTTTCGGTTATCTCCCATCACAAAAACGCAGTCATTTGGTACTATGCACGGGTAAACGCCGTTACCCATACGACTATAATCTATTTTTTCATTAATGTATTTCTCATCAAGTTTTTCGCCGTCCACAAAAACTTCAGCATATCCGAGCTGGTCATTATACTGAATGTTCACAGACTGACCTTCTGTTGCAATAACACGTTTAACGTATGGTGTGTCTTCATTTATTGCCGGTCTGAAAATAACAATATCACCAACCTTGGGCTGATATCCCATTCTCCAGACAAAAAGCATATCCTGGTGATGAAGTGTAGGAACCATGGATGAACCGTCAACCCTTACCATGGTGAAACAGTAGGTTCTTAAAAACATAGCGATTACAAATGCAATCACAATTGCCTGGACCCATTCAAAAATTTCTTTGACCAGACTCTTTTTTTCTTTTGTTTCAACATTATTTTCCATATTAAGCATTTCCTTTTTTATAATTATAAAAATACAAAAAGCCGCAATAAATGCGGCTTTTCCGACGGGACAGGCCCGCGCTTTGCAGATTAAAGTTTTTCCTTAACTTTTGCTGCTTTACCCACTCTGTCACGCAGATAGTAAAGACGAGCACGACGAACTTTACCTCTTCTTACAACCTCTACCTTTTCAACGTTAGGTGAGTGAAGCGGGAAAGTTTTTTCAACACCAACACCGTAAGAAATTCTTCTTACTGTGAAAGTTTCGGAAATACCGCCGTTTTTCTTTCTGATAACGATTCCTTCGAACATCTGGATTCTTTCACGGTTGCCTTCTTTGATTTTGCAGCTTACCTTAACAGTATCACCGATGTTAAACTGAGGAACTTCTGCTTTCATCTGCTCATTACCAAGAGCTTTTACGATTTCTGTCATGTCTTTCTCTCCTTAATCTTAAGTGTTCATAACGGTCAGGATGTGCTGCCGACAGAGGACCACCGTAATACAGATTAACATTATAACACATATTTTTTTCAAATGCAAGTCTTTTTTTAAAAATTTTTTCAAGGTTTTTACATACATATTTTTTATCCTGCTTCAAAAAATATAACAGGAGGTGTTTTTAAATGAAAAAAACCGACTTTAGTTCAGGCAAAATGCCTATGAAAAAACCTTTTGATTCTATGGAAGATTACGATAACTTATATACGGTAAACTCAGGTTCATATACCGATTGTACAGGGCTTATGTACAAACCGCCTGAAAACGAATTTGAATATGATTCATATACCGATGTGTATCATTTCCAGCCGTCTTATTTTGATGATGAATAATAAAAAGCGGGCAATGCCCGCTTTTTTATTATTCAATATATTCCGGATAACTGTATGCAGCTTCCAGTAATTTAAAATAATATTCTTTCCCGTCAGCTGTGACTGTTTTTATTCTGTTTTCTCCGGCTGCAGTGGCTGTTACCTGATATTCCTCTGTGTACTGTGAGCTAAAGTTCACCGTAATAACATCCTCCGGTCTTATCTCATTTTCACCTGCCAGATTGTAGTTTTCAGCATATCCTTTATCTACCCTCTGTGGTGCTACCATGGTTCCCCACTCGCTATACACATCCGAGTCTATACCTTCGTAAGTGTAAATGCGACCACAAAAAATATAGTAATATTTTCCGTCTGTTTCACTTTTCCACAATCCGTTAAAATCGTTCATTCTGTTAATCTCGGTAGTGGGGTCGTTTTTCACTTTTTCTTCCTCTATAGCCCATTCCGGCGGGATTTCAGGCTCATACCCTATAATTTCCTTTTTTTCACAGGCTGCGAAAGAAAGTGATAAAACTATTACAATAAAAAGCAAAATTATTTTTTTCATTTGTATTACAGACCTCCTGCGTATACTGCAAAGTATTTACACCAGAAATTATATCACAGTTTTTTTGCAATATCAAGTTTTTTATTATTTCTTTCTTTTACTGAAATTTTTTCAATCTCAGAAATAATGAGAGGCAGGGATGATAGCACCACAACACACGCCCACTGCAAAAAGCTGAGCGCTGTTGTTTTAAAAATCCCCCTCAGCGGCGAAAGTGCGACCACTGCTATCTGCATAATCATACAAATAACAAATGCTCCCGGCATAAACTTGTTCCTCCCTGCATATCCCGAAAAAAGCGAATGCTCACTTTCCACAGCGAGAGCATGAAACAGTTGTGACATACTTAAGGTGCAAAATGTCATTGTTTGACCTACACAAGCGCTGCCAAAATATTTCTCTCCTATAGTATGTGCAAGCGTTGCTATGACACCTATCATAACTCCTTCAATAAGTATTGTATGTCCCATACCTTCCGAAAAAACACCCTCATTTTTGCTGACCGGTTTTTTCTGCATTATATCTCTGTCGGGCGGTTGAAGTCCAAGCGCCGCTGCGGGCAGTGAGTCTGTCACCAGATTCATCCACAAAAGCTGGATTGGAGTGAGCGGACTATCTTTCCCAAAAAAAATCGCAATAAAAATTGTAAAAATTTCACCTATGTTGCTTGACAGTAAAAACCGCACCGCTTTTTTTATGTTTGCATAAATTCCCCGTCCCTGTCTGACCGCCTCTGCTATGGTTACAAAATTATCGTCCGCCAGCACCATGTCTGCCGCACCTTTTGCAACGTCGGTACCACTTTTCCCCATGGCACAGCCTATGTCAGCACTTTTGAGTGCCGGCGCATCATTTACCCCGTCACCCGTCATTGCAACCACCTCTCCATTTCTTTGAAAGGCACGGACAATTCTCATTTTATGTTCGGGTGTCACTCTTGAAAAAACCCTGCAATTTTTCACCTCTTTTTCAAGTTGGGCGTCACTCATCAAGTCAAGTTCTTTTCCGCTGACCGCCTTTTCTCCATCGCCACATATACCCGTCTGTCTTGCAATGGCAAGAGCCGTATCCTGCTGGTCACCCGTTATCATTACAACCCGGATTCCGGCATCCCGGCAGCTTTTGACCGCCCTGGGTACACCATCCCTTGGGGGGTCGGTCATTGCCGCAAGTCCGGTAAAAATAAGATTTTCTTCATATCTGCCACCAAGTTCAGAAATTTCTTTACTTGCAACAGCTATAACTCTTTTCCCTTCCGCCGCAAGTTCCTTATTTCTTTCAAGTATTTCCTTCTTCTGATTTTCGCTAATGGAGCATAAAGGAATAAGTATGTCAGGGGCACCTTTTGTTATAACCTTATACCCGCCCCCTGTTTTATGTACCGTTGTCATAAGCTTCCGAGACGAGCTGAACGGAATTTCATCTTTTCTGACAAATATACTGTCAAGCTCTTTTTTTGACATACCCTCTTTTTCTGCTGCTTTTATAAGCGCCTTTTCGGTTGCACCACGCTCGTCATTACATAAAGAGCAATGTTCAAGCACCTTTTTCCTGTCCCCATAAACATCAGTTATCGTCATTTCATTTTTGGTTAGCGTGCCTGTTTTATCGGTACATATCACCGTTGCACTCCCAAGAGTTTCAACCGCCGGAAGCTTCCGTACAACGGCATTTTTCTTTGCCATTTTCTGTACGCCGATTGCAAGCATAATGGTCACAATTGCAGGCAGTCCTTCTGGAATTGCCGCAACTGCAAGACTTATAGACGTCATAAACATTTCAAGCGGTGGCTGATGCCTCACAATTCCCATAAGAAAAATGATTACACAAATTGATATTGCTGTCATTCCAAGAACATTACCGGTTTTCTTGAGTCTCAACTGGAGAGGTGTCTGCGGCGGTTGACTGTTTATAATCATACCGGCAACCTTGCCTGTCTGAGTGTTCATGCCTGTCCCGACGACAACTGCCCTGCCACGACCGCCTGTTACAACCGTATGTGCCCACACCATATTGGTTGCCTCAAGCTCTGCCTGCCCGTCGGGTGAAATGGCACAGTTTTTTTCCACCTCCCGGGTTTCACCCGTAAGTGCAGACTCGTCCGCCGTAAGTGCAGTAGCCGAGATAAGTCTTGCGTCAGCAGGAACAAAATCCCCTGTATTTAAAAGTATAATGTCCCCCGGCACAAGATACTCTGTATTAATTGACTCTTCCTTTCCTTGCCTTATAACCTTTGCAACCGGTGAATTCATTTTTTTAAGCGCCTCAAGTGAATGCTCCGCCTTAAATTCCTGAACAACTCCCGTTATTGCATTGAACACCACTATTGCGAGAATTATAAGTGCATCAAGGTATTCCCCCTCTCCGCTGATGTATGACACCGCAACCGAAATAGCGGCTGACGCGAGAAGTATAAGCACCATACTGTCCGACATCTGTTTAAAAAATGCTCCGGCAAAGCTTTTCTTTTTATTTTCTTCAAAGCTGTTTTTACCAACTTTTTCAAGCCTTTTTTCCGCCTCATCCCGGCTTAGCCCGTCCGCTGATGTTTTGAGATTATTCATCAGCCTTTTTTCTGATAAAGTGTGCCACATTATCCATCCACTCCTTTTCTATCAGTATATTTTTATGTGGACAGGTTTATGTCATTTTGGAATATAGTCCGAGAAGATAAATATATTTTTGTTCAGCGGCTCTTTTTTCATATATATAGTAGTCGGCAAGTCCTGCATCGGATGCTTCGTTAAACCCATTTTTGACCGCTTTTATATAGTCCAGACATTCATCAATCTGCTTTTTGAGTTCTTCGCGCGAACTTATTTTTTTCTTCATATTAACCACCTCGGCTCAAAGTATATATTTCCATTTTATTTGGGCACTGTTTTTAATATGATCAATTTTTTCTTTCATGGTTAAAATTCCCCACCGGCACTGCTCACCGCCTATCCCGGCAAGTCCTTTCGCACTCACAATGGCATCTTTTGCATCATTTATAACATCTCTGTCTAAAAATGCACACATAATAACGCTCATACTTTCAAGCTGCTCATCTATTTTTTCCAGCTTTTCGTGGCATGTGGTTAAATCCCCCTCACACGCCTCATAGGCCTCATCGGCAAGAGAAAGCATATTATCTGTTTTTGCATTTACATAGTTGTTATATAAAATCCCACCGGCAATTATCAGTAAAAAAAGCAAAAGTGAAATCCAAATTTTTTTCATCTTCTGTCCCCCTTTACACCTTTTTTCTGAAAATAAAACTCGCCTGCGCTGTCTAAAACAGCGTAGAAAACCTCTGACGGGTTTTTTATCCCCTTCTGCCCTAATCTTTTCATAAGCTGCTCCTCGCTCATTCCGCTGAGCTGAAGCCCTTTTTTTGCAATTTTTCCGTCTGCAATTACAATATAGGGCATTGCGCCCGGACTTCCTTTAATGTTCATATCCGAAGCGGTAAGCGCCTTTCCCCTTGCCGAAGGAATTACGCTGATTTTTCCGCTGTTTTCAAGTATTGCATATTCCACATCTCTGAGGTCTGCATATCCCTCATGGCGTATCTGTTCCATAATTTCATCAATATTGTAGCATTGACGTCTCATTTCCTGCTCCACCAGGATACCCTTATTGATTAAAATTGCCGGTTTACCCTGAAACAGTTTCCTTAAAAATCTTGACTTAAGCGTAATTACAGATATAAGTATTTCAAGGGAAATCAGCGTTGCTATAGGTACAATGCTGCTCATCAGCGGCAGGTTCATATCCTGCATTGGAATGGACGCAAGTTCCGAAAGTAAAAACACCACTACAAGCTCTGCCGGCTCCAGTTCCCCCACCTGTTTTTTCCCCATTATCCTTATTGTGATTATGAGAATAATATAAAGAATTATCGTTCTGATACAACTGGTAATCATGTACTTTTCACCCCTTGTTTTTTAATATTGGTAATTTTTGCGGTTTTTATGTTAAATTTGCATAACAAAAGGAATAAATTTCTGTTAAAAATTTTAAATTTTTTTTACAAAAACTATTGATTTTTTATAAATATGATGTATAATATATAGTAAGTGGTGCCCAAATGGATGGACAGTGGCATCAAAGTGGTTAGATTTTCGGAAAGGAGGAGCATAAATGTTCAACAGCAATTATTCCCACAGTGTGGACGATAAAGGCAGATTTATCATGCCCGCAAAATACAGAGATTTGCTTGACGGTCGTTGTATGGTTACAAAAGGCATGGACAACCGTTGCCTTTACATTTACACATTAAGTGAATGGGCAGATTTTGAAGCTCGCCTGCTTGCTCTTCCCAACAGTAAACCGGAAATCCGCGCTCTGCAGAGGTATTTCCTCTCGGAAGCAGAGATGGTTGAAATTGATAAACAGGGCAGATGTCTTATTTCCCAGCAACTCAGAGAATATGCAGGAATCAATTCAAGCATCAAGCTCCTCGGCATGGGCAATAAAGTAGAGCTCTGGAGCAGCGAAAATCTTGCTGAGTTTGAAAGCAAAACAACTGTTGACGTGGCTGACGTTGCCGGCAACATTGACTTTGTGATATAGGTGAGATTTATGGAGTTTAAACATAAATCGGTATTGTTTGACGAATGCATGTCTGCACTTGATATAACCCCCGGCGGCATTTATGTTGACGGAACGCTCGGTGGAGGAGGTCATTCCTTCGGAATTTGTCAGAGGCTTTCGGGTAAAGGCAGATTAATTGGTATAGACCGTGACCCCGAAGCTTTAAAGGCCGCATCGGACAGACTCTCCCCTTTTGGTGATGTAACAACATTTGTACATAGCAACTATTCGGAAATAAAAAATATCCTTTCCGACCTAAATATAGACAGCATCGATGGTGCACTTTTAGACCTCGGCGTTTCATCATATCAGATAGATAACCCCGAGCGTGGTTTCAGTTATATGAAAGATGCGCCGCTTGATATGCGTATGAATCCGGAAGACCCCGTTTCTGCTTACAACGTGGTGAATGAGTACAGCAGGGACGAGCTTTCAAGGATAATAAAAGATTATGGCGAGGAGCGTTTCGCAAATAAAATCGCTTCCATGATTGTAAAAAGACGTGAAGAAAAGCCAATAGAAACAACGTTAGAGCTTTCGGAAATAATAAAGGCAGCAATGCCTCCGGCAGCAAAAAACAGTGGTTCAAATCCTAGCAAACGAACATTTCAGGCTCTTAGGATTGAAGTCAACCGTGAACTGGAGCTTTTAAAAGATGCTCTGCAGGACTTTTTCGACGTTTTAAAACCGGGCGGAATACTCGCAGTCATCACTTTCCATTCACTTGAAGACAGAATTGCAAAAAATTTGTTTGCAGATCTGACCGCAGGCTGTATATGCAGCAAAGACCTTCCCGTTTGCGTGTGCGGAAACGTGCCCAAGGGCAAACTTTTATTCCGCAAGCCCGTTACATCCGGGCAGGAAGAATTAAATGAAAACAAACGCAGCCACAGCGCAAAGCTTCGCGCTATACAAAAGCTATAAAATAAAGATTAAGGAGTAATGCTACAATGCAGGATAATTTAGCCAGAACACTAAATACAACCTCCCGCACTATGCCGGCAAGAAAATCTCAGGCGAAACCGGCTATGCTTTCGGCAAAATCCGTTTTCAGCTTTGTATCTTTTCTCGTTTTATGTTCAGCACTTTTAATGCTTGTTGTCCTGCGGTTTGCAACAATCAACGAGCTCGAAAAGGAAATTCTTATGGCAAAGGATACCTACGAAACCCTTTATTCGGAAAATACCACTGCCAAGGTTCAGCTCCAGGGCAGTATAGATTTAAAAGAGATTGAAAGAATAGCCTCTGAAGAACTGGGCATGGTCACTCCCGACCAGACTCAGATTGTAAACATCCGCGTTTCGGTTGACAATCACGCACAGGTTCTTTCCGGAAAAACAAATAAAAATTCCGATACCGACTCAGGCGAAAGCTTCATGAGCAATATACTGTCATATTTACACTGATTTCCGATTATATATTTACAGGTGACTTATTTTGCCTTGTGTATCAGCTCTGCCATGTCAGCATGTCAGAGCTTCTCTTATCAAAGTCACTCTTTCAGAGGTGAACTGTTTTCATGAAAAAAACAAGAAAAAAAACCAGCATTAACATAAGAATACTTTTGTCTGTAGGCATTTTAGCCATTTGTTTTCTCATTCTCGCAGGCAGAACGGCTTACCTTCAGTTTGTCCGTGGCGGTGAGCTTCGTCAGCTCGCCCTTGACCAGCAGACAAAGGAAAACGAAATCACTCCCCGTCGTGGCACAATTTATGATGCCAACGGCAAAGAGCTTGCGGTAAGTGCAAACGTTGATACTGTTGTTGTTGACCCTAAAAGAATAAAAGAAGAGGGCAATCAGACTCAGGTGGTGGCTACTTTATCGGAAGTTTTAGGCGTTGATAAGGACAAAATCTATTCTGCTCTTGAAAAATCATCAAGATTTGAATATATAAAAAAGCGTATCAGCGCCGAGGAATCAGAAACTTTGCGCAGTTATATCAGCGGCAAAGACGCAGATGGCAACGACCTGCCCGAATCTCTGATTAAGAGCCACAATCTGGTGGGAGTGTCTCTCATTTCCGATACAAAAAGATACTATCCCTACTCCAACCTCGCCGCACAGGTTCTCGGAAACGTCGGCGCAGATAACCAGGGGCTTGAGGGGCTTGAATATGAATATGACGAATACCTTAAAGGCAATGCCGGTGCTATTGTAAAGTCCGATTCCACCGTGGGCAGTCCCACATTTGAATACGAACAATACTACAATGCTCAGGCAGGATGCGACATTGTTTTAACTCTTGACGAATCCATTCAGCGAATAGTGGAATCCAGCCTTGAGGAAGCTTATATTGAAAATAAAGCAGCAGGCGGCGGTGCAGCGGTTGTAATGGACCCACACACCGGCGCAATTCTTGCTATGGCAAGTGTTCCCACTTATAACCTCAACGAGCCCATTCAGATTACAGACCCCGAAACGGTTGCAAAACTTGATGCTTTAGACGGTGCGGATTACAACGCCGCTTATGTTGAAGCAACATCTAAAATAAAAAGAAACAAACCTACCGTTGACGTTTATGAACCGGGGTCAACATTCAAGCTCATAACCTGTGCCATGTCGCTTGAAGAAAATGTTACAACCCTTGATGAAGTCTATAACTGTAACGGTTATCTTGAGGCGGGCGGCTGGAACATAAGCTGCTGGAAAACTGCAGGTCACGGTCAGCAGACATTTATGACCGGTATGGTAAATTCCTGCAACCCTGTTTTGATGAATGTAGGTCTGAAAATAGGCAGACAGAATTTCGTTAAAAACTTTAAAATGTTCGGTTTTAGAGAAACCACCGGAATTGATTACCCCGGCGAAGCTATCGGCGCTTTCCATCAGGAAGATGCTTTTACAGACCTTGACCTTATGATTTCTTCTTTCGGTCAGAGTTTCCAGGTGACTCCCCTGCAGATGATTACCGCAATTTCTTCACTGGTTAATGGCGGAACATTATATAAACCTTATCTTGTAAAAGAGATTAAATCTGCCGACGGTCAGATTATAGAATCTTTCTCCCCTCAGAAAATCCGTCAGACCGTTTCAGCAGCAACAAGTGAAAAAATGAAAACAGTTCTTGAAACTGTTGTCAACCAATCGGGCAGTACTGCAGCAGTTAAAGGTTACCGTGTGGGCGGAAAAAGCGGAACAAGTGAAAAACAGCCCCGCGGAAGCGGCAAATATATCGGTTCTTTTGTAGGTGTTGCTCCCGTTGACGACCCTAAAATAGTTGTTCTTGTGCTTCTTGATGAGCCAATGGGCGAAAACTATTACGGCGGTGTTATCACCGCACCTGTGGCTGGTAAAATCATCAGCGAAGTGCTTCAGTATTATGGCATAGAACCTCAATATACCCAGGCAGAATCGGAAGAACTCTCATCCGTTGTTCCGGATGTTATCGGAAAATCAGTAACCGAATCTAAACAGATTCTGACAAATTACGGACTTAAGTTTGTAATTCAGGGTAGTGGCGAACAGGTTCTTTCTCAGGACCCCCCATCAGGCACTGCTGTTAAAAGCGGTTCTTCTGTAACTCTTAACACAAATCTCGCAGGCGAAGAAGCAAAAATCAAGGTCCCCGACCTTTTCACGCTTGATGTTGAACAGGCAAATGAAATTGCTGTTAATTCAGGATTTAAAATAAAAATAATAAAGAACGAAGGCACGATGGTTACGAGTCAGAATCCTCCGGCAGGCGAGCTTGCCGAGAAAGGAAGTACAATAAGCGTTACCACCGGAAATTAGAGGGAAAATGGCAAACTTAAAAAACATTTTAAAAGAAACCAATTACATATCAGTTTCGGGTAGCGATGATGTTGAAATATCCTCCATCACCTGCAACTCCCGTGAAGTTACACCGGGCAGTATATTTGTGTGCATCAAAGGCTTTAAAACAGACGGACACAAATATCTTGGCGATGCCATAAGCCGCGGTGCGGTTTGTGCTGTAATAACCGAAGACATACCCGACCCTAAAATAACAACCGTTAAGGTTGAGGACGCCCGCTTTGCGATGGCTCAAATGTCTGCTTCCCTGTACTCTCATCCCTCAAAAGAGATGAAGATTATTGGCATCACAGGTACAAACGGCAAAACAACCACATCCCATCTTATCAGGACAATTATTGAGATGGCGGGAGGAAAAACAGGACTTATCGGAACAAATTCGATTATTATAGACGGCAGGGTAACTGTTGCCGAAAGAACAACCCCGGAAAGCTGTGTGTTCCAAAAATATCTGCGTCAGATGGCAGATTCAGGCACACAGTATTGTATCACTGAGGTGTCCTCTCACTCACTCGAGCTTCACCGAGTGGGCTGTACACATTTTGCAGCAGCGGTATTTACCAATTTAACTCACGAGCACCTGGACCTTCATGGCAGTATGGAAAATTACGCCGCTGCCAAGGCAAAGCTTTTTGAGATGTGTGATGTTGCAATTATGAATGCTGACGATGAATACAGCATGGAAATTGCGGCAAACACAAGCTGCAAAAATGTTTATACTTACAGCATCCAAAATGAAAATTCAGACTTTTATGCTTCCGAAACAAAGCTTTCGGACAAAGGAATTATTTATACATTGAATCACAAAAACAATTCTTTCCCTGTAAAATCCCTTATACCGGGAAAATTTAATGTTTACAATTCCCTTGCGGCAGCAGCGGTATGCTCTGTCCTTGGATTTTCGGATGAGGATATTGCAAAAGGACTTATTATTTCTAAAGGCGCAAAAGGCAGAGCAGAATTTTTGCCGGTTAAAGCACCTTTTAGCGTAATGATAGACTATGCCCATACTCCCGACGGACTTTATAACATTCTTACAACCATAAACGAATTTGTAAAAGGCAAAGTTATCACAGTTTTTGGTGCTCCGGGAGACCGTGACAGGTCAAAACGTCCCGAAATGGGAGAAATTGCAGGTAAATATTCTTCTTACTGCATAATAACAGAAGATAATCCTGCCAGCGAAAGAGTAGAGGATATTATAGAAGAAATCAAACCCGGTGTAATCCGTTCCGGATGTGATTATAAAATTATACCCGACCGCAAAGAAGCTATTTTGTATGCTCTTGATATGGCCAGCGAAGGTGACATTGTCCTTCTTGCAGGTAAAGGTCACGAAACCTATCAGATTACAAAGGATGGATATATTCCCTTCAGTGAAGAACAAATTGTTCTTGACCATTTTTCAAAATAAACTTATGATAACAGCATAGGAGATGTAGGTATGAATTATTTATTTGCCGCAGCTATAGCTTTTGCGATGTCTGCAATAGCAGCACCACTTGTATTGCCAGTACTTATAAAACTGAAATTTGGGCAGGAAATCCGCGAGGAAGGTCCCTCATGGCACAACAAAAAATCGGGCACACCTACAATGGGCGGCATTGTTTTTATTTTCGCCACAGCCTTAAGCTGTGTAATAATGCTTCATACCTCACTTAAAGGAATGATGCTCCTTTACCTGAGCGTTTCCTTTGGCATAGTAGGTTTTCTTGACGACTACATAAAGGTTGTAAAAAAACGCAACCTCGGTCTGACAGAAATACAAAAGCTTGTGCTGCAGTTTGTTGCATCACTTCTCTTTGTATGGGTACTCTACAGAAACAACATTATAGATACAACCCTTAAAATCCCATTTACCAAAATAGCATTGGACCTTGGTGCATGGTATATTCCGTTTGCTGTTTTTGTTATAATCGGCAGCGTAAACGCAGTTAATCTTACCGACGGTATAGACGGACTTGCAACCTCCGTAACCATTATTGTCTGTCTGTTTTTTGCAGCAGCATCAAGTCTTATAGGTGATAATCAGACAGGGCTTTTTGTTATAGCTGTAGCAGGTGCTCTTGCTGGATTTTTACTTTACAACAAGCCTAAAGCTCTCGTTTTTATGGGTGACACAGGTTCTCTGTTTTTAGGCGGAGTGATTGCTGCAGCCGCAGTTGTAAACGGCTGGTCTTTATACCTTGTTATCGCCGGCCTTGTTTATGTAATCGAAGCTTTATCGGTCATTTTGCAGGTAGCGTCATTTAAACTTACCGGCAAAAGAATTTTTAAAATGAGTCCAATCCATCACCATTTTGAAATGTGCGGATGGTCCGAAATAAAAATCGACCTGGTATTCTGCTGTGTTGCAGCACTTTGTTGTATTATCGCATACGCAGGTCTTTAGAGGTGAACGCAGTGCCTAAAAAAAGCAAAAAAGGCTTTTTTGCCCAACTAAATGACTCCCCTGCCTTTGGTGGCAGAATGGACATGGAATTTTTAATAATACTTATGATAATCATTCTGTTCGGTCTTATAATGGTAGGCTCTGCCAGTTCGGTAACCGCTCTCTACCGTCAGGGTGACAGTCTCTATTTCTTAAAAAAACAACTGCTAATGGCAGTTTTGGGCGTTATCGGTATGCTTGTAATATCAAAGATTGACTATCACACTTTTTGCTCCCCCCGCATATTATTACCCTCTATCGCCATAGTGTGGATTATGCTTTTTATTCCGCTTTTGTCGGGAGAGGACCTAAACGGTGCAAAAAGATGGATTAATCTGGGCGGAGCGTCTTTTCAGCCTTCCGAGCTTGCAAAAATTGTCTGGATACTCTTTTTTGCAAAGGTGTGCTCAAGTCAGACAAAAGAGGCTTTAAAAAACTTCAAATCAAGCTGGGTTACATACGCGGTTATGCTTGTAATTGTCATAATCCCGCTTATACTTCAGCCTCATAAAAGTGCTATACTTCTTATTACCGCGGTTTGCGGCATTATAGTAATAATTGCAGGTGCAAACCTTAAATATTTGCTCGCCGTAATCCCTGTAGGAGTTATACTCATTACAATTCTCCTGTTTTCCAGTGATTACAGCGTCAGCCGAATCACAAGCTTTTTAGACCCCTTTAGCGACCCGACAGGCGATGGTTGGCAGGTTATTCAGTCGCTGTATGCAATCGGCTCGGGTGGTCTTTTCGGTAAAGGTCTGGGGCAGAGTGTTCAAAAAGCACTTTATATTCCCGAACCTCACAATGACTTTATTTTTGCAGTAATCTGCGAAGAGCTCGGTTTTGTCGGAGCATTTTTTGTACTTCTTCTGTTTTTCCTTTTAATCATGAGATGTATAAAAATCTCAATGGAAGCCCCCGATAAATTAGGAACACTTATCGGCATGGGACTTGCGGCACTGATTTTTGTTCAGGTTGTTGTAAATATTTGTGTTGTAACCTCTATGCTTCCGGTAACGGGCATGCCGCTGCCTTTTTTCAGTGCAGGCGGTACAAACCTGTTTTTCACAATCGCATCAATGGGAATACTTCTAAATATTTCAAGGCAAAGAAAAACCCTGAAAAAATCGCCTAAATAAACTCGAAAGGACTAAATGCCATGTCATTTAAAGCAATCGTTACCGCCGGTGGTACTGCCGGTCATATAAATCCTGCAATAGCTATTGCAAAGCAGATTACCGCCCATGGCGGCCAGGTGCTTTTTATTGGCAAAGAAGGCGGCATGGAAACTGACCTTGTAGCAAAAGAAGGTTTTAATATTTCCTGCATTAAGGTTGCGGGATTTAAACGCAGCCTCAGTCCTTCAAATTTAAAAACTGTTTTCCTTGCAGCAAAAGGACTTTCCGACACACGCAGAATAATAAAAGATTTTGCTCCCGACATAGTTATCGGCTGTGGCGGATATGTCAGTGGTCCTGCGGTTTTTTCCGCTGCAATGATGAAAATTCCGACTCTTATACATGAACAAAACGTTTTTCCCGGTATGACCACCAAAATATTAAGCCGTGTGGTGGACCGTATTTGCGTCAGCTTTGAAGAAAGCATAAAATATCTTCCCGGCAAAAAAAAGGCAGTTCTTACCGGCAATCCCGTCCGTGAAGGAATTTTAAGTGTGAGCCCTGCTCTCGCTCGGGACGAGCTTAAAATTTCACGGCCAACCCTTTTGGTGTTTGGAGGAAGTCTCGGTGCAAAAAAAATCAACGACACCATGCTTGAACTTATAAAGACCAAAAAACCCGACTTTGGGATAATATGGGGAACGGGAAAAAGATATTATGAAGATATAATGAAAGAGCTTGAGGGTGCTGAAATTGGCGATAACATCACAGTAACTCCCTATATTTATAATATGGATACCGTTATGGCGGCTTCGGACATTGTTGTCAGCCGTGCAGGTGCAATTGCCATCAGCGAAATTTGTGCTATGGGCAAGTGCTCGGTGCTTATTCCCTCTCCCTATGTAACAAACAATCATCAGGAGCATAACGCTGCTGCACTTGAGGCAGCAGGCGCATCAGTGATGCTTGGTGAGAATGAGCTTAATGCAGGGCTTTTATTTGATACGGTTTCCCAACTTTTCTCCGACAGCAAAAAAGCAGACCTTATACGTGCAAATGCACTTAAAATGGCCAAACCATCAGCTTCCAAAGACATATACGAAGAAGTCTTAGTTCTTACCCGTCACTAAAAAAACCCCCTCCGCATAGAATGTAGTAAACCTTTTATTTTATTGCGGAGGCGAGTTTTAACACTATGTGCAAATACATAATCCAGGGAGGAAATCCGCTTGGCGGCACTATTTTGGTTCAGGGTGCCAAAAACGCAGTTCTCCCTATTCTTGCCGCATCAATAATTGCCGAGGGCAAGACTGTTATTCACAACTGTCCTGACATTTATGATGTAAAAATTACGCTTGAAATACTGCGGCATCTTGGGTGCAGCGCAGAGCGCAAAGGACATACCGTTTTTGTTGATTCCTCTCACCTTTCAACATTTGTTATCCCCGAAGAGCTAACCCGGAAAATGCGTTCCTCAGTTATTTTCACAGGTGCAGTTCTCGCCCGGCTTGGAGTAACTGAATGCAGCTATCCGGGCGGTTGTGAACTTGGACTCAGACCGATAGATATTCATCTTAAATCTTTCCGTCAGCTTGGTGTTGAAATTACAGAAGAAGACGGATTTATAAAATGCCGGCTTGATAAATTTAAAGCCGGACACATCCACCTTGGATTCCCCTCAGTGGGCGCTACCGAAAATCTTATGCTTCTTGCATGCAGACAAAA
Organism: Clostridia bacterium; assembly: GCA_045633565.1. Taxonomy (GTDB): domain Bacteria; phylum Bacillota; class Clostridia; order RUG12999; family RUG12999; genus RGIG7450. The sequence continues at coordinate 101,553 of JAZQYO010000030.1, read as the reverse complement.
AGGCAGAACCGTTATCACCAACTGTGCCCGTGAACCTGAAGTTGTTGATTTGCAACACTTTTTAAACCTTATGGGTGCAAAAGTTAGTGGCGCCGGTTCAAGTGTCATAGAAATTGAGGGAGTGCCTTATCTCTCCCCTGCTGAAAAAACCATTATGCCTGACCGTATAGTTGGGGCAACAATGATGTTTCTTGCAGCACTGACGGGTAGCGAATTTACTCTTGAAAACATAGTTCCAAATCATGTGAGCAGCATAACTTCGCTCCTTCGGGAATGCGGTGCTCAAATCCGTTGCGAACCTGAAAGACTGCACATACATTGCCGGGGCAGACTGAAATCCCCCGACAGTGTTCAGACAATGCCTTACCCGGGGTTCCCTACTGATGCTCAGTCACAGCTTATGGCTGCTCTTACAACCATGAAAGGAACTTCAATTATAAACGAAACCATTTTTGAAAACCGTTTCAATACCGCAGGAGAACTTAAAAAAATGGGCGCAGATATAACCATACAGGACCGTGTTGCCGTAATCCGCGGCATAGATAAACTCCATTCTGCAAACGTCAGCGCGCCCGACCTCAGAGGTGGTGCAGCACTCGTTATAGCGGCTTTAGCTACTGAAGGCAAAACCGAAATAGATAATATCTGCTATATAGAACGAGGCTATGAAAATTTTGATAAAATAATATCCTCCATCGGAGGCAACATAGGAAAAATATAAAAGGAAGTGATGCATATGACAACCCCTGCTCAGAGACGCAAGAAAAACCGTCAGATAAAGCGCAGAAAACGTATAATAAAAACTCTGAAGTTTATAATTATTATCGGCGCTATATATGCATTTATTTTCTGCACACCATTTTTTAATGTGAAAAATATTGAGGTGGAGGGTGCCACTGCAACCTCCGCCCAATCTGTTATAACTGCCTCAGGAATTACTGAGGGTCAGCATGTACTTAAAATAAACAAGAAAAAGGCCGCATCCGGCATTGAAAAACTTGCTTATATTAAAAGTGCTGAAATAAAAAGAGTTTTTCCAAACAGAATAAAAATCACCGTTGAAGAAGGCAAGGTTTGCGCACTTATTGCCCTTTCCAATGGTTTTGCAGCCATTGATGAAACGGGTAAAGTTATGGAAATTTCCGAACAGCCTAAAGTTTCACCCATTGTTTACGGGCTAACCTCAAAAAAAAGTGAGGTTGGTGAAAAAATTTCTATTGACGAAACCACCCAATTTGATGTAATATTAAAGTATATAGCTCAGCTTAACGGGCAGGCGCTTGTGATTCCGTATACATCACTCACTCTTAATGGTGACGATGTCTGGGTAGAGCTTGAAAACGGTATACTTGTCCGTTTCGGCAATGATGATGAGATTGACTACAAGGTAGCTGCATTTGCAGAAAGCCTGCGAAATGCGGGAAATATCAAAGAGGGGTATTTTGATGTCACCACTCCCGACAGAATAGTATACAGCGCCACTCTCCCCGGTAGTGAGGAAACAACAGAGCAAGAAGAAAATCCCGTTCAAACAACGGACGAGCCTTCGGCTGAACAAACCTCAGATGAATAAATTTTAAGGAGTTGAACAAAAGACGTGATTGACAAACAAAAAATTGCATCTAAACTTTCCCTGCTGCTTGTTTGCGCACTTTTGGGATTTGCTGTCAGTGTACAGTTTAAAAGCGTTCAGCTCAACAACACCTCTCCCTCTGCCAGGTATGAAGAGCTTCAGAAAATGTACCTTTCCGAGCAGCAGAAAAATGCTTCCCTGCAGGATCAAATAAATCAGATGCAGAGCACAATTAATAATTACCGTGAATCTATTGAACAGACAGGTAGTGCATACGAGGGTATGGAGGCTGACCTTTTGCGTGCAGAAAATCTTGCCGGACTTACGGATGTTTACGGTCCGGGAGTTATTGTTACTTTAAGTGATGCCAAAAACCCCGACCCTACAGCACCCCCTGAGTATTTCATAATTCACGACAGCGATATGCGGTCACTCGTAAACGAACTTTTGGCTGCCGGTGCTGAGGCCATATCCATAAATGACGAACGTGTTGTGTCAACCACCGCAATACGGTGTGTTGGCCCTGTTGCAATTATTAACAGTGCACGAGTTGGTGCCCCCTTTGTAATAAAAGCAATTGGCGACAGTGCTACTCTTGAAAGCGCCATTAATATGACCGGCGGAATCCTAAGTGAGCTTAAACAGTGGAACATCGGAGTTTCTATACAAAAATCAGACCGGATTGATATGAAAGCATATTCCGGCTCGGTAACATTTAAATATGTTACCACTGCAAAAAAGAAAGAAAACTAATTTTTAAAAAGAAAGAAGGTTTGCGTCATGTGGGCAGTACTTGGACTGCTTTTGGGAATATTTCTGGGGCTTATTTCCGGCCTTCAGATACCACCCGCCTATTCACAGTATTTTGCTATTGCAATTCTTGCAGCGCTTGATTCTGTAATAGGAGCATGGCTTTCTCATCTGCAAAAAACCTTTAACAGCAGCATATTCTTTTCAGGATTTTTTATAAATGCCGCTTTTGCCGCACTACTCACCTGGATAGGAAATCTTTTGGGTGTTGACTTAAGTCTTGCAACAATAATTGTCTTTGGTACAAGAATTTTCTCAAACAGTGCCGCAATACGCAGACTTTTACTTACCCAAAGAAAGGTACATCAGCAAAAAGTAGAGACCGAAGAAGAAAAATAAAAAAAGCTCTTGTTTTTTTTAAAAATATAGTGTATAATATATTTATATGTATGCAGATATAACTAAGGAGGATAATATTATGTCAGAATTTGTATCAAATGACAACGCGGCTGTCATAAAAGTAGTAGGCGTTGGCGGTGGCGGTAATAACGCTGTCAATCGTATGCTTGAACGCGGTGTTAAAGGCATAGATTTTATCGTGGTAAATACAGACAAGCCTATCCTTGCACGTTCAAATGCAAACACTAGAATTCAGATAGGCGAAAAACTCACCAAAGGTCTGGGCGCAGGTGCGAACCCCGAAATTGGTAAAAAAAGTGCCGAAGAAAGCAAAGAAGAAATTCAGGCAGCATTACAAGGCGCAGATATGGTATTTGTTACTGCCGGTATGGGTGGCGGTACAGGTACAGGTGCAGCTCCTGTTATTGCTGAACTTGCAAAAAGCATGGGCATTTTAACCATCGGTGTTGTTACAAAACCTTTCGGTTTTGAAGGTAAAGTAAGAACAAGCCAGGCTGAAGAAGGTATTGCAGCTCTCAAAGATAATGTTGATACTCTTGTTATAATCCCCAACGACAGACTGCTCATGATTGCAGATAAAAAGACAACCATCAAAGATGCATTTTTAATGTCCGACGATGTTCTCCGTCAGGGTATTCAGGGTATTGCTGATGTTATCACAAATGACGGTGAAATTAACCTTGACTTTGCTGACGTTACAACCGTTATGAAAGACCGTGGTCTTGCTCACATGGGTATTGGTCGTGCAAAAGGCGATGACAAGGCTGAAATTGCTGTTAAAATGGCTATCAACAGTCCTCTTCTTGAAACAACTATTGACGGTGCAAAAGGCGTTCTGCTTAACATTACAGGCGGTAGCGATCTTGGTCTCTTTGAAGCAGCTCAGGCAGCAGAAATTGTTAAGAGCTACATAGACGAATCCGCTACATTTATTTACGGTATTGCGATGGATCCAACTCTTGAAGATGAAATTATCATCACTGTTATTGCTACAGGTTTTGATGATCCCTCTCCCAAAGCAATCCCATTCTTCTCAGCTCAGCAGCCTGCAGCAAAGGAAGAACCTTCCTTTGTTCCTCAGGACACAAAACCCAGCTATACTGACAGAGTAAATGATTTCTATAACAAAGCTCAGGCAAGAACAACCGGTTACTACCCGACTTATCAGAAACCGGCAGCTCCCTCTCAGCAGGAAGAAGAAGGTCTTGAAATTCCGCCCTGGCTTTCCGGTAACAAAGACTAATTTACAAACTTTATAACCCGACCTCAGGTCGGGTTGTTTTTTGTCCATTTTTACTACATTTAGTATGTAATATAAATTTAATATACAATATATAGTGTTTTTTTGCAAAAAACTATTTACAAATCGAAAAATATATGGTAGAATATATTTACTTTCCTTATAGGATAATATTAAAAAAGAGAGGTGACCTTATGAAAATTATCAAAAGAAGTGGCAGCGAAGTGGAATTTGACCGTGATAAAATTGAAGTTGCTGTTACAAAAGCCAACGAAAGTGTTGTTCCGAGCGCCCGTATGACGCCCATTCAGATAAAAAGAATTGCCGAAGATGTAGAAAGTGCAGCACAGAATATAAACCGGTCTTTAAGCGTGGAAGAAATTCAGGACATGGTGGAAGACCAGATTATGAATCAGCGTGCTTTTGACGTTGCAAGAAGTTATATTACTTATCGTTACACTCGTGCTCTTATCAGAAAAGCAAATACAACCGACGAGCAGATTTTGAGTCTTATTGAGTGTAACAATGAAGAGGTTAAACAGGAAAATTCAAATAAAAACCCAACCGTAAACAGTGTTCAGCGTGATTATATGGCGGGTGAGGTCAGCAAGGATATTACAAAACGTCTTCTGCTCCCCCATGACATTGTTGAGGCTCACGAGCAGGGCATAATTCATTTCCACGATGCGGATTATTTTGCTCAGCACATGCACAACTGTGACCTTGTAAATTTAGAGGATATGCTTCAGAACGGCACCGTTATCAGCGGCACTCTCATTGAAAAACCACACAGTTTTTCAACCGCCTGCAACATTGCAACTCAGATTATTGCACAGGTTGCGTCATGCCAGTATGGTGGTCAGAGCATCAGCCTCACCCATCTTGCTCCCTTTGTTGACATAAGCCGCAAAAAAATCAGAAAACAGCTTATATCTGAAATGCAGGAAATTGGCGAAAATCTTTCGGATGAGCAGATAGACAAACTCACCGAAAAACGCCTGCGTGATGAAATTAAAAACGGCGTTCAGACAATTCAATATCAGGTTGTAACTCTTATGACAACCAATGGTCAGGCTCCTTTTGTAACTGTGTTTATGTATCTTGGCGAGGCAAAAAACGAGCGTGAAAAAGCTGACCTTGCAATCATAATCGAAGAAACATTAAACCAGAGATATGAAGGCGTGAAAAATGAAAAAGGCGTCTGGATTACGCCTGCTTTTCCCAAGCTGATTTACGTGCTTGAAGAGGATAATATTCACGAGGACAGCAGATTTTACTATCTTACAAAACTTGCTGCAAAATGCACAGCAAAACGCCTTGTGCCCGATTACATTTCCGAAAAAATCATGCTCCAACATAAGATAGACAAAAACGGCAACGGCAACTGTTATACCTGTATGGGTTGCCGAAGTTTTCTCACTCCCTACCTTGACGAAGATGGCAACCCCAAATATTACGGCAGATTCAACCAGGGTGTTGTGACCGTAAACCTTGTTGACATCGGTATGTCCGCCGGTGGCAGTATGGATAAGTTCTGGGAAATTTTTGATGAACGCATGGAGCTTTGTCACCGTGCACTTCAGTGCCGCCACGAAAGACTAACCGGCACAGTTTCGGATGCTGCTCCCATCCTGTGGCAACACGGAGCACTACTTCGTCTTAAAAAGGGCGAAACCATAGACAAATATCTCCACGGTGGATATTCCACCCTATCTCTCGGTTTTGCCGGTCTGTGGGAATGTGTTTATAGCCTAAATGGCAAAAAACTTACAGAGCCGGAAGGCGAAGCTCTCGGTCTTGCAATAATGCAGAAACTTAACGAATACACCGCAAAATGGAAAGATGCTGAAAATATAGATTATTCTCTCTATGGAACGCCACTTGAAAGCACAACCTATAAATTTGCAAAATGCCTTCAGAAACGCTTTGGTGTGGTAAAAGGCGTGACCGATAAAAACTATATTACAAACAGCTACCATGTCCATGTTACAGAACCTATCGACGCATTTGAAAAACTTGCACTTGAAGCCAAATTCCAAGCACTCTCACCCGGCGGTGCAATATCATACGTGGAAGTTCCCAACATGCAGAATAACCTTGAGGCTGTTTTATCCGTCATGAAATTTATTTATGACCACATTATGTATGCCGAACTCAACACCAAGAGTGATTACTGCCACATTTGTGGTTTTGACGGAGAAATTTTGATAAAAGATGATGCCGACGGCAAGCTTTTGTGGGAATGTCCAAACTGTGGCAACCGTGACGAAGCTAAAATGAATGTTGCCCGTCGCACCTGCGGATATATCGGGTCTCAGTTCTGGAACCAGGGCAGAACACAGGAAATCAAAGAAAGAGTGCTGCATCTGTAATGAATTACGGCGAAATAAAAAAACACGACATTGCAAACGGCAGGGGCATAAGAGTGTCCCTGTTCGTTTCCGGCTGCAGACATAAATGCAAAGGCTGTTTTAACCCGGAAACCTGGAACTTTTGCTACGGCAATAAGTTCACTTCCGAAACAGAAATGGAAATTCTGGGCGCCTTAAAACCCGATTATATTGAGGGCATTACCATCCTTGGCGGTGAGCCTTTTGAGCCAGAAAATCAGTCTGAGGTTTTAGCGCTTTTAAAGAAAATACGGTCTGACCTCCCAAACAAAACCGTTTGGTGTTATTCCGGTTATACCTTTGAAGAACTTTCGGGACTGGTCCCCTCCCCCGCTTTCACAGATATTACCAAAGACATTCTCGCTTTAACAGACATACTTGTTGACGGTGAGTTCATTCTTGACAAAAAGGATATTTCACTGAAATTCCGTGGCTCATCAAATCAGCGGATTTTGGATGTAAAAAAATCTCTTGAAAATAATAAAGCAACACCTGCAGAGGAGAGCCAACTTTAGGCTCTCCTCTTGACAATTTTAAAAATTATAGTATAATAAAAAGGTAATCTTTTGCTGGTGTAGCACAGTTGGTAGTGCAGCGCATTCGTAATGCGCAGGTCACGTGTTCGAGTCACGCCACCAGCTCCAAAAAACCACCCTGTCGGGTGGTTTTTTATTATGAAAAAAATCCCACAGCAATAGCTGTGGGATTTTGTATGCCGTAAGGCTGATTAACGTTTTGAGAACTGCGGTGCTCTTCTTGCGCCTTTGAGACCGTATTTCTTTCTTTCTTTCATTCTGGGGTCACGTGTTAAGTAACCTGCAGCTTTGAGTGTGCTTCTGTAAGCTTCTTCGTCAACTTTTAAAAGTGCTCTTGCAACGCCGTGACGGATTGCGCCTGCCTGACCTGTAAAACCGCCACCCTGTACGTTACAGATAACGTCGAATTTACCGAGAGTTTCTGTAGCTGTAAGAGGCTGTTTAACGATAACTTTAAGTGTTTCAAGACCAAAGTATTCGTCGATAGATTTGTTGTTTATAACAATTTTTCCTTTACCGGAAACAAGTCTAACACGTGCAACAGAAGATTTTCTTCTGCCTGTGCCGTAATACTGTGTTTTGTTAGCCATCTTCATCTTCCTCCTTACTTAATTTCCTGTGTCCACTCTACGGGTTTCTGAGCGGCGTGGTCATGTTCTGTGCCACGGTAAATTCTTACTCTTGTAGCTGCTTTTCTGCCGAGTGTGTTATGAGGAAGCATACCTTCGATAGCAAGTTTCATTGCTTTCTCAGGATTTTTTTCCATAAGAATTTTGTACTGAACGGCTTTAAGACCGCCAATCCAGCCTGTGTGTCTGTAGTAATATTTGTCTGTTAATTTTTTGCCTGTGAGAACTGCTTTTTCAGCATTGATAACGATAACATGATCGCCACAGTCAACGTGAGGTGTGAATGTGGGAAGATGTTTACCTCTGAGGATTGTAGCAGCAGCTGCTGCAACTCTACCGAGAGGTTTGCCTGCGGCATCAATGATGTACCATTTTCTGTCCAGTTCGCTGGCTTTTGCCATAAATGTTGACATTGTTTTCCCTCCGATTTATTTAAAAGTTTTTTTCACAAATTTTTGCGACTTTATTATTATAACAAGGTTTTTCCATATTGTCAACACTTTTTTGAAAGAAATTTAATATACAACTTACAATCTTCGTTTTTCTTTCATTTTCTCACTCATACTCTCTTAATCTCAGTTTCATTTTTCATTTTTTGTAAAAAAAGACTGTCCGATTATTCTATCGGACAGTCTGATATTATTTTACTTATGCTAATTTTTTTATAATTTTGCGTTCTTTTTTCACTCTGTCGCCTTTAGCGTAAACAATCGCTCCAAACACTGTAGCAACAAGACCAACTAAAGCAAGTGCAGCTGAAATGGCAATATGTATAATCCAACCATCACCAAGCTGAAGTACCGGCTGTGTAAGGTATCCGATGATACCGATAACACCGCAGAAGAAGGGCAGTAAAGAAATAAATGCGGCTTTTGCGTTTTTTGCACAGAAAATCGCACCTAAAATGCAGAGAACAAACATTAAAACAGGAGCTAAAACAAGCGAATTCATATCGGTATAAGCATTAAATCCGGGAGCATTGCTCGCAAGCCAACCTGTCAGTTCGCCATCTGTTGCTTTAAGCCATACAAAACTGTTTATGGACGCTGTCTTTTCACCGTATGCCCAGAAAGGAACAAACTGCATAACAAGCATAGCCAAAGACAGTGCTGCACCGAGATAATTTAAAATTCTTTTTGCAAGATTTAATTTTTTCAACATAAATAGTACTCCTTTATATGTATATTGCAATTAGTGTAATTATATCACAGCTGGCCTACAATGTCAAGTCAAAGACCTGTCAATTTTTACACAAAAACCACTCTGTAATTTTTACAGAGTGGTTTTAATTTTTAACTTCTGTCGTCTACATAAAGAACTCTGACACCGTCAGAAGAAGTTTGTGCTTTTGCTACACCTTTGTTATCTCTTGTTTCAAAGAACTTTGCTGCAACCTGCGGGAAGAGTGCATAGCTTAAAACATCCTCTTCCTGTTTTGCTCTGTCGCCAAGTTCTTTTTTATAGTTTTCAAGTTCGGGAGAAAGGAGGTCTGCAGGTCTGCAGGTGATAACCTCATCATCACCGATTGCTTTCTTTCTTACTTCCTCATTAACCTCACCGGGAAGCTGACCATATTCGCCACGGAGCAGGCCTTTTGATTCTTTGGGAACCATTTTATATCTTTCGCCTGCGAGAACGTTCATAACTGCCTGAGTACCTACAATCTGGCTTGTGGGTGTTACCAGCGGAGGATAACCGAAGTCTTTTCTTACTCTGGGGATTTCTGCAAGAACGTCATAATATTTATCTTCTGCATTAGCCTGTTTAAGCTGCGAGAGCAGATTTGAAAGCATACCACCCGGAACCTGATAGAGCAGTGTGTTTGTGTCAACCGATAAAACCTTAGGGTTGAGTGTGCCTTCTGCCATCAGTTTATCAGCAACTTTTCTGAAATGCGCTGCAATTTCAGAAAGCTTACCTAAATCAAGTCCTGTATCTCTTTCTGTTCCCTGAAGAGTTGCAACAAGTGCTTCCGTTGCGGGCTGAGCTGTACCATTACCAAGTGGTGAAAGTGCACAGTCAACAATATCAACGCCTGCCTGAGCAGCCATAAGGTTAACCATATCCCCTGTACCTGTTGTGTTATGAGTGTGCAGGTGAATAGGAACTTTAACTTCGCTCTTTAAAGCCTTTACAAGCTCAAAAGCATCATAAGGCAGGAGCAGATTTGCCATGTCCTTGATACAGATTGAGTCTGCGCCCATATCTTCAAGCTTTTTGGCAAGTTTTACAAAATAATCGTGGTCGTGAACAGGGCTTGTTGTATAGCTGAGTGCCGCCTCACAGTGACCTTTATATTTCTTTGTATATTTGATAGCCGCTTCTAAGTTTCTTGTGTCATTGAGTGCGTCAAAAATTCTTACAACATCAATACCGTTTTCAATAGATTTTTTAACAAACTGCTCAACAACGTCGTCAGCATAGTGTTTGTAACCAAGGATGTTCTGACCTCTGAAAAGCATCTGAAGCTTTGTGTTGGGCATGTGCTTTTTGAAAGTTCTGAGTCTTTCCCACGGGTCTTCGTCTAAGAATCTCATGCAGGCATCAAAAGTTGCACCGCCCCAACATTCAAGCGACCAGTAACCAACTTTATCAAGCTTTTCAAGGACAGGAATCATATCCTCAATTCTCATTCGAGTTGCTGCCTGAGACTGGTGAGCATCACGAAGAATTGTATCTGTAATATAAAGTTTATTCATTTAAATTAACCTCCGAAAAGTGACAGGAATACACCCGCAGCAATAGCAGAGCCGATTACACCTGCAACGTTGGGACCCATAGCGTGCATTAAAAGGAAGTTTGCTGGATTTTCTTTCTGACCTACTACCTGAGATACACGTGCGGCCATCGGAACTGCAGAAACACCTGCACTACCAATAAGCGGGTTGATTTTGTTTTTCTTTGTAAACAGGTTCATAAACTTAGCAAGCAGTACGCCGCCGGCTGTACCAAATCCAAACGCAACAACACCCATTGCAATAATGCAAAGTGTTATTGGTGAAAGGAAAGTTTTCGCTGTTGCTGTTGCACCAACAGAAACTCCAAGGAATACTGTTACAATATTCATCAGCTCGTTCTGAACTGTTTTTGAAAGTCTTTCAGTTACACCGCATTCTTTTAAAAGGTTACCAAGCATAAGCGCACCTACAAGCGGAGTAGCCGAAGGAACTATCATTGACACAAAGAATGTAACAACAATAGGGAAAATGATTTTTTCTGTTCTTGAAACCTCTCTTAAAGGTTTCATAACTATCTGGCGTTCTTTTTTGGTTGTGAGAGCCTTCATGATAGGAGGCTGGATAACCGGAACGAGCGCCATGTAAGAATACGCCGCAACTGCAATAGGTCCGAGATATGCGGGAGCAAGTTTTGATGTAACAAATATGGCTGTCGGACCATCCGCACCGCCAATAATACCAACTGATGCCGCAACATTGTTAAGTGCATCACCCACGATTGTATTATCAACCAGCGGGAAAAGGTATTTTACGCCTATAAACGTTAGGAAAATACCAAGCTGTGCTGCTGCACCTAAAAGAAGGCTCTTGGGGTTAGCAATCAGCGGACCAAAGTCTGTCATCGCACCAACGCCAATAAATATAAGGCAGGGATAAACACCAAGTTTTACGCCAAGGTATAAAACGTCAATAAGACCGGGCTGAACTGTTGTGCCGTCAGCAAGTGGAATTCCGCTTCCGAACATTTCCCAGTGAACATGTCCACCTGCAAAAAGCTGTTCGTGATACATATCAGCACCAAGAAGGTTTGTGAGCAGCATGCCGAATGCAATTGGCAGAAGAAGCAGCGGCTCAAACTTTTTAACAATAGCAAGGTACAGAAGAACACACGCAATCGCTACCATTATCAGCGACTGTGGATTGGCTATCAGTCGATAAAAGCCCGTCTCCTGAATAAAATTCATAAAAGCTTCATTCATGGTTTAATCCTCCGGTGACTTAAGCAATTGTGCAGAGAGGTGTGCCTGTTTCAACTGTTGCGCCCTGATTTACAGAAACTGACGCAACTGTGCCATCACAAGGAGCACAAATTTCGTTTTCCATTTTCATAGCTTCAAGAATCATAAGTACGTCGCCTGCTTTAACAGCGTCCCCTGCTTTAACATTAACTGAAAGTATTGTGCCGGGCATAGGGCTGTTTACTGCTTCACCGCCGGCCGGAGCTGCCACAGGAGCTGCCGCAGGTGCCTGAGCGGGTACCTGAGCAGGAGCACTTTTAGCTTCTGATGCTGAAATTTCTTCAACCTGGATTTCATAGTTTGTTCCGTTAACGTTTACACGATATGTTTTCATAATAATTGTTCCTTTCTGTTTTTAACTTAAACTTTTTTGATTGAGTGAATTCTGATAGCTTCTGCGCTGCATCCTGAAAATTCAGCAATCGCCGCAGAAACAGCCGCAACAAACTCCTGTTTGTTTGCGATTTCTGCCGGTGCCGCTGCGGATACTTTCGCTACCGGGGCTTTCGGCGCTGCCTTTTCCTCAGGCTTGTTTTTAACAAGGCCTCTGCAGATGAAGCTCATTAACATTGAAATAAAAATAATACAGATGAGTCCTACAAATACTGTGCCAAGACCCATTGCTACGACAAACCAGTTGCTTATCATAAAAGCACCTCCTTTTTTTGCTTGTCATTATACAAAAAATTATTAAATAAATTTATGTCGGGGTAAATTTGTTTTCAATCCCACCCCATTGTACACTATACCATAATTTACCTTTGTTGTCAATTGACTTTATATATTATTTTATAGGATAAACTACTTTTAAAAAGTTATGCAATTTTTATTTTAAGCTGCATATATATGTAAAAAAGTCCGCCTCAGGGCGGACAAAAGGAGATGCTTTATGCCAAGAATATATTTAAGCCCATCCACTCAGGAATTTAATCCTTACGTCGGCGGTGGCAACGAAGAGCTTTATATGAACCTTATTGCCGATGCAATGGAACCTTATCTAACTGCCAGCGGCATCCAGTTTACGCGCAACTCTCCGCAGATGAATGCCGCCCAGTCAATCATCCAGTCCAACGCCGGAAACTATGACCTTCATCTCGCACTTCACTCAAACGCCTCACCCGATGAGCTTTCCGGTCAGCTTCAGGGGCCGATTGTGTTTTACTCCCCAAATGACCCGGAAGGTCAGCGTGCGTCGACAATAATCGCTAATAATTTAGATGAAATCTACCCCTATTCCACCCCGGCAAGAGCAGAAGCCACCACCTCAATCGGCGAGGTCACTCAAACCCGTGCGCCTGCTGCATTTATCGAATTTGCGTATCATGACAATCCGCAGGACGCCGCATGGATAAGAAATAACGTGGAATTAATTGCCAAAAATGTCTCAATCTCTCTTGTCGACTTTTTCGGCATTCCATTTATTGAGCCCCAGCCAATCCGCACCGGAACTGTAGATTCAGATGGAGCATATCTAAATATCCGAACCCGTCCCACAACTGCTTCTTACAGCAAAGGGGGTATTCCCGACGGTGCAACCGTCACCGTTTACGGAACAACCGACGGCTGGTATGTTGTTGGTTATAACGGAATAGTCGGCTACGCAAATTCACAGTACATAGACCTTAATTAGTCTTCTTTTCTTTCGGCGCAATCTTTTATGGGACAGTTTATGCAGCTGTTACAATTTTTCTTTATATCCCCTTTTCTACCGATAAGGTATATGAAAAGACAGACCGCTGCTACCAGAATAATTGCAAAAATAATTTTCATATCTACACCTTTATTATTTAAAACAGGGCTGCCGAAGTAGCCCTGTTTTATCATTTAAGCCCCAGCATCTGCGCTGATTCTTCACGCATTTTGTATTTTAAAATTTTCCCCGCTGCATTCATCGGGAATTCTTTTACGAAAACAAAATATCTCGGAACTTTATGACGGGCAATTGCCGAATTACCGAATTCACGCATTTCATTTTCGTCCGATTCTTCCCCCTTATGAAGAATAATCCATGCGCAACATTCTTCTCCGTATCTTTCGTCCGGAACGCCTACAACCTGCACGTCACGAACTTTGGGGTGTGTGAGATAAAATTCTTCAATCTCACGAGGATAAAGGTTCTCACCGCCCGGGATAATCATATCCTTAAGACGACCCGTTACCTTATAGTATCCGTCCGGGGTACGGCAACAGATATCCCCTGAGTGGAGCCAACCGTCAGCATCAATTGTCTGCGCGGTAGCTTCAGGCATTTTATAATAACCTTTCATGATGTTAAATCCACGTGCAACAAACTCTCCGCTTTCGCCATCGGGGAGTTCTTCCCCTGTTTCGGGGTCAATAATTTTACATTCAACTCCCGGGAACGCACTTCCGACAGTTTCAACACGGTGGTCAATATCTTCATTAACCTCGCCCATTGTACAACCAGGCGACGCCTCTGTCTGACCGTAAACCGAAATGATTTCCTTCATATTCATTTCATCGGCTGCACGTCGCATAAGGTCTGCCGGGCAGTTTGCACCCGCCATAATTCCGGTGCGCATATATGAAAAATCGGTTTTGGCAAAATCAGCATGGTTGAAGAGTGCAATAAACATTGTAGGAACGCCGTTGAAACAGGTTATGCGTTCTTCGTTGATGCACGCCAGAGATGATTTTGGCGAGAAATATGGCATTGGCGAAAGTGTACCACCGTGAGTCATCATGGATGTCATGGAAAGTACCATGCCGAAGCAGTGGAACATTGGCACCTGAATCATCATACGGTCAGCAGTGGATAAATCCATTCTGTCACCGATGGTTTTGCCGTTATTTACAATATTTCTGTGTGTAAGCATAACCCCTTTGGGGAAACCTGTTGTGCCTGATGTATACTGCATATTACATACATCGTCAGGCTTAACGAGTGATGCTCGTCTTCTTACCTCTTCATGCGGAACCATTTTTGCACGGGAAAGCATCTGCTCCCATGTCAGACAGCCGGGCATGGAAAACCCTACTGTTATAACATTGCGCAAAAATGGCAGATTTTTTGTATATAACGCATCTCCCGGCTGCAGATTTTCAAGCTCGGGGCAAAGCTCCCGAATAATTTCACGGTAGTTAATGTCCTTGCAATCCTCAATCATAACAAGAGTATGAGTGTCCGACTGTTTTAAAAGATATTCAATTTCGTGAATTTTATAAGCCGTATTTACTGTTACAAGAACTGCCCCGATTTTGGTTGTTGCCCAAAAGGTAATAAACCAAGCCGGAACATTTGTTGCCCAGACAGCAACATGGTCCCCTGCTTTTACACCGAGAGAAATGAGTGCAGCTGCACATTCATCAACATCTCTGCGGAACTCTTTATAAGTTCTTGTGTAATCAAGCGTTGTGTATTTGAAAGCATACTGGTCAGGATATTTTTCCACCATTGTGTCAAGAACATCCGAGAATGTAGCATCAACAATATCGTATTTTTTCCATACAAACGTACCTGTTTTGGCTCTGTTGTAGTATGCTTTGTCATATTCCTTTTTGTCCCTGCTCAGCGATGCGATATAGTTTGCAAAATGTGTCAGAACAATGTCCGCATCGTTAATTTCCTCATTCCACGCTACGCATACGAAGCCATCGTAGTTCAGTGAAGAAAGCGCATTTACAATTTTATCTACCGGAAGTTCTCCTTCACCAATAAGAACCGTTTTCCCGTCTGCCATGTCGCCCAGGCGCACATATTTAATATATGCCCCTAAGTTTTTAATGGTTGTTTCACCACTTTCTCCTGCATCAAAATATGTCGCCCTGATATTCCAGGAAGCGCCAACTGCCGCAGAAGAGAAAAAGTTTATTATATCAATAACCTTTTCAGTTTTGGAAAGATACCCAACCGTTTCAATCAAAATCTGGACATCTGCCTGTTCTGCCCTTTTAATCGCTTCCCCGAGCTTTTGGGCAAGGACTGTGTTTTCAGTTTCCTTTTCAACACGGACAATAACACGTTCTATTGCCGCACCTGCCGCCATATCCACATACTTCACAATTGATTCTGAAGTTGCCTCATCACTTTCCAGCGAACAAGGATATGTCAGTGCAGACACAGAAAGTCCGCGGTTTAAAAGCTTTCTTTTTGCATCAGACACTCTGTCACTGCGGAGAATACTGTCATAATGTGACTTTCTTTCTTTAACCGCATCATATATTTCAAATCCCGAAAATCCGTAATCATAAGCATAACGGCAGGTATCGAGGAAAGATGCACGATTTACATTTTTAGTTGAAAATGCGAGTTTCATCTTATTCCTCCTCAAATACAATCTTGTTCAGTGCGTTAATATATGCTCTGATACTTGCCGCAACAATGTCGGTTGAAATACCGTTTCCTGAATAAAGCTTGCCATTGTTACGAAGTCTTACAAGCGCAGAACCGAGAGCTTCTTTACCCTCAGTTACAGCCTGAACCTGAAAATCATCCAGCTCATAGTGATAACCAATGCATTGTTCAATTGCACGGAATGCAGAGTCAATAGGACCGTCGCCTGTGCTTACACCACAGAGAATTTCATCTCCATTTCTGAGTGTAACCTGTGACATTGAGCTTGTGAGGTTACCGCAGTTTGTGCTATAGCTTTCAAGATGATATGTAGAGGGCGCCTGCATAGCAGAGCTTGCAATGAGTGCCTCAAATTCCTTTGCCCCAACTGACGCCTTTTTCTCACAAACCTGCATCAGTGCTTTGTGAACATTGCCACAGTCCCCATCAGACAGGTCGTAACCGAGAACCTGTGCCGCCTGAGCTACCTGCGAAATTGTGCTGTCGCTGTCAAGCAGGATTTTTTTCTTTTCACTTACTTTTTCTTCAGTTTCATAAGCCTGATGATTTATGCTTTCAAGCATTTCGTCAATACTTGCATGAATTTTGGTATTTTTAAGTCCGGTTTCAGCGCCGATTGCTTCACTGCGCGCACTTATCGCATCTGAAAATTCTCCCATAGACAGTGCATCTCCCGATGCCATTGCACACTTAATTCCGTCTGCGCCTGCACCGATTGCCGCTACCGCCGCTGCAACCGCCATACCAATACGGTCAGACACCTGAACATATACAGGAATTTTTACTGCCGCTTTGATTTTCTTTACAAGCTGTGCAATTTCTTCCGGAAGCGATACTCCTGCATCATCGCAAATTGTGATAATTCCTGCACCATTTGCTTCTGCCTCTTTTGCAGCCTGAATTAAAAATTCCTCATCCGCCCTTGTTGCATCAAGCGCCGCAAATTCTATGTCACCGCAAAGTTTTTTTGCATGAGCTGTAAGCTGGGCTATTTTCACTGCCATTTTATCAGCTTTTACATGATAGATATATTCCATCTGAACAGTTGAAACCGGAAGCTCAATCTGCAGACGGGGATATTTTGCATCCTTTACGCATTCCCACGCTGCGTCCACTTCTTCAGCAGTAAATCCTGCCGGAATTACAACCTTTCTGCTGAGAGTGTTCTGAGCTATTGTTTTATAAATAATAGTATCTTCACGAACGTTTTTTACAGGTGCAAGTTCAATGGCATCAACGCCAAGTGAATCTGCACACGCAGCTATTGCAGTTTTCTCACGGAACAAAAGTGAAACCTCTCTGTCCTGCGAGAGCTTTTTGAGTGTGATGTCTGTGATATTGATTTTTCTCATTTAAAAAATCCCCTTTCCTCTTTATACTAAAATATGTATTAATCAACAAAAACACGCTTCCGTCTCCTTGTCGATTCAAAGAGACGAAAACGTTAAAAAACAAATTTAACTTTCCGCGGTACCACTCTTTTTCACCCTTATCGGATGCACTTTAGATGCCAACACATCTTAACTCTGTAACGGGAGTTCCCGTCTGCCCCTACTTTAATTTCACAGCAGCCGCTCCACGGTGAGTTCTGCAAACCCTCCCCAATGCCTTACACCAACCGGCATCTCTCTATAGGGTAAAGGTGCTCACATACTATTCCGTATCATTGCGTTTATTTTTATGAATTATATCACGTGAGTTTAATTTTGTCAATAGTTTTTTTAAAAATTTTTGGGCTTCAATAAAATAATCCCGCCGTCAGTGACGGCGGGATTATTTAACTTATCTTTTTGCCAAAAAATCGCCAATACTTCTTATAGCATCTCTCAATGCATTTTCTTCAGGAAGCATTACAATTCTGAAATGTTCTTTATCTACGCAGTTAAAGCCGCTTCCCGGTATTATTAATATGTGTTTTTCATCGAGCAGCTGTCTTGCAAAGTCTCTGTCGCTTTCAAAACCGAACTTTTTAATGTCTATTTTGGGGAAGAGGTAAAATGCAGCCGAGTTTTTCACATAGGTTATTCCGTCAATTTTATCAAGTTCCTGTGTTGTAGCTTCTCTCTGTCTGAAAATTCTGCCGTTTGTACCAATCATATCTTTAGTGTATTCAGGGTCGCTAAGTGCATCGGGAATTACCAGCTGCATAAGAGCATTTGAACAAAGTCTTACAGATGCAATTCTTACAAGAGCATCTCTCAGCACCTTCTTTTCTTCTTCCCTGCCACTGAGGCAAATCCATCCGCATCTTAAGCCACATATACAGTGTGATTTGGAAAGACCATTCATTGTAACTATTGTTACATCATCAGCAAGGGCAGCTGTAGATGTGTGCTGTTTTTCATCCATAACAAGTCTGTCGTATATCTCGTCAGAGATAAGAACAAGATTGTTTTTACGTGCAATATCAATAATTTCCAGCAGAATTTCTTCTGAATATAAAGCACCTGTAGGATTGTTGGGGTTTATAACAACAATAGCTTTTGTTTTATTGGTAACAGCTTTTTTAATGCTGTCAATATCAGGCTGCCATCCGTTCGCTTCATCACATTCATAAAAACGAACATTACCGCCTGAAAGGTATGTAAAGTTTGTCCACAGAGAATAGCACGGAGTAGGAACAAGAACTTCATCACCTTTTCCCACAAGAGATGCAATAATCATATGTGCAACTTCACTTACACCATTTCCGATAAAAACATCATCTTCAGTGATGTTTTTAAGTCCTTTTGACAGGTGATAATCCCTGATAGCGGCTCTTGCAACCGGCATACCCTTTAAATCGCAATAGCCCAGCGCTTTTTCAACATCGGTAACAATTCTGTTTTTAATGCTGTCCGGCATTTTAAATCCGAACGCAGCAGGGTTTCCTGTGTTTAATTTGAGCACTTTATTCCCCTGTTTTTCAAGTTCAAGTGCGTGCATGTAAATGTCGCCCCTGATGTCTGAATATACATGGTCAAGATTTTCTGATAATATCATAACATTTATCTCCTATAATAAAATTTTTGTTCAGCTATCTATTATACCACTATTTTTTTATAAAGTCAAATACCACCCGTTCGGGTGGTATTTGGACTTTCTGGAGGCACCACCCAGACTTGAACTGGGGGTAAAGGTGTTGCAGACCTCTGCCTTACCACTTGGCTATGGTGCCTTATAATTATTTAGTTTTTTAGTGAAAAAGACGCAGCTAAGTGCGTCTTTTTCATTCGTGGAGCGGAAGACGAGATTCGAACTCGCGACTTTCACCTTGGCAAGGTGACACTCTACCACTGAGTCACTCCCGCATATTTTGGTGCCTCCGGGCGGAATCGAACCACCGACACGGGGATTTTCAGTCCCCTGCTCTACCAACTGAGCTACAGAGGCGAACACACTTTTTAAAAAGTGGCGACCCGGAAGAGACTCGAACTCTCGACCTCTAGCGTGACAGGCTAGCGTTCTAACCAACTGAACTACCGGGCCATGGTATGGTGGGCACAACAGGGCTCGAACCTGTGACCCTCTGCTTGTAAGGCAGATGCTCTCCCAGCTGAGCTATGCGCCCACACCAAGCCGCCTCTTTATTGAGTTTGTACTCAAAAGCGGAACATTAACTATTATACACACATTTATATCAAATGTCAAGCATTTTTTTAAATTTTTTTAAAAAATTTTTTTATCTATATATTTTCAAGCATTTCGCGTATTTCTTCACCGCTGATTTTGTACGTTTTATTGCAGTAATAGCAAGTCAGTTCCGTCTTACCTTCTTTTTTCAAAATGTCCTCAAGTTCTTCTCTGCCAACACTTAAAAGTGCACGCCTGATGCTTTTTTCATCACAGTTACATTTATATGCAGGAACAATTGTTTCTGTCACCTGAATATCAAATCCGTTTAAAACCCGGTTTATTATTCCCATAATATCAAGACCACTATCGAGCATATTGGTAACAGAAGGGATATCTTTTATATTCTCTTCAATTTTTGATATTTCGTCTTCGCCCGCATCGGGCATAAGCTGAATTATATAACCGCCTGCCGCACGGATAGAATAATCCCTGTCAACTAAAACACCGAGCGCCACAACCGATGGTATCTGCTCAGAGGATGCAAAATAATATGTTAAATCGTCCGCAATCTCTCCGCTTTGAATTTCAACCCTTCCCACATAAGGTTCACGCATTTTAAGGTCACGTACAACGGTGAGATAGCCATTTCCAATGGCTCCGCCAACGTCAAGCTTGCCGTTAGACTTAAGTGGCAAATCCACAGCATTATTTAAAACATATCCGCGGACCTCACCTTTGTTATTACCTACCGCAACAATGCCCTCAAGCGGTCCGTCCCCACGAAACTGCACCGAAAGCGTCTCCATATCCCCTTTGAGCATGGTGCTCATCATAGCTGTCGCCGTAAGAGTGCGACCAAAAGCGGCACTTACAACAGGGGTGGTTATGTGAAGGTTATGTGCTTCATTCACCAAAGAAGTTGTAATTGCACCAAAAAATCTTATTTTACCGTTTTTTTCGCTTCCGCGGATTATAATATCTTCCATAACTTTCCTCTATCCATGATTCATAAAATTTGTAACTATATAGTTTGCCGCAACTGGTAGCCAAAGCGGATTTGTGATATAACTCCATATCTGCACAAATACTCTAAAAATTCTGCTTTTATTTTTTATCAGCCATATAAGTCCCCAAATACTTGTCGCAGCTCCAAGAATAATGGTTGCAAGGCTTATTGCAATGCTAAAGACCTGCCCTATGTCAAAACTCATCAGCAGCCAGGATATAAGATTGCATCCGAAATGTATAAAAATTGCAGGCAGAATGTTTTCATTTTTCACAGTGATATATCCGAGCACAAGTCCGAATACAAGCGGTGACACAAAAACAGATACACTTCCATGTGCCAGGGCAAAAAGCAGGGCGGTTATCACAATTGATGCTCCCTTGCCATACCCTTTAAGCAAATGCAGAATTATACCACGATAAAAGATTTCCTCAAGCAGAGGTGCCGCCACACATGTAAGCAAAAACCCCGTAAATATTGCAGATTTTTCGTCCGTCGGAGGAAGTTGCTCTATCATCTTTATTCCCAGTTTGTCCAAAATTAAGTTCATTCTTGTGTTAAGATATGTTGCACTGCTCCACAATGCCGGCGTAATTAAAAGATATTTCCACCAGCTTGCGGGATTTACCTTTTTAAAAAACCCTTTAAAGTCATTTTTGTTAAAACATATAAAAATAGCACCCGGAACAACCGTTATAACAATAATATTAATAACATTTAAAAGATTTACAACAAAAGGCGTCATTTCCACGTCCCAGTTTGAAACAATAAGCGACAAAAAATACCCTGCCGCGATGGAAATAATCACATAGATGTTGGCACTCCATCTTTTATTCATACATCATCGTCTTTCTGAGCTTTTCAGCCTCGTTTTCCTCTTTCAGCAGCGACAGAAGTGTAAATCCAAAAAGGTGAGCTGTTCCCGCACCTTTTGAAGTTATCACTTTGCCACTTACTACAACAGACTCATCCACATACTCTGCCCCATCAAGTTTATCTTCAAAGCCAGGGTAGCATGTAGCCTTTTTCCCTTTTAAAAGTCCAAGACCGCCAAGAACGGACGGTGCCGCACAAATTGCCGCAACAAACCCTTCAGCTTTTTTCAGCATATCACAAAGCGGCTGACATTTCTGAAGATTAAGTGTCCCCGGCATACCTCCCGGAAGCACAAGCATCTGCGAATCTTCACTAACATCTTTTAACAAAATGTCCGCCTGAACTGTAATTCCGTGAGCACCCGTAACACTTAGTGTATCATTAATGCTTACCGTCTTCACATCAATTTTAGCCCTACGCAAAATGTCCACCGGCGCAAGCGCTTCTATTTCTTCAAACCCATCAGCAAGAAATACATAAACCACTTTCTTTACCTCCTAAAAAATCCTGATATAATTTTTCTGCAATGGTAAATCATCCGAATCTGTCTGCCCTACAAAAAGGCGCACATCTTCAATTTCATGAGCCAGGCTTTTAACCATTACAGTAGGAATATATTTTATTTCAATCTGTCTGCTGTACAGCGTACTGTTCAAGAGACTGTGTGATGGCGCAAAAATTACGCATCTGTCGGCCTGTGAGCTGTGCAGAAAAATAAATTCAAGCGCCGCATCAAGCCCCTGACTGCAGGTGTATGCAATCTCGTCCGCAAAAATGGTTCTGTCCGACAAATCATATACAATATAGGAAACGGGTTTATCATTTTCATCATAAAAAATATAAGCCCCACCGCTTTCAAGCGAGTACTGTTCAATAATATCAGCAAAATCTTTTTGGCTTCTTTTGACATACCCGTCAAAAAAGCCCGAGAACCCATCGTAAACTTCAGCCATATCCGATGCGTCCGAAAGTCCTGCCTTTTGTGACGTGCAGCCGCTTTTGTCCGGTTTGAAATCTGTTGGGCAGTAAGAATACTCAAGTCTCTCATAGCAGCTTGTAAAGCCAAACTTTTCATAAAAATTATCCACCGACGGTGTAAGCAGAGCAAACTCCCTGCCTCTTGATTTTATAGTCTCCTCAGCATATTCCATTACTTTTGTGGCAAGTCCCTTGCCACGGAATTCCGGCTGGGTAGACACTCCCGCAATATAGGTGCAGGGATATGTTTTTCCTCTGATAACAACATCAAAATCCAGAAGTTGCATCGCCGAAAGAATTTTATCATTTTCTATTGCCGCCACCGTATTTTCCGGTTTGAAAACATTGTCAAAGAACCAGCTTAAGTATGGGTCGGCATCATAAAAGCAGTAGTTCCACAAATCCTTAACCTGCTGTTTATGCTTCATTTTCACCGTAGAAATCTTCATGTATGTCAAATCCTCTTTGCAGTTATTTTCTCAAGTAAAATTTCGGGGTTATAAGATAGCTTGGCTTTTCTTAAACCCTCAATTCCCAGGTCCTCTTCACGATTTACGTATCTTGCCTCGGCAAACTCGTTTTCAAGAAACATTTTATTGATTGCAGCGTATGCCCCTTTAATTTCCGGGTCGGCTTTTTCCACGTGAATTATGACCGTACCGAAATTATCCTCTCCGACGGTCAGTGCCACTATTTTATCATCCACCGTCAGAAAAGCACCTCTCAACCCAAGCTCAAAATAATTTTCAAACATTGTCTCTGCCGCAATATACTCTTCCATATCCGGGTCATTATTTCTTTCAAGTATCCAGGTCAGCGCACGTTCCTTGCACATTTTTACATTTTCCGGCGTTATTTTGTGATAGGTAAAATTATATGAATTTATGAAAGAATTAAAATGATTTTTCTTTGCGTGAAACTTTTTCCCTTTAAGCGATATTAAATCTTCCACCTTGTAAATATAATCAAAAAACTCCCTGTTTTCTTCCATTATAAATTTACCGGGCATAAGGCTTTCAAGCTCTTTTGCGTCTTCTGTCAGCAGTTTTCTCACCGAATAGCTACCGTATTTTTGCAACATATACTCGTCCAGTTTCAGCAGGACCTGCCTTTTATCGCCCTCACCAACAGGAAGGTGAAAATACTCACCAATAGGGTCATATCCGGCAAAAACGACCAGAAAACCGTCTATAATATCATAACGCATATTATATCCGGCTTTCCACATGTAAAGATTTGAAAAGCATATCTCCTGAGATATCCTTTTCTCTTTTTTAAAAAAGCTGTTAAAAAGCTCTTTTTCTTTAATAGTTATTTCCTTTGGTTCAATCATAAACTGTCCTTTATCTTAATCCAAGATAATGTTCCGCCTGACTTTCAAACATCTTAAGATATTCCTCTCCAAGATTTTTACTTATCAGCTCAGATGCTATTTCCATAAAATTAGCACGAGGTCCGAGATTGTGTGCGTCCGAAGCAAGAAGCTTTATTCTTCCTTCTTTTATCAGGCGATATGAATAGTCCCGTGTTTTGGGATTAATTAAAGATGATGCATTGAGTTGTCCTGCAAAACCATAATCAAAAAGCCGGTCATGTTCTTTTTCCTCATTGTACGCCCTATATCTCTCCGGATGTGCAAGAACTATATCAAAGCCTTTTTCTGCGACATAGTCCAGTCTTGCAAATACCTTGTCATCCCATTTTCCCCTCGGCATTTCAACAAGCATTGTATTTGTGCCCTGTATTAACAATTCTTCTAAATTTTGAACCTGATAGACCTCTTCGGTAAGGTACACCTCAAATCCGAGAATAATCTGCGGAACCTCTATTTTATTTTTTTCAACATATTTCACAAGTTTATTATAAGCTTTTTCACGTCTTTTTATTGTTTTTTTAACATCAATGTTAAAATAACAATGAGGGGTAGCCACTGAAATTTCAATCCCCTGCCTTTTGCTTTCTGCAAGCATGACAGCAGACATTTTAAGGTTTCTGGCGCCATCATCCAATCCGGGTAGCAGGTGTGCATGAAAATCAATCATTGCTTTCCCCTCCATATTTATGTTTTAGTGTTTTTTATGTTTTTTCAATTGCTTTTTCGGGTCTTTTTTTGACTGTTTTTTCGGTTCTTTTTCCTTTTCTATTACCTCTCCAACCACTTTTTCGCAATCTTCAAGTTCCTTTTCTACATCTCCATATCCATAACCATAATTGGTCCTGTATGCATTGAACAGTTTATCATACACATTATGTGCGCTGGTCTTCTCACGTTTGCCTTTTTCTTCGTTATAGTAGTAATAATATCCGTATTTGTAGTCAAACGCATAACCTGTACCAATATTAAATACCCTGATATCATTAAGAACTGTTCCGATAATGTTTGCACCGGCTTTTTTGAGTTTTTCAATGGTTTCATTAATTACCTTGATACGTGCAAAATACTGTTTAATAACAAGCATCAGACCATCTGCATATTTAACAATAACAGAAGTGTCTGCAACGATATTTGCAGGTGATGAGTCAAGGATAATATAATCATAATCCGTCTTATTAAACTCAGCAAATGCCATTTCCACCCTGAGGGCAGTAAATATTTTTGATGTTGCACTTGTAGCTCTCACACAAGGCAGAATATCAAAGCTGAATCTGTCATCGTGCATGATATTATCTTCAATTTTTGCACCCATAAGCACCGCTTCGATGCCTCCGAGGTTGCCTGCGTTAATTCCAAGCTGTTTTACTATGTTCGGCTTTTTCATATCAAGGTCCACAAGCAGCACCCTGTATCCCATATCGCTAAGTGCTGTCGCAGTATTAATTGAGGTTGTGGATTTACCCTCTGCCGCAATTGTACTTGTCACAATCAGCTTGTATGGGCGAACCTTCTGTGCCTGGTTCTTAAGCACGGCTGCAAGCATAAAGTTGGATTCGACAAAACCCTGGTTTGCCTCACCCGTATGCAGATAGTTCTTTTCTTTTTCGTTTGTAGCTGTAGAATGTGGGATTTCTCCAAGTACCATCTGCCCGATTTTGTTTTCAATATCCTCGGCATTTTTAACCTTCATTACAAAGAAGTTAATCATGACGATTATAAGCGATACAAGTAAAAATCCGATAACAGCCAGCATGGACATATACTGCACAGTTTTAGGCGGTTCGGGCTGTGTTGGAAGTACAGCATAGTCAAGCACGTTAACGCTTCCGGCTTCAACAACCTCCATCATAACCGCAGGTGCAACCTGAATAACCGCATTTGCAATGTTTTTTGCCATATATGGGTCTGTATGGTTTACTTTAAGGTATACCACCTGGCTATCTTCACCGATAGTAACCTCCATCATGTTGTCAATAACACCCTTTGCCAGATTAATATCAAACTTGCTCATTACATGCTTTGATATTTTTTCACTTCTGAGAATTCGTGTGTATGTCGGAATAAGGTTTTGTGTCAGCATCGCATCAACTGTTGTACCAGCCTGAGTAAGCGTTTCGCTCTTGGAGTTTACAACCATCGACGCAGTTGCGGTGTATTCAGCTGTATATGTAATATTACTGAACATATAGCCTATCAACGCAAATATTATGGTAACACCAATAACAATCCATTTCCACTTCATCAGCCAAAAGAGAATGTCTGATAAATCAATAGCAAAGAATATACTTTTTTTGTTATCCATTTCCTTCACTCTCCCTTATTCTTTAGTTTCTTCTGTGCCTGTTATCGCTTGTTCAACAAGCTCATATACAACGCTGCAGTTTGCCGGGTTTCTGAAATCAACAGTAATTATACATCCGTCATTAACCCACTGACTCACAATACTTACATCACCGTCGGCAAATGTTTCTTCATAGAACTCTACAACATCTTCAACATCTTTATAATCTTCACGGATTTTAGTATTGTTTATAATGTTATCTTCGTCTTTGTATATTTCTGTTGTACATTCCCCGTATTTTAAACTGAGGGCTCTCATTATATAAAGATATTCCACGTATGTGTTATTGCTTTTTGAGTTTTTAAGTTCGTATGTGGATACAATTCCTTCCTGGTCAAAAGTGTATTTTACAGTACTCTGATTAATCCACTCCGTCAGAGCTGTTGCGCCTGATGCTGACGGCATAAAGAATACTTCGTCTGCCGTGCTGACATCAAGCATAGCTTCCCTGTGTTCCTTATAAAGCACCTGGGCAGTATCCATTTTAGCTTCAATTCCTTCAGTAAGGAACAAATCATTATAATAGTTTTCGCGTTTTACATCCTCTCGCTTGATACGATTTTTTACATCGGCATAAGAGTCATAATAAAGCAGCGCATCAGTTCCGCCTGGATATAGAATTCTATCCATTCCGCTTTCACAACCCGTAAATACAATTGTGCAGAATATTAGTAATAAACTTAATATTTTCTTCACGTTACTGTCCCCCTCAATGTTCATATTTATAGGTTCCGGTTATTTCCGCCACCCGTTTTTTAATTTCTTCATCCGGCAAACTGTCAATTTTCTCTGTCATATCAAGAATTTTATTATAAAACTCTTCTTTGTCAATATTAACAGGTTTTGCAACATAAATCCTTTTATGTCTTGTTGAAATCATATCTTCAGAAGACATATAAAGCTCCTCATAAAGCTTTTCTCCGGGCCGGAGTCCTACAATTTCAATTTTCATGTCTTTTCCGGGTGTATATCCCATAAGCTTAATCATTTTTTCCGCAAGCTCATAAATTTTTATGGGTTTGCCCATATCAAGAACAAACACCTCACCGCTGTTGGCGTACACTCCCGCCTGAAGCACAAGCGATGCAGCCTCCGGTATGGTCATAAAATATCTTGTGATATCCTTATGCGTAACCTTGACAGGTCCACCATCTTTTATCTGTTGTTTGAATATCGGAATAACCGAACCGTTACTTCCCAGAACATTACCAAATCTTACTGCAACAAACTCTGTTCTTTCTTTGTCGTTAAATGTCTGGACCATCATTTCACAGACACGTTTTGTTGCACCCATAATATTTGTGGGATTAACAGCTTTATCAGTGGAAATCATAATAAATCGTTTCACGCCATACTTTATAGATGCTTTTGCAACATTAAACGTACCGAGAATGTTATTTTTCACAGCCTCTTTCGGTGTATCTTCCATAAGCGGCACATGTTTATGTGCTGCAGCATGGAACACTATCTCCGGCCGCACTTTTGCAAAAACCTCATCAATTGCAATTTTATCCCTGATTGTGGCTATGATAACTGATACATTAGCGCCGGGGTAATTGTTTTTAAGTTCAAGCATCAGCTCATAGGCATTGTTTTCATAGTTGTCCAGTATAACAAGTTTTGCCGGCTTATATTTTATAACCTGACGGCATATTTCACTGCCTATCGAACCGCCTCCGCCTGTTACAATTACTGTGTGATTTTGTATGTAAGCACCGATTTTTTCATTTTCAAGCTCAACAGGGTCCCTGTAAAGCATATCCTCTATCTGAATGTCTCTGGCTTTACTTGTGATGCTCTCGCTTGTAGATTCTACAAACATACCCTCCTGCGGAATAATCTTAGTTTTAACGCCAGTTGCCTCACATTTTTCAACCAAATCCGCAAGCTTGTTATGCTCAAGGCTGGGGATTGCTATTAATATTTCATCTATCTTATTCTCTTTGCATATCCTACCTATGTCACCGCTGTCGCCAAGCACCTTTACTCCGCCAAGGAAGCATCCCTGTTTTGCCTGCTGATCATCAATCAGCCCCACGATATTGTATGTACTTCTTGAGTTTATTTCCTGAATACAAAGCTCAGCTGCCGATCCTGCACCTACTATAAGAAGCGTGGGCAAATCAGGTTTTTCCCTCTTTTTATGCTGTTGTTCGCGGATGAATTTAACAATTATCCTGTTAACAAGAATAACATTTGTAACTGTTACGAAAGATAGAATGTTCATCCTCAGCGTAACATTGATTTCCACATCAAATATTGCGTTTATAAGCACTTCGACTGCATATGTTATCACCGCACCCGTTGCACAAGCACTAACAAGCGTGGTAAAGTTTCTCATATTTGCGTAAGACCATAAAATGCTGTTTGTCCTGAAAATCGCAAATGAAATCATATAACAAGCAATCATAACAAGCCCATAAAGAGGAACTGTTGTAAAAATTATTTCCGGAAGAGTCGTTTTTTCATAAACCAATATGATTGCAATGAGATATCCGAGAAGCACACAAAATGCATCATTCAGAAAAACAACCAGTCGCCTGTGTTTATTAAGGAAACTTTTCATAAATACACTTCTTTCTTGCCATTATTTCAGACTTATTTTGAAGTTATTTGCGCCATATACTAAAGTCAGTTTATAAAAATGTCCGTAATCTATTTTATTATATCATATTATTTATTAAATTTCAACTTTTTTATTTTTTTACATACAGATAATTTTCCCATTTGCAACATGAAACGTTTTGTCACAAAAATCGAGCGCTGCTTTCTTGTGGGTTATAATAATGCATGTTTTATCCGTCATGTTTTTTATGTTCTGCAAAATAGTGCGCTCTGACTGCGCATCAAGTGCACTGGTCGCCTCATCTAAAAGGAGTATTGGGGCATCATAAATAAGCGCTCTTGCAATCGCAATTCTCTGCACCTGTCCTTCCGACAGTCCCGTTCCGCGCTCTCCTATGACGGTATCAAGCCCTTTTTCAAGTCCCGAAATAAATTCCCATATATCCGCAAGTCGTGCACATCTTTCTATTTCTTCATCCGCTATATCCGTTTTTGAAAAGCTTATATTATCACGGATGGTTCCCGATAAAATCATATTTCCCTGAGGCACGTATGCAAAAAGGCTTCTCGTGTTTTTGTCCGCAAGGAATTTTTCATCCTCACATTCCAGGCTCATTTCGCCACACGCAGGCGAAATAATTCCAAGCAGAAGTTTAATGAGCGTACTTTTTCCTGCACCCGATTCGCCGGTAATCGCCACAAACTCGTTTTTCTTTATTTCAAACTCAGCATTTTCAAAAACAACATCACCGTTATCGTATGAAAATCCCATATTTTTTGCTTTCAGAGCAGAAAAATTCTCCGCATTGACCGGCATAACATTTTTATCCGTTTCATCCGGCATTTCTTCAGTTTCCATGACACGTTCGGCCGATGCAAAAGCAGAATATACTTGCGGCATCAGTGTTGATAAGTTCATAAAAGGTGCCTGAATCTGGTTTATAAGCTGTAAAAACGCCGTCATTGTTCCGACCGTTATTACGCCCTGTGCCAATCTGTAAGCTCCCCAGGTAAGTGCAATATAATAGGAAGCAGAAAAAACAAGAAAAAGTGCCGCCGATGCAAAAATGCTTATAGTATTTCTTTTTATTTTCAGTTTATATGCTATTTTCTGCAAAAAAGAGGATTTTTCAGCAATAAATTCCTCACTGCCAAAGGATTTAATCACAAGCATATTCTGCAGGCTTTCCTGCATAAATCCGCTCGTTTTTCCTTCAGCCTCCTGAGTTTTTTTATGTAGACTTTTCATTTTTTTGCTGTAAACCGTTGCCGCTAAGATGACAGGCGGACCTATCGCTATTGCAGTGAAAGCAAATGTCTTATCAAGCATGAACATTGCAAAAAAAGCGCTGATAAGCTTTGTTACAAGCGAAAAAAAGTTTGGCAGGACAGTTGTCACCCCGTTAACAATCACATTTACGTCACTGTTAATCCGGTTTAAAAGTTCTCCCGAATGATGTGCAGATATGCTCTGCCAATCCTTATTTAAAAGCTTTGAAAAAATTCCCTGCCTTAAACTGATTGTCAGGCTTCCTGTAAGTCGTGTTTTCACATTACTCGAAAGCGACATAACAACAAGTTGAACCAAAAGCAGCCCAAAAAGACCTATACTTTCCGTCTTAAAACTGCCCGCTTTAGCTCCTAATGCCACATCAATTACATCTCTTGACATAAGTGCAAGACGCACTCCAAGCAGCGAGGTTATCACTCCGAAAAGTATGGTCAGAAAAAGTTTAAAATAAACTGCCTTTGAATTTTTAATTATCCACTTTAAGGCGCCGGATTTTATATTTTTCATAGATTAATCCTCCGATTAAAAAGAGAATTGCAGCACACGCCGCACCCGACGAATCAATTAATACGTCAGTAATTTCTCCGGCTCTGCCGGGAGAAAAAAGCTGAATTGTCTCATCAATAAATGCGACTGCACCCGAATATAAAACAGTGGACAAAACACCGGTTATTCCTTTTATTTTATATTGATACATAAGTGCACATATCAAAATGCCGAGGATAAAAAATAGCGAAAAATGCGCAACTTTTCTTAAAACGGACTCAAGTATATCGAATCTACGTTTGGCCATTATGTCCACTATGGCATCTGAATATTTTCTGCTGCCGTCATCATTTTTCTCACCGACCACTTCATTATGAAACTTCTCTTCACTTTTCATACTGTCGGTAAACTTTTCGCTTACCACCGTAGACTGCTGTGCATCCTGAAGTGAAAAAGAAAAAATGAGACAAATGTGCAGCGCTACCAACGTCCACAAAACAATTTTTTTATACTTTTGTTTCATGACCGCCATCCCCTATTTCGGAAATGTAGAAGGACGGTGTGTATCCGATTTTATTTGTGTAATTTTCGCCTACTTTACTGATGAACTCATCAACCGAGTCGTCTTTTACAATGCTGACAGTGCAACCGCCAAAGCCTGCACCTGTCATTCTTGAGCCTAAAACTCCGCTTACTTTTCTCGCCTCGTCAACAAGTGTGTCAAGCTCAACGCCCGTTACCTCATAAAGGTCACGCAGTGAATCGTGCGATGCGTTCATAAGTCTGCCGAACTCAGCAATATCATTTTTGTTAAGAGCTTCTCTTGATTTTACAACCCTGTCAATTTCATATACAACATGCTCTGCACGTTTTGCAGAAATCGGATTTTTAATATCACTGCGGAATTTTTCAAACTGCTCAGGCGTTATGTCCGCCAGACAAGTTATGCCGGGCAGGGATTTTTTAAGACCTTCCACAGCCTCCTCGCACTCACTTCTGCGCTCGTTATATTTTGAATCCGCAAGTGACCGTTTTTTATTTGTATTGGAAATTACAAGCTTATAGCCATCGATATTAACCGGCACAAGATCATACTCCAAAGTTTTACAATTGAGCATAATAGCGTGGTTTTTCTTGCCCATTGCAGACGCAAACTGGTCCATAATACCACACATAACGCCGATATATTCATGCTCCGCCTGCTGGGAAATTTTCGCCATTTCAATCATATCAACAGGGTCGGAAATTCCTTTTATTTCATTGGAAATTGTCGCAAAAGCAAGAGCTGTTGCAACCTCAATTGCAGCAGATGAAGACAGACCTCCTCCATGCGGAGTTGTGTCATCAAAAAGCATATCGCAACCGCAGATTTCATAGCCTTTTTTCTTCATAACATCGGCAATACCAATCTGGTAGTTACCCCACCATAAATCCTTGTATGCACCGAGATTATTTATGTCCGCCTCTACAACATCGTCAAGGTCGGTAGCCATCATTTTTATAATGTTATCATTTCTTTTTCTGTACGCAATTGCAGTGCGCATGGTAAGCGCTGCCGGAAAAACATACCCGCCGTTATAGTCGGTATGCTCACCTATCAAATTTACTCTGCCCGGCGACTGAAAAATACGGATTTCGCCGCCTTTTCCGAATCTGTTTTCAAACTCTTTTATTAATTCTTTGATTTCCATCAGTTATTCTCCTTGAACTTTTTATAAGCCACTCTTAATTCCTCTGCCTTTTCCTCGGGGCAGGTGGGGTTGCAGTGTGCCCAAGCACCCGTTTCGCTCGATGCATTAAATTTCACCTGTGTCTGCGACCTCATCGGTGGATAAAATGCAATGTGGAAATGATAGAAAGATGTGTCCTCACTGGTGTTTACCGGGTTCTGATACATACACATCATATAGGGGAACTTCATATCAAACAGACTGTCAAGCATACCGGTGGTATCTTTTAAAGTCTGTGCCAGAAGGTCCTTTTCCAATTCTGTCATCTGAAGAAGATTTTGTTTATGATTTTTACTTATGATATATACTCCGTACGGATATTCCGAGAAAAATGGCAGAACGACCGAAAATGCCTCATTTTCAAAAATCACACGCTCACCAAACTCCTGCTCGGTTTTAAGCATTTCACAGATAAGACAGCCTCCTGTTTCTTTGGAGAATTCTCTTGTCGAATCCATTTCAAGCTCAAGCTTTTTTGGTACAACCGAATATCCGTAAATCTGACCGTGAGGGTGAGGCATTGTTACGCCAACAACCTCGCCTCTGTTTTCAAAAATGAAAACATATTTAATTTTTTCATCTTTTGACAGGTCTTCAAATCTGTCAGTCCACAAATCTACAAGCTTTCTGATGTGAGATGCCGGAAGCTCGGGCAGGGTTGTTGTATGGTCGGGTGAATATAAAATTACCTCGCATTTACCATACGCCTCTTTTGTCTTATATATACCCCTTTCTACATCGTCCGGCACAGGCGGATTCTGTGAAAGTGCGGGAAAATCGTTGTCATATTTGTAAACAGCATAGCTTTCAGGCACTTTTTTGCCCGGTCCGGGACAAAAGGGACACCAATCTTTTGGCATCTGAGGTCTGCCCTGTCTGTGTGATGCTATCATTACCCAGTCTTTTGTAAGTGGATTAAATCTAAGTTCTGCCATGTTTCTTTCTCCTATTCATATATGGTTTTATTTATTTTGTTCCAGACTCTTAGCTGATGCTCAGAATAGCAAAAGCAAATGGAAGTAGGGAATGGCGGTTTCCGACATTCCGTAAGCGGTGCATCGTAAACGCTGCACCCTACGTTACTTCCTGCCATTCTAAGAAAACAAACGTTACCGAAGAATCTCCTATTCTTCTCTCTTTTTTCTTAAAATGGAATTGGGCATAAGCTTTCTGCCCGGCATAAGGCGGACAATCATTTCCGCATGGGGCGCTGCATTTATGTCGTATCCCTTTTCATCCTGCATAAAATCTGCGTAAAAGCTGTAAAATCCTTCGGCATACGGTGCAATTACCTCAATTTCATCACCACGGAAAAATCTGTTCCGCTGGATAATTTCAGCAATTCCCGTTGCTTCATCATAGCTTTTTAAAACGCCTACAACATCATATTCCCTGATGTAATTTGAACTTGCGTAATTCTGACCAAGCTCGTCACCAAAGCAGAAACCTTCCCAATATGGGCGATGGCTGACCTTGCAAAGTTCGTCATACCATTCCTGTTTGAACCGGAAATTTTCCGGGTCGCGGTAATATGCGTCTATCGCCTCACGGTAAATTTTAACTACCGAAGCCACATAATACTCAGTTTTCACTCTGCCCTCAATTTTAAGGCTGGAAACACCCGCTTGGGCAAGCTCAGGGATTCGTTTTATAAGACAGAGGTCCTTGGAATTGAAAATAAAGCTTCCACGCTCACCTTCCTCTAAAGAAAGGTATTCTCCGGGGCGTTTTTCCTCAACAAGGCTGTAATTCCAACGGCAAGGCTGTGCACAGTCACCCGAGTTGCCGTCTCTGTTTGCCAGGTAGTTGCTTAAGAGACATCTGCCAGAATAAGACACGCACATCGCTCCGTGAACAAACATTTCAAGTTCAAGACCTACTGCCGTTTTATTTCTTATTTCTTTTATCTCATCAAAAGTAAGCTCTCTGGCAAGAACAACACGTTTTGCTCCCATTTTGTACCAGGACGCCGCCGTAACATGGTTGACGGTGTTAGCCTGGGTACTGATATGGATTTCAAGTCTCGGTGCAAGTTCACTTACCAGCACAAAAGTGCCAAGGTCTGCAACAATTACCGCATCAATATCAGTTTTGGCAATTTCTGAAATATAATTCTTCAGCGGCTCAATATCCACATTGTGCGGATAACAGTTTAAGGCAAGATAAACTTTAACATCGTGCTTATGCGCAAAATCAATCCCCTCTTTAAGTTCATCAAGGGAAAAGTTTTCCGCCGCTGTTCTCAGCGAAAAGGAATCTCCGCCGACATAAACCGCATCGGCACCGTAGTAAACCGCAGTTTTAAGTTTTGAAAGGCTGCCCGCAGGCGCAAGAAGTTCAATTTTTTTCATTGTTTTTACAAAACCTTTCTCCTAAGAAGAGACATACCTCTCCTTATAAAATTGCATAATAATCTATTATCTATTTTACATTATAATATGGCTCTTTGTCAAGTAGGGAATGCATTTATGCATTCCTCAAAAAGGAACGGATAAATCCGTTCCCTACATATAAAACAATCACCCTCCGGCAATCAGCCGAAGGGTGGATTTTAGTTTTATTATTTACCGTCACGAACTCCGCGAACGAATACGTAATCGCCCATATCTCTTGTAACATGGAATCTTGCAAACGGATGTTCGGGTGTGAGTTTAAGTTTGAGACATCTGAGCGGGTCAGAATCTCCTTTTTTATTCTCAATTTTGGATTCGATACCTTCATCCCATGAGAATGTTACAGTGTGACCTTCGTGTTCCATAATAACCTGACGAGCTTCAGCGTCATAAATGAACTGTGCTTCAGGAACGTCAATGCTGGGGTCATTAAGCGGAATCTGTACCCAAAGGTCTTCGCCGTCTAATACACCATCATCAAAGCCGGCTTCAAATGTCCAGCCTTCGTCATGCATGAAGTATTTCCAGGTTGTATTTCTGAGTGAGAACGGGTCTGTATGAGTGATTGCCCAGGATTTACCTTCTTCAATCCAGTTACATACAGCTTCGCCCTTACCTTCCATAAAGAGCTGACCACCGTCATTGAAACCAAGAATTGTCATGTGAACAATTTCGGGTTCAACCTGCCACTGTCTGTAGTCGTTGCAGCTTGCATCACGGTATCCGGAGGCATTCATACCATCACTGAGACCTTTACGGCTCAGAGGTTCCATAGATGATGAGATTGTACTGAAGTATTCATCCCACATCTGAGTAGGACCCGGATGAATCCATGCTTTGCCTGCAAATCTGTTACCGATGTCGTTGTTGTAGTAAGTTAAAACATAAAGACCGTCATGTTTTGCAGCGATTGAACCGCCCGGAAGGTCATAAATGTTGTAATTGCCTTCCATTACATAAGGAAGCACCGGAACTTCTGAATAGTCAAATGTTGCGCCACCTAAGTGAAGTGCCTTATATTGTGACCAGGAAGAACCGCCTACATAAGAGTCCGCTCTGTCATCTCTGACTCTCTTGAAATATTTTGGCCATACTGTTTTTTCAATATATTGATATGCCCACTCATCAGAGGTGATAACCGCCGCACATGTGCTTGCAGCAGCATCATTGTACGGGTCTGTAAATGTATCGGGGTCTTCAACACCTGCAACCTGAGCGTCATGGTTAGCCATAGCTCTCGGGAAGAAGTACTGAATGTATGAGTTGCCGGGGAGCGCAGAACCGCCACCCATGCCGGCAGGTTCACGGGATGTCCATGCGTTGGAGCGTCTTGCTTGGAATTTGCCTACACGCTGAGCATACCACTGGCTATCCCACATAAGGAAGCGTTCTGTTGCTTCTTTAAGGTCTGCAACAACTTCAGGACGCTGTTTTTCTTCGGGCATTGTGAGATAGTTCATTGTAAAGTCATCCCACATTGCTTCTGCCATTCGTCCGTAAGAACCGCCGTCCGGACCACCAGACTCTGTCCAGTAACCCTGAGGTGATACCTGACCGAGGTAACCGGGCTGTGAGGACGGGTATTTGATAGCTGCTATATCTCTTGCAAACCATTCGTGGAAGAATTCATCATTAAAGCACATATATGAATACTGAGAACCCTGAACGTGCATGAACATCTGGTTGGATACACCCTGACCCTGTGCCATACAAACGGCTTCAGCGTCTCTGTGGAAAAGGTCATCTGTTAAAGCTTTTACTCTGGGTGACAGCCAGTTCTTGGAATAATAGTAGCCGTGAATCCAGCCCTGTTCACCGAACTGGAAGTTTTCGTGCTGTCTGAAATAGTTACTACATCCGGCTTCTGCCGTTGGGTTTGCAGCTGTGTGGTGGCCTGTTGAACCAATCTGCATAGCACGACCCAGCCAAGCAAGTTCAAGTCTCTTCTGGAGCACGGGGTTAGCATACCAATAGTTAATTTCAGCATTGATTGTGAGTGCGCCGACCAGACTTCTGCTCATGCCGCCGCCTCTATCGTGGGTGAAACGATGCTGCCAGTCAAATTCCGGCGGGTCTGTCTCACCTGTGTTTTCAGCCATAGTTCTGAATCCACCGAACCAGGGGCTTGTGGGGTCAAGACACTGTTTCTGAAGGTTTTCTTTAGTACCGTTGATGGAACCGAAATATGCAGAATAGAGCATTGCTTCTGCTCTCGGGTTGTCAAGAGTGCCTCTTGCGGGAGGTTCACTGGGAACGCCGAGACTATCAAGGTCAACCTCGAGGTTGTCTTTATTTTCTTCGTATATTTGAACCGCAAGCTTTCTTGCTTCAGCCTGTTTGGGACCTTCAAACTGCCAGTCGCCATATTCATCGGAATAGTAAATGTATCCACCCTTTAAGTCCTCAGCCATTTCAGGTGTTGGGCACATAAGCGCAGAAATACCAACCATACCAAACATTCCTGTGAATTTTTCAGGAAGTTTCATCATATAAACTGTATCAGGTGTGAGAGTTGTTATAGACTTTCTTTTCTGATAGTATGTACCTGTTGAAACGTCGGTTGTCTGAAGACGGGTTCTGCCGTCTTTGGTCCAAATCTGTGCTGTTGCACCTGCACCACCGATACCGTATGCAAGCATTGCAAACTTTTTAGGTACATAGAAGTACCAGTCGGGCTGAGCCTGTGTAGATGTGAAGTGGAACATGTCAAGCGGAACAAATCCCCAACTTATAGGCTGCTGGAAACCGATGGACATGGTATCAAGTGTTGAACCGGATACAAATATAACCCTGTAAATACCTTCAGGTGCATTTGTAAGGGTAACAATTTTTTCCATGTTACCTTCTTTATAGTCCATATCAACACGGCAAACAACGTTACCATTGGGGTCTTCTATACGAACACGTGAAGGGGGATGAGCCATTGCGCTCATACTCTGTCTGTCATAGTGAATTCTCTGCAGATAGATGTTCTGTGTGCCGCCGGAAAGACGAGCCATCATTGCAAAACCACCGAAGCCGGAACTCATTTGAGGTCTTGCAGACTGAAGAACATCAAAGTCTACCTGAATATTATCTTTTGAGGTAAGGTCTCTTACAGTGTAAGGAACTGTAACTTTAGAGTTGTTAACATCAGCTATGTCAGCAAGTGCTTTAACAACAGTTGCAACTTCTGCACGTGTTGTCTGTCCCTTAGGGTCAAACAGCTTGTGACCTTTACCCTTCATAAGAACATATTCAGATGCGTTCTTAACGCTCTGAAGCGCCCAGTCACTTACCAGGTCTCTGTCCTTAAGCAGAGCCATATTATAATCGGTGTCCTCAAATTCGTCGGAAACCATTTTAGCTGCTCTGTCAAGAATACAAGCAAGTTCTTCTCTTGTAACAAGGTCTTCAGGTCTGAACTTTCCGTCATAACCTACCATAAGACCCATGAGTGAAGCTGCTGTAATGTCACCGCCGTAAATATTGTCAGCAGGAACGTCTACATAAGCACCATTGTTTTCAGGAATTTTGGAAATCAAAATTCTTGCAAAAAGCGATGCTGTTTCAGCTCTTGTTGCCGGTCTGTCCGGTTCAAAATCTCCCGAAGCTATCCAGTAACCATTTGCGGTTACATAATCAATAGCTTCCTGTGCCCAGTGAGCTGCACCGGCACTGAAGGAAGTGAACACGGAAAGAACCATTACGAGAACAAGCATTGTACTGATAATCTTTCTCATAATTTTCTCTCCTTTGATATAAAAAAATTGATAACAATAGTTGTACCAATTAATTATACCATCAATCACTGCGAAAATCAATAATATTTTTCACAATATCTAAAAAATTTTTTTGTATACTTTTACTATAAATGTATCTTCAGAGCACTTTCCGGTAAAATTTATGCAGAAAACAAAAACGCAGGGGAAGGTGAAATCATCCCCCTGCATATTAACCATCAAAGAGTTTTGTCAGTTTTTCCATCAGTTCCTTTTCCGGCTGTGGCAGATGCCTAAGCGGAAAAGGAATTTTCATTTCATCATATTTTGTCTGACATATTTTTTTAAAGGGCAAAAGCTCAACTTTGTCCACACAAGGATGATTTTTTGCAATTTCCTTTAATTGTAAAATGTTTTCCTCACTGTCATTCATGGTAGGAATAATAACCTGTCTGAGCGTTGTGGGGATGCTTTTTACGTTAACGTATGACAGAAAATCCAGCACCCCACTTAGTCTGCACCCTGCGTTTTCAAGATAAAGTTCGTCGGTTGTATATTTTATATCAAGAAGCACGCGGTCGGTTTCCTCAAGAAGTGCCTTAACCTTTTCATTCAGTAGGCTTCCCGAGGTGTCAAGACAGGTGTTTATTTTTTCTTTATGGCAAAGAGAAAAAATCTCGCGGGCAAATTCCGCCTGCAAAAGCGGTTCCCCACCTGATAAAGTTATTCCGCCTTCTGTCCCATAATATTCTTTATATCTCACCGCTTTTTTCACTATCTCATCAGCAGAAAAAACTTTTCCGTCCGACACATCCCATGTGTCCGGGTTATGACAGCATTTGCAGCGCAGATTGCACCCTTGTAAAAACACCACAAATCTCACCCCCGGTCCGTCAAGCGTACCGAGCGTCTGAATAGAATGTACTCTTCCCTTCATAACTACATTGCCTCATGGAATGTGCGACTGATGACCTCACGTTGTTGTTCACGGGACAGCTTGTTGAAGTTAACAGCGTATCCGGAAACACGAATGGTAAGATTGGGGTAGCTTTCAGGGTCATCGTATGCTTTCATCAAAGTTTCTCTATTCAGTACGTTTACGTTTATATGATGCGCTTTTTTGGCAAAATAACCGTCCAGAACCGATACAAGATTTTTCGTCCTTTCTTCCTCGGTTCTGCCAAGCGCTTCGGGGGTGATAGAGAATGTGTTTGAGATACCGTCACGGCAGTCGTCATAACTGATTTTCGCAACTGAGTTAAGGGATGCCAGTGCACCATTTTCCTCCCTGTTATGCATTGGGTTTGCACCCGGTGCAAAAGGTGCTGACGCTTCTCTGCCATCCGGGGTTGCCCCTGTGTTTTTGCCGTACATAACGTTGGAGGTTATTGTAAGCACCGACAGGGTGTGAACTGCATTTCTGTAGGTTGGTGTTTTCCGAAGCTCTGTTATAACCCTGTGCGTCATGTCCTTTGCAATAAGGTCCACACGGTCGTCATCATTGCCGAATTTGGGGAAATCGCCTTCTCTTTCAAAATCGGTTATAAATCCGTCCTCATTTTTAACAGCTGTAACCTTTGCATATTTTATTGCGCTGAGCGAATCTGCAACAACTGAAAGACCCGCAATTCCAAACGCCATCAGGCGTTCAACCTGTGTATCGTGAAGTGCCATCTGCGTTTTTTCATAAGCATATTTATCGTGCATATAATGGATAACGTTCATGGTGTTGACATAAAGATGGCTCAGCCATTTAATGTAAATATCAAAACGCTCCATAACCTTATCAAATTCAAGGTTTTCCATCACAGGCATCTGCGGTCCGATGTGCATACCGCTTGTGGTGTCATAACCACCGTTAATGGCGATGAGAAGCAGTTTTGCAAGGTTGCATCTTGCTCCGAAAAACTGCATCTGTTTACCAACCTTCATTGCGGATACGCAGCAGGCAATGGCATAATCGTCGCCGTAAATGGGGCGCATTATATCGTCGTTTTCATACTGAATTGAATCGGTGTCCGCCGACACTTTCGCACAGAAGTTTTTGAAATTTTCCGGCAGCGAATTTGACCATAGTACCGTAAGATTTGGCTCAGGAGATGAGCCGAGAGTATAAAGAGTGTTGAGCATACGGTAGCTGCTTTTTGTAACAAGCGTTCTTCCGTCCTCACCCATACCTCCTACCGCTTCGGTAATCCACATGGGGTCACCGCCAAAAAGTTCATTATATTCGGGGGTTCTGAGGTGCCTTGCCATACGGAGTTTTATAACAAAATCGTCCATAAGCTCCTGTGCAGTTTCCTCAGTGAGTATACCGGCAGCTATATCCCTTTCAATGTAAATATCAAAGAAAGTACTCACTCTGCCAAGTGACATTGCAGCACCGTTTTGTTCTTTTATCGCAGCAAGATAAGCGAAATAGGTCCACTGAATAGCCTCCCTTGCATTTTCTGCGGGACGAGAAATATCAAACCCGTACATTGCCGCCATTTCCTTCATATATCCCAAAAAGGTTATCTGCTGAAAAAGCTCTTCATCCAACCGGATGTTTTCCGTATCAAAAATACCGTTTGCAAGCTTTGATTTATCCTTTTTCTTTTCTTCAATAAGTCTGTCAACACCATAAAGTGCAACTCTGCGATAGTCACCAATTATTCTTCCTCTGCCGTAAGCGTCAGGCAGACCCGTAATAACATGGCATTTTCTTGCCTGTCTCATTTCATCGGTATATGCACGGAAAACACCGTCATTATGGGTTGTACGGTAGGTAAATTCCTCCTCAACCTTTAAACTGAGCTTATATCCGTAGGCTTCGCACGCCTGACGCACCATTCTCATTCCTCCAAAGGGATTTACACCACGTTTAAGTGGCCTGTTTGTCTGCATACCTACGATAATTTCATTGTCTTTATCTACATATCCCGGTGAGTAGCTGGTCAGCGAAGAAACTGTTGTTGTGTCAATGTCTAAAACACCGCCATACTGCCTTTCAAGTGCAAAAAGCGCCCGGACCTTTTTCATCAGGTCATTTGTGCGTGCTGTCGCTCCGGCAAGAAAACATGCATCGCCGGTATATTCTTTATAGTTTGCCTGAATAAAATCACGAACATTAATCTCTTTTTTCCAGAGTTCACCTTTAAATCCGTTCCAGTTTTTTTCTGTCATAGCCATCTCTCCTTTTTAGAAAAACAAAAAAGGGCAACCCGCGGAAAATCGCGAATTGCCCAGACGGTCGGCTTAAAAACTTTTACATTCCCCCGCGGTGCTCCGCGAAACCGTCAGTCATGTAAAAGTATATCTTTATTATATTCCGAAAAACTAACCTTGTCAATATGCTATTTCAGTAAACCCTCAATCTGCATAGCAAGAGTCTGAACATAAGATACATCAACTTTGTCCATATCCCCTGCATCAGCAAGTTCTGCTATTTTTTTGTCCATAGGGATTTTCGCAAGGAGCGGAACGCCGTACTGCTTGGCTGCTTCTTCTGTTTTTCCCTGACCAAAAATGTAAATTTCCTTGTCGCAGTCGGGACATTTGATGTAGCTGTAGTTTTCTGCCAACGCAATTACCGGAATGTCCATCATTTTGGTCATATTGTAGGATTTTCCGACAATATCTTTAACAAGTTCCTGCGGTGAGGTTACTATAACAACGCCGTCAACCGGAATGGACTGAAAAACCGTCAGCGGTACATCGCCTGTCCCTGGGGGCATATCAATAAACAGAAAATCAAGGTCGTTCCACACAACATCTGTCCAGAACTGTTTTACCGTTCCCGATACGATAGAGCCTCGCCAAACAACAGGGTCTTCGGGGTTTTCAAGCAGAAGATTTACCGACATAACCTGAATTCCGTTGTGTGTTTCCTTGGGGAAAATTGAATTTTCAGTTCCGGAAACGCCCGGCTTTAAACCAAACATTTTAGGGATTGAAGGGCCCAGAATATCCGCATCCAAAACACCTGTTTTGTATCCCATTCTCGAAAGTGCAACTGCGAGCATGGAGGTAACCGACGATTTGCCTACGCCACCCTTACCGCTCATTACACCTATAACCTTTTTAACACTTGCCAGCTCATTGAGCTTTTCTTTTTCTATTTTATTGCAGCTTCCGCTGCATGTGCCTTTACTTGCACAACTGTCACAATTTGACACTGTTTTTCGCCTCTTATCTTTCTGATTTAATGTATTCTATTGCCTTATCAGCAGCTTCGGCGGGAGATATTTTAACAACCTCGTCGGAGTTTCTGAGTTTGAATTCCACAATACCTTCTTTTGCAAATTTGCCGACGGTAATCCTTACCGGGAAACCAAGCAGGTCTGCATCTTTAAACTTAACGCCTGCACGCTCATCTCTGTCGTCCATAACAACTTCGATACCGGCAGCCTGAAGCTTTCCGTAAATTTCTTCAGCAACAGCTACCTGTGTTTCATCAGTTGCGTTTACCGGAACAACAATTGCTTCATACGGAGCAACCGCTACCGGCCAGATAATGCCATTATCATCACAGTTCTGCTCAATAATTGCGGCAATACATCTGCTTACACCAATACCATAACATCCCATGATTGCAGTTACATCACTTCCATTTTCGTCAAGGAAGCTGCAACCCAGCGCCTCGGAATATTTTGTGCCGAGCTTAAATATGTGACCAACCTCGATGCCCTGCGCAGTTTTGATTTCCTTGCCGCATTTGGGGCATTTGTCACCCGACACAATGGTTCTTAAATCAAGGGTTGCATCAGGAGTGAAATCTCTGCCAATCTGTACATTGAGATAGTGGTAATCTGTTTTATTTGCTCCGACAATAAAGTTTTTCATTTCTGCAACTTCACTGTCCATCAAAAGCTCACATTTAATGCCTATCGGACCGGCAAATCCAACCTCTGCACTTGTAACTTCGTTAACTGTCTGAGCATCAGCCATTTCAATTTCATTTGCGCCAAGATAGTTTGCAAGTTTTACCTCGTTAACCTCTCTGTCCCCTCTTACCATAACAGCAACTACTCTGTCCTCAACACGGTAAATAAGTGTTTTTACAAAGAGTTTGGGGTCAGCATTAAAGAATTTCATTAAATCTTCAATGGTTTTAACATTCGGTGTGTGAATTTCAGTTAATTCAAGGTCGCCTTCAGGACATTCAATAATTTCGGGAACACAAGCCGCTTTTTCGCTGTTTGCCGCATATCCGCAGGCATCACAGTAAGCAATGGTGTCTTCACCAACATCTGATTTAACCATAAATTCCTGTGAGCCGCTACCGCCCATTGCACCTGAATCGGCATCAACTATAGTATAGTCAAGTTTTAATTTATCAAACGCCTGACAGTATGCCGCATACATATTTTTGTAGGACTTGTCCAATCCTTCCGCATCCATATCAAAGCTGTACGCATCTTTCATTACAAATTCTCTGCCACGCATAATACCAAACCTCGGACGGCTTTCGTCACGATATTTGGTCTGAATCTGATATATTGTCATAGGCAGGTCCTTATAAGAATGAACCTCATTTTTAACAAGCTCGGTGAAAAGCTCTTCATGAGTTGGTCCAAGACAGAAATCTCTGCCGTTACGGTCTTTAAGACGGAACATATTGTCACCAAAAACTTCCCATCTGCCTGATGCCATGTAAGACTCAGCAGGCAGTAGCGCAGGCATAAGCACCTCTATTGCACCATGCTCATCCATTGATTTTCTGATGATGTTTTCAACCTTTCTTAAGGTCCTGAGTCCCAGCGGCAAATAGTTATAAATGCCCGCTGCAGATTTTCTCATCATACCTGCTCTCAGCATAAGCTGATGGCTTTTTATTTCCGCTTCTGCCGGCACTTCACGCTGTGTAGGCACAAGCATTTTACTCATTTTCATTTGTACAATTCCCCCTATTTCAAAAGACACACCGCATAAGAAGAAATGCCTTCCTCCCTGCCCTCAAATCCGAGCTTTTCGGTGGTGGTTGCCTTTACATTTACTTTATCAATATCTATACCCAGACAGTCAGCAATATTTTTTCTCATGTCCGGAATAAATTTTGCAATTTTGGGTTTCTGACAGACAACAATACTGTCAATATTCTCTATTTCAAAGCCTTTTTCTTTAATCAGCCCGTCCACTTTTTTCAGCAGTATTAAACTGTCAATCCCCTTAAATTCTTCACTTGAATCAGGAAATTGCTGCCCGATATCTGAAAGTGACGCAGCTCCTAAAAGTGCATCCATAATTGCATGGACAAGTACATCCGCATCAGAATGTCCGAGCAGGCCTTTTGTATGCGGAATTTCCACACCGCCAAGGATAAGCTTTCTGCTTTCGCAGAATGCGTGGACATCATATCCGTTACCTATTCTCATATTTTCTCTCCAGAATCTTCTCGGCAACCGCAAGGTCTGCCGGGACGGTTATTTTTATGTTTTCAGGACTGCCTTCAACTATTTTAACCTTTTCTCCCATAGCCAGTGCAAGTCCGCAAAGGTCTGTATATCCCCCCGGGGTTTCACACTTTCCAAGCATTTCCGCAAGTTTCCCCAAAGTAAAAGTCTGTGGCGTCTGAATATTAAAAACACCCCTTCTTTCGGGAACACAGTCTATATTTTCACCATCTGCAGAGATGCATACAGTATCTGTTGAATTTATCGCAACAGTGCAAAAATGCCCCGTGCGGGCATTTTCTATACTGTCATTTATCATTTTATCGGATACAAAAGGTCTTACCCCGTCGTGGGTAAGTATTATGTCCTGCTCCCATGCACCGCCACTCAGAAAATGCTCTGCTATCCT
Organism: Clostridia bacterium; assembly: GCA_045633565.1. Lineage (GTDB taxonomy): Bacteria > Bacillota > Clostridia > RUG12999 > RUG12999 > RGIG7450. The sequence continues at coordinate 56,644 of JAZQYO010000030.1, read as the reverse complement.
GCTGACACTTTCCATCCTGTCAGCTCCGCCCGGAATAACATCAGCATCTAAAATGCCATGCTTTTCAAGCGATTTTTTCATATAGTCAACATAGTCACCGTGGCATGCAATACATATTTTGTCAACCTTTCCCAAAAAACATAAAACCGTATGAATTATTACCGGTTTTCCTGAAATTTCAAGAAACTGCTTCGGAAGGTCAGCCCCCATACGTGAGCCGTTGCCGCCCGCAACAATTGCTGCACATATCACAGTTTATGCACCCTCTTTTATCTGGCTCAGCACAATATCTGTAAGAAGCTCTTCAACCTCTTTCTGCTGCATGTTTTTCGAAAGAACAATCTCACTTATCATAATCTGTTTTGCGCTGGCAAGCATTTTCCTCTCGCCCGAAGACAGTCCTTTTGATTTATCTCTGTACATGAGCATTTTGACAACCTGTGCTGTTTCGTAGATATTACCGCTTTTGATATGCATTGAATTTTCTCTGTATCTCTTGTTCCAGTTATCGGTGCTGGTTTCAAAAAAGGTTTTGAAAAATTCAATAACACGATCCGCTTCTTCCGTATCGATTATGTTTCTGACACTGTCGGCAGCGACACCTGTCGTCGGAAACATAACCTTCATATCGTCATAGGGCATACGAAGTACATAATATTCATTTACCTCACCAAGCACTTCTCTCTGCTCAATAGCCTCAATAATCCCTGCACCGTGCATTGGATAGGCTACCTTGTCTCCGATATTATACATTTATTTCGGATCCCCTCTCTTGCTAAAAGCAAAAATTTCTATTCTAATTATACTACATTTTTCCTCTTTTGTCAAACAACAAAAATGGTTTTTTCACTTTTTTTCAAGGGACGCAGTGAATATTTTTCTCATATAATATCGTGTAGGCATCTATTTAAGTCAAAGGAGTGATTAATATAACAGGACTTCTGATTACTTTTTCCTCCGCAACAACAGCAACGAGAATTAAAAACGAGCTTACAAAAAAAGGGTTTCCTGCAAAAGTTGTCCAGACTCCCAAAAGCCTAACAAAAAACGGCTGCAGTTACAGTGTCAGAACCACGGTTGACGCTCTGCCTGTCTCCGAGAAAGCTGCCGATGCCTTAGGAGTAAAAATTAAAAATATATTCCGTTTGGACGGAAAAGAATATATAAGTTTCAGGTGACCGAATATGATATATCTTGATAATGCAGCAACATCTTTTCCAAAGCCGCGCGGCATGGTGGAATATATGTCCGAGTTGACAGCCACCCGAAGCGGAAGCTTTGGCAGAGGCGGTTACTGGTCAGCAATAAAAAATGCAGAAGATGTCCTAAGTGTCCGTCTGATGCTTGCAGAACTTTTAGGCGCCTCTTCTCCGGAACAAATTATTTTCACAAAAAATGCTACTGAGGCGTTAAACACCGCCATTTACGGTATTCTCAGTCGGGGCGACAGCGTCATTGTGTCCCCGGTGGAGCACAATTCAGTTATGCGCCCCTTAAATATGCTCGGCTGCAATATAATAACCCTTCCTCTTTTAAGCGACGGAGCGACTGATGTTACCGCACTTACAAAATACCCATCCCCTGCACTTGTGGTTTTAAATCACGCTTCAAATGTAAGCGGGGTTATAAACAACATGGATTTTGCTGCCGATTATTGCAAAAAGCGCAAAATACCACTGCTTATAGATGCTTCTCAAAGCGCAGGGCATATTCCTCTTAAGGCTTCATGGGAAGCAATGATTGCCTGCGCCGGGCACAAAGGTCTTTTGGGACCTCAGGGCACAGGTGTACTTTACATTCCCGAAAAATACTCTCTCCGCCCGCTTACAGCCGGCGGAACAGGTACCCGCAGCGAGCTTCCTTTTCAGCCTGAGGATTTGCCCGACCGTTTTGAAAGCGGCACTTTAAATATCCCGGGGATCCTTGCCCTTGGATACAGTTGTAATTATATAAAAAAAAGAGGTATGGAAAGCATCCATGCCCACGAATCAAATCTGACAGAATATATGGTAGATGAGCTTATGAACATCCCCGGCGTACACTTGCTTTTCCCCGAAAATAAAAATCGTACGCCGTGCATAAGTTTCTACTGCGATAACGTGGATGTGGTGGAAATGGGTAATATTTTAGACCGTGAGTTTGGAATATCTGTCCGCTGCGGACTTCATTGTGCACCGGCTGCACACAAAACCTTTAAAACCTTAGAAACAGGTACTGTCCGTGTAAGCCCCGGAGCATTTTCAAAGTTTTCTCACGCAGAGCAATTTGTTTATGCAGTAAACAAAATAGTAAAGCGGAGCCTGTAAGCTCCGCTTTAATTTCTTTATTCGTCCTTTGCATCAACCTTGCTAAGCAGATATATCGCCAGAATAATCACAAGTGTTACAACAAAAATTCCAAGCATACCCTGTCCCATAACGGACAGGCTATATAAAAAGTCAGTCATATTCATATCGCAATTCTCCTTTAGTGAATGAGATTTAAGATGAGTCCGCCTGCTATAACAGATGCTATCTGTCCGGACACATTAACACCTGTCGAGTGCATCAGAAGGAAGTTCTGATTATCCTCAGCAAGTCCCATTTTATGGACAACCCTTGATGACATGGGGAAAGCAGAAATGCCTGCAGCACCAATCATGGGGTTAATTTTCTTTTTGGAGAAAAGGTTTAAGAATTTTGCAAAAACAACTCCGCCTGCAGTGTCAAAAATAAACGCTACAAGCCCAAGAGCTATAATCATCAGAGTTTCTGCTTTTAAGAAAGCCGCTGCCTGCATTTTTGTAGAAATTGTAATGCCAAGAAGGATTGTTACAAGGTTAGCGAGCGACTTTTGCGCCGTTTCCGAAAGGTTGTTTAAAACTCCGCATTCTCTGATAAGGTTGCCAAACATCAAAAATCCGATAAGGGATACGCTCTTTGGCGAAACAATGCCCGTAATAACCGTAATGACAATCGGGAATAAAATTTTCGTAAGTTTTGAAACCTTTTTAGGGTTATATGGCATACGAATCATTCTTTCCTTTTTGGTGGTTAAAAGCTTTATAACCGGCGGTTGAACTATTGGTACAAGCGCCATATACGAGTATGCCGCAACAACAATTGCACCTACATATTCTGTTTTAAAGTAGTTTGCCACAAATATTGATGTCGGGCCGTCCGCCGCACCGATAATTGCAATTGAAGCAGCGTCTTTAATGTCAAATCCCATAAGTGTTGCAAGGCTTAAGGTCATAAAGATACCAAACTGTGCTGCTGCACCGAAAAGCATAAGCTTTGGGTTTGACAAAAGCGGTCCAAAGTCTATCATTGCGCCGATGCCTATAAATAAAAGCAGCGGAAAAAGCTCATTAGCTATTCCTGCACCGAAAAGAACATCAATAACACCCTCTTCAGCGCCTTGAGTTACTGCGCCCGACAAAGGAAGATTTACCAAAATTGCACCAAAGCCCATAGGAAGAAGAAGTGTCGGTTCCATATCCTTTTTAATTGCAAGGTAAATAAGTATGCCTCCGATAAGCCACATTACCACCTGCTGCCAGGTAATTGCCAGTATATTCCCAAAAATCGCATCCAACGTATACACCATCCTAAAATTTCATTGAGCAGATTAGTTTTCTGCTTGGATTATTATTTTATCATAACTCGTCCGCTTTTTCAAGAAATTTTTTCTTAAAAATTCAAGATTGTATTTTACATTGATTTAAATTTGCAATTATTGTATAATAGAGTCAATATCTGAGGAGGGGTGTCTTTGGTGCCATCAAAAGAAAACCGTATTACAGCAAGGATACTGTGCTATATTAGTGCCGCTTATGTGTTTGGTATATTGTTATCTGCTCTGTTTTCGCCTAATCTTTTAATGATTGGCGCAGCAGTTATTGCTGTTATTGTGACTGCTATACTTAAAAAGACACCTCATCTGTTCATTATTATCCTTACCTGCATTTCTCTTATAGGTGGAACAGTGCACTTTTACTTTGCAGAAAAATCAAACAACAGTATCTCAGAACGCTATACCGGCAGATATGTCACCATTACAGGGCAAATAAGCGGCATCTCTGCCACTTCAAGTGGCAAACAGTGTTTAACACTTTATTCCGACTCTGTTTCTGCGTTAGGCAAAACCGAAGACAAAAAGCTGAATTTCCTCATTTACACAGATTTTGAAAAAGAGTTTTCTGTTGGTGACAAAGTTTCTTTTTCTTCACTTTTTCGTGCCCCCAAGCGCACCGGAGCTCACGGGTTTGATTCAAAGCTTTATATGCACACCAAAAATATAACTTCTTCCTTCTTTATTTCGTCTGACAAATTGTCGGTCGCCGAAGGAGCTCCGCGTTTATATGATAAAATGAGGGAGTTTTCAAACAGCATATCAGACAAAATACGTCTGAGAATAGGTGGCGAGGAGGGCGAGGTTGCCGCTGCAATTTTATTAGGTGACAAATCGGGTTTTTCTGACCAAATGACAGATGTCTTTATGAGAAGTGGCATAAGCCATATTGTTGCCGTGTCGGGAATGCACCTTTCCATCCTGATAGGATTCTTTTTTCTGATAGCAGGCAAAACCCGGCTTTACTACAAGTTAAGAAATGTTTTTGGAATAATACTGGTTGTTATTTACATGACTTTGACCGGATTTTCTCCATCGGTAACCCGTGCAGGAATTATGCTTATCTGCACCCTTTTAGCATCTGTTTTTGACAGAAAAGAGGATATGCCCACAAGCTTTTTCCTGTCAGCTGCCATTATCCTGATGCTTAACCCATATACTGTTTTAAGCGCAAGCTTTCTTTTATCCTACACCTCACTTGCAGGAATACTTATTTTTACAAAACCATTAAACGAAAAACTGCCACGGTTTATCCCCGGCAAAATAAAAATTACTGCATCTGCAACCCTGTCTGCTTCAATATTAACACTTCCGGTACTTGCATATATGTTCAACGGCATAAGCACCTTATCAGTAATAACAAACATTCTGGTGGTTCCACTGGTAAGCATTGTTTTTATCTCATCTGCTTTAACGCTTTTGCCCGGAGTTGGAATAGTTTTTGCTTTTATTCCAAGATTTTTAATAAAAGTAATATTATTCTGCAGCAGATTTATTTCAAAAATCCCATTTTCATACATAAGTGTAAAATCTCCCACTACTGTTACCATTCTTTGTTTTTTCGTTTTTGTCATACTACTTTATATGGCTTTAACCGGAAGAAAATGGGGCAAATTGGGTAAAATTTCTTTTTATGTTTCCCTATGTATTCTCACCTTGTCTTCTGTGGCTTCACATCTTACCTATTCCGTAACATTTTTTGATATAGGCCAGGGAGATTGCGCATTGATAAAAGCAGCCGGTGGAGGCAGATATTTGGTTGATGCAGGTCCGGACGGTTTTACCACTATGTCGGCTTTAAGGTCGGAAGGCATAAACAGGTTTGATGTAATTTTCATATCTCACCCTGACTCCGACCACTGCGGAGCTCTGGGCGATATATTGAAAAATTTTCCCACTCGAAAGGTGGTCTTGCCACAGTATGATATGTTTGGCGAAAAAGTTGCCGAGCTTTGCGAAATTGCGACCCTTTCCGGCGCTGATGTGGAGTTTGCCGGTAGCTACTACAGTTATGATTTCGGCGGCATATCAACCAGTATAATCTCCCCGTTAAAAAGCTTTCCTCCGTCTGATGAAAATTCCGGCAGTCTTGTTTTAAGCATGAATATAAAAAATAACAAATTTTTGTTCACCGGAGATATTGACTCGACGGCAGAAAGTGCTATAATTAAAAGCAGAAGTTCTCTTGATGCCGACGTGCTTAAAGTTTCCCATCACGGCAGCAGGGACTCGACCTCGGATGCGTTTTTGAAAAAGGTTTCTGCCGATTATTGCGTCATAAGTGCCGGCAGGGACAACTTCTACGGTCATCCGCACGACCAGACGCTCCAAAGGCTTGAGAATTCGGGGACAACAATTTTAAGAACAGATAAGCTTGGCGATATAAAATTCACTATAGATTTATTTGGAAATATGAGGGCAGTTTATGAAGCAGATTAGTGATAATACAAAACTGATAAAAGAAAAAATTTCCGCGGCTGATTTTAAGGGGCTTTTCCTCTTCACCGGTGAAGAGGATTTTGCTCGCAAAGCTGCTGTGGATGCCTTTATAAAGCATTTTGAAAAGGACCCTCTTTTTCAGCTTAATATGCATGTTTTTGATGGCAAGGAAACCCCTGCCGAAAAGATTTCCCAAGCCGCAGAAGCTCTGCCTGTTATGTCGGAGGAAAAGCTGATAGTTGTGAAAAACAGCGGTATTTTTAAATCCGCTTCAGAATCGCAGAAAAAGATTTTTACCGAGCTTTTTGATAACCTGCCCGACTTTTTAAGCATAGTTTTTGACGAGGACGAAATTGACGGCAGAAGCGGACTTTTAAAGAAAGCAAAAACTGCAGGTATTTTCGCTGAGTTTAAATATAAAACCCATGCCGAGCTTGTTACCTACTGCGGCAAAGCCTTTGCAAAAGCAGGTATCTCGGTTACTCCTGATGTTTTAAGCAAATTTGTCTTCTCCTGTGACGAAGGTCTGACAAGCGTAAATGCCGAAATGGACAAACTCATCGCCTTTGCAATGGACAAAAAAGAGGTCACCGAAGATGACGTGGATGCTATCGTTAAAAAATCGCTCAAAAGCAGAGTTTTTGAAATGCTTGACGCTATGATTGAAGGTAGGGCAAACCTTGTTTTACCAATGCTTGAGGAAATGAAAATTTTAAAAGAGGCACCCGTTAAAATTCTGGTTCTCATAGGAAGACAGGCGTGTATGCTTGGCAAAACAAGAGTCCTGCTTGATGCAGGTTCAAACGACATAGCCGCACAACTCGGACTTAAGCCATTTATTGCACAAAAATATATTGCTCAGGCAAGACGGCTCACCGCCGACCGGGCAAAAAACCTCATAGATAAATGCCTTGCCGCCGACTACTCCATAAAATCGGGCGAAAGCTCTGATTGGCAGGCACTTGAAATGCTGGTGGCGGACATTACTTCAGGAAGGTATTAAAAAGGGAGGTAGTTTGTGTGAATAAAACATTAAAGCGTATTCTTATCATTTTAGGCAGTTTTGTTTCTTTTATCATTGTTGCCACATTAATAACCGTCGTAATAACTGCAATTATTCTGCCCAACATCGAAATCAGTTATGGAACTTCTTCAACGTTGGCTATGGAAGTTTCTCTGGAAGATCTCATTGAAAATCCCAAAAATTATGACGGAAAATACGTCAGAGTCAGGGGCATTTTCAGCTATGACCTCGAAGATATCGCTCTCTACCCTTCTCGCAATGCTTATATTAACCCCTCTCTTTCTGAAGGTCATAAATATCTGGCAAACGCCATATGGCTCAATGACACAGGGCTTAAGTCAGAATTCGGAGTTAATTTGGAAGATCTTATTGACCACCGAGGTAAATATATGGTTGTTGAAGGGACTTTCAATCCGCATAAAAATGGACATTTTGAGTGTTTCCCAGGTACAATGGAAAACATATCATACATAGCAATAGAAAAAGGCAAAAAATCTATTCGTTCGAAAGATTCGGCTTCACTTCTCTGTTTTCCTACTGGTTTGAATACCATTTTCCATCACCCTACGCTCTGTGGAAACTAATGGTGTAAAAATGTAAAAGCATCGTTTTGAAAACGATGCTTTTTTCATTTAGATTTTTCGTTGATATTTTCTACATCCACAAATTTTTTCCCAATTCTCTTCATTTTTGCATTCCCGAGGGATATTTCGGTTATTTCTTTTACAAATTTTTCTCCATCGCCTGACGGGACGCAGACGGTGAAAGTCACCGCATCGGTATAGGCTATATCTTCAATTATGTACTCGCTTTCTTTAAGCGAGTATTCTATTTTTCCGGACATGGTATAATCTGCCGTGACAGAGAAAATGTCGCACAGTTTTCTCGTTACGGGCTGTGCATTTTCAATGCCCTCGGAGGCACTTTTGCCGTAGGCGTGAACAAGGCCGCCAGTACCGAGCAGAGTTCCGCCGAAATATCGGGTTACCACAACTATCATATCTGTCAGTCCCCGTTTTCTTATGGCATCAAGGACGGGCATACCTGCCGTGCCCGACGGCTCACCGTCGTCGCTATATCTTTGGATATTATTTTCTCTCACCACATAGGCGTAAACATTATGCCTTGCGTCCGAATATTTTTTCTTGACGGCATTTAAAAACTCAAGCGCCTTTTCCTCTGTTTCCACAGGATAAACATTGGCAATAAAACGGGATTTTCTGTCCTCATATTCGGCAAAGCCGCGGTTTTTTATGGTTTTATATTCTATGCTGCTCATATTTATGCACCGCTTTCCCGTCTATATCAGCCGTAATTTTAATACCGTCCGCAAGATATTCCTCGGAAATGAGCTTCCCGTCATCTCTCACTGAAGATGCAAGGCCTGTTTTATCATAAGGAATCATAAGATTCATTCTTTTGAACGGATAAGGAATTTTAATGGCAATAAGTTTTAAAAGCTCTTCTATCCCCTGCCCCGATGCAGCCGAAACATAAATATTGTCCTCATCCGATTTATATGTTCCATCTGCAAGGTCACATTTGTTATATACATTGATTTTCGGAATTTCACTGCATCCAAGCGAGGTTAATATATCCTCCGAAACTTCGCGATGGATTTTATACTCGGGGTTTGAAAAATCTATTACATTCAAGATAACATCGGCATAAACCGCTTCTTCAAGGGTGGATTTAAACGCATTTATAAGATGGTGTGGCAGCTTTCTGATAAAGCCTACCGTGTCAATTAAAAGCACTTCTCTGTCATCGGGCAGAGTGAGTGCGCGCGAGGTGGTGTCAAGTGTGGCAAAAAGTTTATTTTCTGCTAAAACGCCTGCATCGGTAAGGTAGTTCATCAGTGTTGATTTGCCGGCATTGGTGTAGCCTACAAGCGATACCGTTAAAACACCGTCTTTTTTACGTCTGTCACGGGCGTAGCCACGCCTTTTTTCAACTTCTTTAAGCTCTGAAAGAAGGTGCGATATTCTTGTTCTGATATGACGTCTGTCCGATTCAAGTTTTGTTTCACCGGGTCCTCTTGTACCTATTCCGCCACCAAGTCTGGACAGGGCCTGCCCCATTCCCGAAAGTCTGGGCAGCATATATTTAAGCTGAGCAAGTTCAACCTGAAGTTTACCCTCTTTTGACATTGCCCGGGAGGCAAAAATATCCAGTATCAGCGTTGAACGGTCGATTACCCGTATGCCGAGCGCATCTTCTATATTTTTCTGCTGTGAGCCGGTCAGCTCATCGTCAAAAATGACGAGATTTGCTTCATTTACCTCGCAAAGCTCTTTAAGTTCTTCAAGTTTACCGCTGCCGAGATATGTTGCAACATCGGGCGCTTCTTTGGGTTGCAAAACACTCGAGGCCACCTCTGCACCTGCGGTTTTTGCGAGCTCTGCAAGTTCTAAGATTGTCGCATCGTCGGAAAATTCATTATTTATTCTGCCGGATACTATTCCGGCAAGTACTGCTCTTTCTTGTGCCAAATTTGCCTCACCTCTTTTTATGTATTTTATCATATTCCGCTTCAATTATCAATAGCGAAAATTACTATTGAAAAATATAACTTATAATGATATAATATATATTGGTGATTAATATGAAAAAAATATTTTGCATAATAACTTTTATATTTGCACTTTTCATTGTCACAAATGCGGCAGAGGGCGAATATATCATTAAATATCGCGAAGATGCACCTGCATTTATGTATTATGACGATGATAGCGAATTCCTTGGAGCAGGTATGTATCTTGTGTCTGCCGAAAAAGCTCTCGCTTTAAAGGAGGCAGGCTATCTTGATATTTGCGACGAAAATATTGAGATGACCTATTACGATACCACTCCAAATGACACCTATTATTCATCTCAGTGGAACCTCCCAATGATTAACGCAGGCTATCCCTGGTCGTTGGGGCTTTTTGGCAACGATGTTCTTGTGGGCATTATTGATTCAGGGCTTGCACCAAACCATCCGGATATTGACTACTCTCGTGTTGAGGAAGGTGTTAATTTTGGTGTGTCTTCTGATGACGAGAGTTTTACAGATACCACCGATTCAAGAGGTCACGGTACAATGGTTGCCGGTGTAATTGCTGCAAAAAGAAATAACTCTTTTGGCATTGCCGGCATTGCAGACAAAGTTAAGATACTTCCTATGAAAGTGGAAAACAAATCGGGCGTCATAGAGTTGGCCGCTGTTATAACTGCAATAAACGCCGGTGCCCGCTATGGCTGTGACGTTTTAAACATCAGCTTAGGTGGCGGCACTAAACTTGACAGTCTTGATGAGGCAGTAAAAACTGCAACCAACCTTGGTTGTATTGTAGTTTGTGCCGCAGGTAACAACACCCTTTCCGACCCCGGTAACCACGTCAGGTATCCTGCAGGCTGCGAGGGTGCCGTAAGCGTTGCTTCGGTAACCAGGACTATCACCAGGGCAGAGACTTCCGTTGTAAACGAAAGTGTTTTTATTTCCGCTCCGGCAGACGGAATTCCTGTTTTAAATTATACAGGAGGAATAAGGGATTCAGGCGGAACTTCCTTTGCTGCTCCTCAGGTTGCAGCTGCAGCGGCAATTGCAAAGCAGATTTATCCTGACATTACTCCGGCTCAATTTAAAGATGCGCTTAGGTATTCAGCCAAAGACCTTAATCCTACCATTGAAGGTCGGGACACTGAGTTTGGGTATGGTTTACTAAATCTTTTTGATATGACAAGATATGTGTTGGCTCTTAAAAACAAGGGGGTATATGTTTCTTCCTTTGACCAACTGCCAAAAACAATCCACATTCGCAATCTTACAGGTTCTGATTACATTGTAACAAGCATTTTTACCGCTTACCAGAACAATCGTATGAATTTTTACGATCCTGTGCCTTTAAAATTGGAGTCTGGTGATGCATATACTCATAAATTATCCGTAACAGAAGACCATACAAGAATTGCCCATTTCCTGTGGAAATCACTCGACTCAGCTTCCCCTGTTGAAGATTATCTTCCTCTGAGTTTAACAAAAAATGCGTCCGCCCAATAGAAAGGATTTTTTATGGACAGTTCAAATATTTCCGCATTTCCGCTGAATGTTGTTTCTCTTGTCAAAACCCATGATGCAGGCTGGTCATCCTCCGGTCATGAGCATGACCATTTTGAGCTTGTTTACTTAAAAAGAGGAAATGCCGACTTTGAAACTTCTGAGGAAACAGTTTCTCTTTTTCCTCACAATATTGTTATAATAAAGCCCCATCAGCCTCACAAATTCACCGTTACCTCCGGCGCCTGCGAATTTTTTGTGCTGAGTTTTACGGTAGATATTTCAGAGAATCTCCCTTCAGACATTGCTGAGCTTGCAGACATTATCAGCGAGCTTCAGCAAAGACCGCACATGGTGCTCACTCCCGGGCCCAAGAACGCTGTTTTAAATGCTTTAAAACGCATTGTCTGGGCAAGACAGAACCGCGAAAAATGGGACGATTTTCTTGCCTACCTTTTGCTTCTTGAAATGCTTGTATATCTGTCGAGAGAAATTCTCTCATCGTCAGGTTTTTCCGGCGAAAAAGGTATTAATGACGCAATGATGCGTGCCAGGGATTATATTACCGAAAATTATCACAAACACATAAGCCTCAGTGAGCTTGCCACCCACGTTTATCTGAGTGAAAGCTATCTTTCCCACTGTTTTAAGGCCCGGTTTGGTATAAGTCCCAAAAACTTTATTCTTCAGGTGCGGATAAACCGTGCCAAGGAGCTGCTTGCTTCAACCGATATGAAAATCAACGACATTGCTCTTAAGGTTGGTTTTTTAAGTCAGCAGCGTTTTAACGATGCATTCAAACGACTGGAGAATTTAACTCCGCTTAAATACAGAAAAAACTCGAAAAATCTCACGGCAGAACAGACTGCCGAAAATCCCGACCGAAAGGCAGAATGAAAATGAAAAAAAATAAACCATTTAAAACAAGTATTGGCGGTCAGGCTGTACTTGAAGGTGTTATGATGAAAGGTCCCGATAACATGGCTGTCGCCGTCAGAAAATCTAGTGGCGAAATTGTTGTTGACAAAAAGCCTGTAGCATCGGTAACAAAAAAATATAAAATTTTAAAACTTCCCATCATCCGAGGAGTTGTAAACTTTGTCGAGTCTATGGTTTTAGGTATAAGAACTCTTATGTTCTCTGCGGAGCTTTACGATATGGGCGAGGAGGACCCGACATACAAACCGTCAAAATTTGACGCCTGGCTGGAAAAACACATCAGCAAGGATGCGGTTGTTTATGTTTCACTTGTCCTTGCACTGTTTTTATCAGTTGGACTGTTTGTTCTTCTCCCTGCTTTCATAACAAAATATGCCACTTTATTTATCCAGAACCATATTATAAAAAGCCTTATTGAAGGCGTGGTGCGTATGGTAATTTTTGTGGTTTATATTTACCTTGCTTCCCTTGCAAAGGATATACGTCGTGTTTTTGAATATCACGGCGCCGAACACAAAACCATTTTCTGCTATGAAAAGGGGCTTGAACTTACCGTTGAAAATGTAAAAGCACAACCCAGACTTCACCCCAGATGCGGAACCGCATTTTTAATTGAAGTAATGATAATCAGCATACTTGCTTTCTCTGTTATTTCCTGGGACAGCCTTCTCATCAGAATTGGTCTGAAACTCCTTATGCTTCCGGTTATTGCGGGTATCACTTATGAGTTTCTCAAGTTCTCGGGCAGGTCAAATAATAAATGCGTAGCACTGCTTACAAAACCGGGACTTTGGTTGCAGAAAATAACCACTCGTGAGCCGGACGACGAGCAGATTGAAGTTGCTATTGCCTCTATGAAAGAGGTTATTCCCGAAAATAAAGAGGATGCCACATGGTAAAAATCAAAGACCTGATTTTTCAGGGTGCCGATAAACTGAAAGATGTTGCTGACAATCCTCGGAGCGAGGCAAGAATTCTGCTTGCTCATACTTTGAAAGTCAGCATTTCGGACGTTATTCTTTATATGGATAAACAAGTTGATGAAGACAAAGAAAAACTTTTTGAAAGCTGTGTTTTGATGCGTGCTCAGCATAAGCCTATCGCCTATATTACGGGCGAAAAAGAATTTTTTGGGCTTTCTTTTAAGGTAAATGAGCATACTCTTATTCCCCGTCCCGAGACCGAAATGATTGTTGAGGAAATTCTTTCTTCAGGCAAAGATAAGCTTCTAGATTTATGTACCGGCAGTGGTTGTATTCCTATTGCTGCAGCAAAAAATGCAACTATTCATGCACACGGCGTTGATATTTCTGAAGGTGCGATATCCATCGCGCAGGAGAATGCAATAAAGCACGGTCTTGACGGAAAAGTATCATTTGAAGTATGTGATATTCTAAATAAAGATTTTTTTGGAAGTTTTGACATTTTAACTTCAAATCCGCCATATATAACCGATGCGGACATGCTCACCCTACCGCCTGATGTTGCAGATTTTGAACCACGCTCCGCACTTGCCGGTGGAAGTGACGGACTTTCATTTTACCGCTGGATTTCAAAAATTGCACCCAAAAATCTAAAAGGCGGTGGTATGCTAATTTTTGAGATTGGCATTGGTCAGGGCGATGCAGTTGCAAATATGATGGAAAATAATTTTACTGACATAAAAATTAAAAAGGACCTTGCCGGAATTGACCGCATAGTCACCGGCATATTAAAAAGGAGAAACTGATGTTTGACAAACTTGACTTTATTGAAGGACGATTTGCTGAGCTTAACAAAAGCGTAAGTGACCCTGAAGTAATTGCTGACAATGCTCTGTGGAGCAAACTTTGCAAAGAACTTTCAGACATTACCCCAATTGTTGAGGAGTACAAAAAGTACAAAAAAGCAAAGGAGGACATTGCTGAGGCAAAAGAAATTATCGCAAGCGGCGACAAGGAACTTAAAGAACTTGCTGAACTCACCATTGAGGAATCCAAAGAAATTATCGAAGAATCGGAAAACAATCTGAAAATCCTGCTTCTTCCCAAAGACCCCAACGACGAAAAAAACGTTATTATGGAAATACGTGCCGGCGCAGGTGGAGACGAGGCAGCACTCTTTGCGTATGTGCTTTACAGAATGTACTCTATGTATGCCGAATCAAACCGTTTTAAAACCGAGCTGCTCGACTGTAACGAAACAGGTCTTGGTGGTTTTAAGGAAGTTGTTTTCCAGGTTTCGGGCAGGGGCGCATACAGTAAGCTTAAATTTGAAAGCGGCGTTCACCGTGTTCAGCGTGTTCCCGACACCGAGTCCTCCGGCCGTATTCACACCTCTACCGTTACGGTTGCGGTTCTCCCTGAAGCTGACGAAAATGTTGATATTGAAATCAACCCTGCAGACCTCAGGATTGACGTTTACCGTGCAAGCGGTGCAGGCGGTCAGCACGTTAATAAGACAGAATCTGCTGTTCGTATTACTCACATTCCCACAGGCATAGTGGTTGCCTGCCAGTCGGAGCGAAGCCAGCATCAGAATAAGGATGCGGCAATGAAAGTCCTCCGCACCAAGCTTTATGAAGAACAGGAACGCAAAAAGTTCGAAGAGCTTGCAAGCGAGAGAAAATCCCAGGTAGGTACAGGTGACCGGAGCGAACGAATAAGAACATATAACTATCCTCAGGGACGTGTTACCGACCACCGCATCGGGCTCACCCTGCACAAGCTTGAACAAATATTAAACGGAGATATTACCGAGCTGATTGAGGCACTTACAGCTGCAGATCAGAGCGAAAAACTCAAAAACAATGAAAACTGATTTTTTTGATTCTATAAAAGGCAAGGTTTTTGCTGCTCCTCTTGCAGGAGTGACCGACCTGCCCTACAGAAAAATTTTAAAATCGTTTGGTGCGGCGCTTTTGTATACCGAAATGGTAAGTGCGAAAGCGCTTTGCTATAATGATAAAAAGACCTATCGGCTTACAAATATTGACCCGTGTGAGCAGCCTGTCGGCATTCAGATTTTCGGCAGTGAGCCTGATATTATGGCAGAAGCCGCAAGAATTGTTTCAGAGCAGACAGATGCCGCTTTTATTGACATAAATATGGGCTGTCCCGTTCCGAAAATTGTCAGCAACTGCGAAGGGTCGGCACTACTCAAAAACCCAAAGCTTATCGGTGAAATTATGTCTGCCGTTAAAAAATCGGTAAATTTGCCTGTTACGGCTAAAATCCGTTCAGGTTTTACTGCATATACCATCAATGCTATAGAGGTTGCAAAAATCTTAGAGATAAATGGGTGTGATATGATAGCCGTTCACGGCAGAACACGTGAGCAATATTACAGCGGAAAAGCCGATTGGACTATTATCAGCGAGGTTAAAAAGGCGGTTAAAGTCCCTGTCATTGGAAATGGTGATATTTTCTGCGGTGAGGATGCAGTAAATATGCTGAATGAAACGGGTTGTGATTATGTTATGGTCGCCCGTGGAATGCTTGGCAACCCCTGGCTGATTGATGAGTGTAACCATGCCATTTCCGGCACGCCCTACGCTCCACCGTCAACCAAAAAGCGGCTTGAAATGGCATATTATCATGCTTCAAAGCTCGCCGAATATGCAGGTGAGCAAAATGGTATAAGGCAAGCCCGTGCGCATCTTTCATGGTATGTCAAAGGTTTGCGTGGCGCATCAAAGCTGAAAAATGAACTTACCCGTGCATGCACTCTCTCTGAAGTTAAATTCATTCTGGACGGATGGTGTGAATTATGAATTTTTTGACAAAAAACATCCGCATAATTTCAATTTTGGTTTTTGCCGCAATAGTAGTTTTTACTTTTCTGCTTACAAACAGCCCAAGAAACACCGAGCGCACTCTTTTTGTTTTTGATACCGTTGCAGACATATCTATATCCGGAAAAAATTCAGATGTTGCAGCAGATGAAATTGCTTCTGCTCTGTCCGGCATGGAAAAAACATACAGTAAATACCAAAGTTCCGGCATCTCTGCTTTTAACAGTCTTTCTCCGGGCGAAACAATGTCTGTGACAGTTGAAATGGCGGATTTAATCGGTCGGTGCCTGAAAATCAGCAAATCTACCGACGGCGCTTTTGATATAACTCTGTCGGCTCTGTCCGATTTATGGGATGTGAAAAATGCATCCACTCCCCCTCAGGATGATGATATTCTCCCGGCACTTGAAAAAACCGGGTACAATAAACTAAAGCTTAACGGAAACACACTTACAAAAACCGAAGTTTCGGTTGATTTTGGCGGAGTTTTAAAAGGTTTTGCTGCAGACAAGGTGCGTGAAATTACAAGCACATACGGAATCAAAAGCGGAATTGTAAACTTAGGTGGAAACGTGTGTCTCATAGGCTCTAAAAACGGAAAACCCTGGACGGTTGGCATTGTAAATCCTTTTTCTCCGGGCGAGATTTATCTGACCGTTGATGCCCAAAATACCAACATCATAACATCCGGTGGATATCAAAGGTATTTTGAGCATGAAGGGAAAGTTTATCACCATATTCTTTCGCCAAAAACAGGCTATCCTACTGATAGTGATGTTGCTTCCGCAACCGTAATTTCACCGGACGGAACACTTGCTGATGCCCTTTCCACTGCAATTTTTGCGGTAGGAAGTGAAAAAGGCATGGAAATAGCCGGGGCACATAACGTAGACGCGATTATAATAAAAAAAGACGGCGGCGTAATCGCTACCGAAGGAGTAAACTATAAATTGCAAAACTAAAGGGACAACTATCGTTGTCCCTCATTTTTCTTCACTAAATTTTTTATCATCAAAAGCAGATAGGAAACAAGAACAAAAAATGCAATTATTCCGAGAAATACGGAAATAATCTCACTTGATTTGGGGCTTACGTCACTAAAGAACATAAAATAAACTACCATGACAGACAGTAGCACCGTTGCACCTTTGCCCACTTTGTTAGCAGGTATCACAATGTCTTTTTTAAACAGGAACGATGCACTTATAATCATAATAAGCTCTTTCATTATAAGTACCGTCACAATCCACTGTGGGAAAATCCCCGAAATAAACAGACATGTGACCGCACTGATTTGCATCAGTTTATCTGCAAGCGGGTCTGCCAGCATACCAAATTTTGTAATTGCATCAAGTTTTCTGGCAAGAAATCCGTCTACAACATCGGTCAGACAGGCCGCAATGAAAACTATTCCGCCATAAGTAGGATTGCGGAAGTACATCCACCAAAAAAGCGGTACCATCAGCAGTCTGATGACCGTCAGAATATTCGGTATTTTCTTCATTTTCAAGTTCCTCCGATAGTTATAGAATCCTTACAGGGTTAAATTCAAGATAATCTGCCGCTACAAGACGAAATTTAATTCCGCTTATGGTTGTTGTATGATTTTCGTTTGGGTTTATATTATGAAGATGACCGTAAACACACTGCTCCACGCCATATTTTTTCATTATGTCTATCATCCTCCCATCACCTGCTTCCAGTGCTACAAGTGGCGGAAAATGTGTCATCACAATTTTTTTATTGTAACCGGCTTTTTCCGCTGCCTCAAGCGACAGAACAAGCCGCGAAAGTTCTCTGTCATAAATCTTTATATCCTCCTGAGAGGAAGAATATATCCATCCGCGACTGCCGCAGATTGCGTAGTCCTCATAAACAAAAAAGTTGTTATGAAGAAACTCCACCCTTTCAAAACCTTTTTCATTTTTATATTTATTAAGTTTTGTTACCGTATCCCACCAGTAGTCATGATTCCCTTTGGAAATAATCTTCCTGCCGGGCAGTGCTTCAACAAACTCAAAATCTGCAGTCGCCTGTTCCATATAGGTTGCCCACGAAAGGTCACCTGCAAGTAAAAGCACGTCATTTTCATTCAGCACTGATTTGCAGCAATTTTCAATTTTTTCCATATAATTCTGCCAGCCTGCACCGAAAATATCCATTGGCTTGTCCTTTATGCCAAGGCTTAAGTGCAAATCAGCCATTGCGTACAGTGCCATAAAACAACCTCTTTCTTATTGAGCCAAAAAAATTCAAAAAATTTCAATCATAAAACTACGCATAAACAGATGGTTTTGCGGGAATTATAACATTGCATTTTAAAGGTGCGTATTATTATTAAGGAGGTAACAGTTTATGTCACCTTGTAACTCATGCCGTGATAAACTTGACGGCATCTATTGCAGTGTTGCAAATTGCACTTACCATACTACCGACAACTGCTGTACTGCAAGCCAGATTAAGGTTGACTGCCAGTCCGCTACTAAAAAAAGCGAAACAAACTGCTCCACTTTTGAGCTTAAGGACTGACGCTCAGACCGTATAAATACTGCTCCGGCTGGGATTCCTTCCGGAGCAGTTATTCTTTAAGCTAAAAACTCTGCAACACAGTTTTCCATATCTTCTTTTTTGCAACAGGAATTAAAGCGAGACGCTTTTGTTTTAAGTTCTGCTAAAGACGCCGGAACCTCATTTTCAGTCATTGCTGAAAGCCTGTCTAAAATTTCAAATTCGTCTGCTATGTCTGCATTGCCACTTAGTGCCTCATACACACTTCCGTTAAACTTAAACGGATTTGCTGTTGACGCAATAATTGTTTTTGTGCCGTCTGACAATTTTTCATTAACAGCAACTGCAACTGCCGTATGTGTATCAATAAGATAGCCGTATTTTTCCCAAATCTTTTTAATTTCAGCCTTTGTCTGCTTGTCGTCTACATATCCTGCTTCAAACAAATCTGAAACTGCTTTTCTAATCTCTGAAGAAACCTCATATTTTCCGGTTTCTTTAAGCTGTTGCATGTACCCTGCAACAGTCTCAGCATCAGAAAGGTTATATAAAAGTCTTTCAAGGTTAGAGGAAATGAGAATATCCATAGACGGTGAAATTGTTGTTTTAAAGTTTCTGTTTCTGTCGTATATGCCGTCATTTATAAAATCAGTAAGTACATTATTTTCATTTGATGCACAGATGAGTTTACCAATCGGCAGACCCATAGCTTTTGCATACCATGCCGCTAAAATGTTACCGAAGTTGCCCGTAGGCACACAAACATTTACCTTTTCACCAAAACTGATGTCCCCCATTTTTACCATGTCGCAATATGCAGAAACATAGTAAACAATCTGTGGCAGAAGTCTGCCCCAGTTAATGGAGTTTGCAGAAGAAAGCTGATAGCCTTTTTCGGCAATTTTTTCTGCAAAATCCTTGTCACCGAAAATCTGTTTAACGCCGTTTTGCGCATCGTCAAAGTTACCAAAAACGCTCATAACGTTAACATTTTCGCCTTTTTGTGTAACCATCTGAAGTTTCTGGATATTACTTACACCATCGTTGGGGAAAAATACCATGATTTTTGTTCCCTCAACATCGCAGAAACCCTCAAGAGCCGCTTTACCGGTATCACCGGATGTTGCAACAAGAATAACAACCTCTTTGTCCACACCTGTTTTTTTCATTGATTTTGTCAGAAGATGGGGCAAAATCTGAAGTGCCATATCTTTAAATGCACAGGTAGGTCCGTGCCAAAGCTCAAGAATATATTTATCGTCATCAAGTTTATGTATAGGAGCAGCATTGTCAGAACCGAATTTTTCTATGCTGTATGCTTTATTTACGCAGTCTTTTATTTCCTCTGCGGTAAAATCTGTCAGATACATTGCAAAAATTTTCTCGGCTCTTGTGCGGTAATCCTCATTAATCATGGCATCAAAATCCGCCTTTGATATCGCCGGAATAGTTTCGGGCACAAAAAGACCGCCGTCCTCAGCAATCCCTTTAACTATTGCCTGAGCAGCTTCTACCTCTGCCGCTTTGCCTCTTGTACTTTTATAATTCATCATTATAACCTCACTCATTTAAATAAGGCTGCAACACCTGGTGCTGCAGCCCGATTTTCTTATGCACTACTGCAGAAGATTCCAAGTGTACATTAAAGATATTTTTTCATGTACGCCGGAACTTCGCTTTCGTCAATACTTGCAGTAATTGTCATGCCAACGCCATGTTTTTCACAAACATCAGCAATACCTGCAAACACATCTTCCGCTGCGTTAATATCTCCGCCTTTAACAATTTTTGTAACACTGTCAACAAAAATTGTGGAAATGTCGTAGTCCTGAGATAAAATGCCGCAGATCATTCCGTAAAGAGCATCATAATTTTTGATTGCATATTCCTGTGTATCTACCAGTCTTACTTTAGAATCAAGATCAAACATGTGTCTGCTTGTATCATTTATAAATACCAAATGACCTTTATCGGTCTTTACTGCTTCATTAACTTCTGCGATAAGCTTATTGGTTTTACCTGTGCCTTTTTTCCCAACTATAAACTTAATCATTAAAACTGCCCCCTTTTTGTATTTTTGTAGCTACTTATATTTTACCATATAATAATATAAATTGCAAGAGTAATTTTACATTAAATCGCTAAGTTTTTTCTCAAGGTTCTTTTTGTACTCGCTGTCAGAGCCCGGTTTACCCAGTAGCGCAAACATATTTCTCTTGTAATCTTCAACACCCGGCTGGTCAAACGGGTTTACGCCCAACATATATCCGCTGAGTCCGCACGCTTTTTCAAAGAAATATACAAGCTGTCCGAAATAATAAGCATTCATTTCCGGAATATTTATTATGATGTTGGGCACTCCACCATCGGTATGAGCTGCAAGTGTTCCCAGGAAGGCTTTTTTGTTAACAGCATCTACTGTTGTGCCTGTTAAGAAATTAAGTCCGTCAACATTGCCTTCAGCCTCGTGAATTTCTATGTCAAACTGCGGTTTTCCAACATTAAGTACGGTTTCAAACATCATTCTTCTGCCCTGCTGGATGTACTGTCCCATAGAGTGAAGATCAGTTGAAAAATCAACCCCTGCAGGGAAAATACCTTTGCCGTCTTTACCCTCACTTTCGCCGTAAAGCTGCTTGAACCATTCAGACATAAAGTGCAGACTGGGCTCATAGTTTGCCATAATTTCAACCGTTTTGCCTTTTGAATAAAGGATGTTTCGTGCTGCTGCATAAGTGTAGCAGTCATTATCCTCGCCTGGAGCCTTGTAAGCTTCTCTTGCATCCTGCGCACCCTTCATCATACTATCGGTATCAATTCCCGCCGTCATAATGGGCAGCAGACCAACAGCTGTAAGTACACTGTAACGGCCACCTACATCATCAGGTACAACAAAGGTTTCGATGCCCTCGCTATCTGCCATGCCTTTGAGTGCTCCTCTTTTTTTGTCGGTAGTAATGTAAATTCTGCTCTTTACCTCATCAGCAGAATATTTTGTTTCCATAAGTTCTTTAAGCACCCTGAATGCAATTGCCGGTTCAGTAGTTGTTCCAGATTTTGAAATTACATTAAGTGCAAAATCCTTGTCCTTTAAGTATTCCACAAGTTCCGCAAGATAGCTGGAGCTGATTGAGTTGCCGGCAAAAATAATCTGAGGCATTCCTTTTTTTCCTGCATTTAAGTTATAGAAATTGCCTGCAAGCGCCTCAATTGCAGCTCTTGCACCAAGATACGAACCTCCGATGCCGATAACAACAAGAACTTCAGAATTACCCCTGATTTTTTCTGCTGCGACCTTAAGTCTTGCATACTCATCTTTATCGTAATTCACAGGCAAATCAAGCCAGCCGAGAAAGTCATTTCCCGCACCTGTGCGTGAGTCAAGCACTTCATGTGCTGCCTCAACAAGATATGCACTTTTCTTAAGTTCTTCACATGTTACTGCTCTTTTTACGTCAACTGTAATTTTATTCATGTCTTTCCTCCGAAGATTTATTATTTTTAATTATATGATATCGGAAAGTATATAATTCGAAACATCAAATCCCTTGTCTGTAAAGGAAATTATTCCGTTTTTCTTTAGTATATAACCCAGTTTTATATACTTTTCCAATGCCTCTTTATTTTTTGCAAATTCTTCGCTTACGCCCTCGCTAAGTCTCATTCCCATAATTAGTTTTTCAGTTTTCTTATCATCTTCTGAAAGGGTAATCACATTTTCTTTCACATTTTCTGACGCTATGTATTCTTCAGGCGATAAAATATTGTTATATCTCCTGCCGAACATATAGGAATGTGCTCCCGCACCAAGTCCGACATATTCGTCACAATGCCAGTAATGAAGATTGTGTCTGCTTTTAAAGCCGGGTTTTGCAAAGTTTGATATTTCATACCTCTCAAATCCGCTGTTTTTCAGGAACTGAGTGGTGTATTGCTGCAGACACCTGTCTGTATCCTCATCAAGGTTTTTCATACCCCAAATGTGAAAGGGTGTACCTTCTTCAACCTTCAGACCATAGCAGGAAACGTGCGGAATTCCAAGCCCCTTTACCTTTTCAAGGTCACTTGCCCAGATTTCCTCCGTCTGCCCCCTGTAGGAAAACATAAGGTCGGCAGAAACATTTTCAAATCCAGCATCAAATCCTGCTTTTATTATATCCTGAGCCTGAGCCGAGTCGTGCAGTCTGCCAAGGATTTTCAGCATATCATCATTAAATGACTGGACCCCCACACTAAGCCTGTTTATTCCCGACTTTCTATAGGTTTTAAGTTTGTCAAAATCCACTGTGCCGGGGTTAACTTCTATTGTGATTTCAGAATCTTTGTCCACTTTAAAAGTTCTGAAAATATGGTCCATCAGCCCTTCTATGAGTTCTTCCGGCAAAAGGGAGGGCGTTCCTCCTCCAAAATATATGGTATCAATTGGTGTATCTTTAAATTCTTCCGCTTCTTTTTGCAGTCTGTCCACATAACTTCCCGCAAGGGAAAGCTTTCCTGCATAAGAATTAAAGTCGCAGTATGGACATTTGCGTACGCAGAAAGGAATGTGAATATAAAGCCCTCTCATATCAGTCAAGCTTGAGGACGGACATAAACGCCTCCTGAGGAATGGAAACCGTTCCCACCTGACGCATACGTTTTTTGCCCTCTTTCTGTTTTTCAAGCAATTTTTTCTTACGTGTAATGTCACCACCGTAACATTTTGCAAGGACGTCCTTACGCATAGCTTTAACCGTTTCCCTTGCAATTACCTTTCCGCCAATTGCTGCCTGAATGGGTATTTCAAACAACTGACGCGGAATATTTTCTTTGAGCTTTTCGGCAATTCTTCTGCCTCTGGCGTAAGCCTTTTCCTCGTGTACAATAAACGAAAGTGCATCCACCACTTCGCCGTTTAACAGTATGTCAAGCTTAATAAGTTTGGATTTTACATACTCCTTCATCTCATAATCAAAGGATGCAAACCCCTTTGTGCGTGATTTTAAAGCATCAAAGAAATCGTAAATTATCTCATTAAGTGGCAACTCGTAGTTTATAACTGCCCTGTCACCGTCAATATATTTCATATCCTTATACACGCCACGGCGGTCCTGACAAAGCTCCATAATATTTCCGACAAATTCGGACGGAGTAATTATGGACGCTCTTACAAAAGGCTCTTCCATGGAATCAATATTTGCTGCCGGAGGCATATTGGTCGGGTTGTCAAGCCATATACTTTCACCGTTTGTAAGGTTGATTTTATAGATAACGCTGGGTGCTGTGGTTATAAGGTCAAGATTGTATTCTCTCTCAAGTCTCTCCTGAATGATTTCCATGTGCAGCAGTCCCAAAAATCCGCATCTGAAACCAAAACCGAGTGCCACCGAGGTTTCCGGGTCAAACGTCAGCGATGCGTCATTAAGCTGCAGCTTTTCAAGTGCATCACGAAGGTCGGGGTATTTTGAACCGTCAACCGGATAAATGCCGCAGAACACCATAGGTACCGCCTTGCGGTAACCTTCAAGCGGTTTTTCGGTAGGTCTTGACGCTTCTGTAACGGTGTCACCAACTGCAGTATCTTTAACGTTTTTAATACTTGCCGCAAGATATCCAACATCACCGGCAGAAAGTCCGTCGGTCGATTTAAGGCCAAAGGGAGTCATCACACCTGTTTCAACAACATCAAAAGTCGCCCCGTTAGCCATCATTTTTATTTTCATACCGGGTTTAACTTTGCCCTCGAATATGCGCATATAAACTATAACGCCTTTGTAGCTGTCATAGTAAGAGTCAAAAATCAATGCTTTGAGCGGTTTATCGGCATCGCCTTTGGGCGCAGGAATTTTAGCTACTATCTGCTCTAAAACTTCGGGAATGTTTATGCCGTTTTTGGCAGATATCTGCGGTGCATCCTCTGCCGGAATCCCTATTTCATCTTCAATCTGATTAATTACAAAATCCGGACGTGCCGAAGGCAGGTCAATTTTATTTATAACCGGCAAAATTTCAAGGTCATGCTCAACTGCAAGGTAGGTGTTTGCAAGGGTCTGTGCTTCAATTCCCTGTGCCGCATCAACAATTAATATCGCACCTTCACAAGCAGCAAGGCTTCGTGAAACCTCGTAGTTAAAGTCAACATGTCCCGGAGTGTCAATCAGGTTGAGGATATACTCCTCTCCATCCTTTGCCGTGTAGGACATTTTAACTGCACGTGCCTTTATAGTAATACCACGCTCTTTTTCAAGGTCCATATTGTCTAAAAGCTGTTCTTCCATCTCCCTCTGCTCAACCGCACCTGTATGCTCAAGCAGTCTGTCCGCAAGGGTGGATTTACCATGGTCTATATGTGCAATTATACAAAAATTACGTATTTTATCCTGATTATACGCCATAGATTTTCTCCTTTACTAAATCAGGCGGTTGAAATCAACCGCCTTTAAAATCAGTAAATTAATTTTTTCTTTACGGTTTCATCCTGAATCTTGTTAATATACTCGAGCGCTTTTCCTGTACCAACTGCAACGCAGGAAATTGCATCATCAGCGACCTTGACATTTATGCCAGTGCGCTTTTCAAGAAGCAGGTCGAGTCCCCACATAAGTCCTCCTCCACCTGTAAGCACTATGCCGTTCTGGCTGATGTCGCCAACAAGCTCAGGCGGTGTTCTTTCAAGTACACCGTGCACTGCATCTGCAATCATTATAGCAGTCTCAACAAGTGCCTCGGCAACCTCTGTGGAGTTGATAATAATAGTTTTGGGCAGACCCGTGACAAGGCATCTGCCTCTGATTTCCCAGTTAAGCTCTTCTTCACGGGGAACAACGCAACCAATATGGATTTTCAGTTCTTCCGCCATTCTTTCGCCAATAAGCATATTATGCTTTTTACGGATATATTTCATGATAGCTTCGTCAAATTTATCGCCCGCTACCTTAATTGAATCTTGTTCAACAATACCATCAAGAGAAATTACGGCAATGTCTGTTGTTCCGCCACCGATATCAACAACCATGTTACCACATGGCTGAGTAATATCAATACCTGCACCGATTGCAGCCGCAATGGGTTCTTCTATAATTTTAACCTTTGAAGCACCTGCTGCAACTGTCGCATCTATTACGGCACGTTTTTCAACCTCGGTAACACCGCTTGGCACACAAACGATAACCTTAGGTCCGATAAGACGCTGTTTGCAGGCAACCTTTAAAAATTCCTTAAGCATTTTTGCTGTATAGTCATAATCGGAAATAACACCGTCACTAAGCGGTCTTACAGCTATAATATTACCCGGAGTTCTTCCCAGCATACGCTGAGCCTGAAGTCCTACCGCAAGAGGCTCTTTTGTAAGACGGTTAACAGCAACGACAGATGGCTCGCGCAGGACAATGCCTTCGCCTTTAACATACACCAGTACCGAAGAAGTACCAAGGTCTATGCCAACCTCCTGTATGTAATTGAAGCTGATTTTCTTTAAAAAGTTGAAATATTTAAGCACTTTTATCTTCTCCTTAGTTAAAAGAGTACATATTTATTATATTATATAACATTTCCTCTCAATTTGCAACAGTTTTTTTAATTTAATCAAAAATATGCCGGCAACTGTTTACGAATTAAATTCGTTGACCATTCTATTGACTTTTTAACCATCCTGAGATACAATGATATAAAAACAAAAATCCAGGAGGATTAAATTATGAATTTTTCAGTAGATTTCAGCAAAACATCCGGTAAAATCAACCCCATGCACGGCATTGGTCAGCCACCGCTCAGAGGAATAAGTACCGCACATTTTCACTATCTCAAGGAAGCCGGTCTTCCTTATGCCAGACTGCACGATGTAGGCGGTTGGTTCGGCGGAAATCTGTGGGTTGATATTCATAACATTTTCCGTGATTTTGATGCAGATGAAACAAATCCGGAAAGCTATGATTTCACATTTACAGATATCCTTTTGGCCGCACTCATGGAAAACGGATGTGAACCTTATTTCAGACTTGGTGAAACAATAGAAAATTTCTCATCCATAAAGGCATACAGAATATTTCCACCTAAGGATTTTGCAAAATGGGCAAGAATTTGCGAGCATATAATTCGCCACTATAACGAAGGTTGGGCAAGCGGTTTCCATTACAATATTCAGTATTGGGAAATCTGGAACGAGCCGGATAATGGCCCTACCACCGAAACCAACCATTTGTGGAAGGGAACCGACCAGCAGTTTTTCGAGTTTTACAGCATTGTCGCAAAACATCTTAAATCTGTGTTCGGAGACAGCATAAAGGTTGGCGGATATGGTTCAAGCGGATTTGGTTATGCTCTTTCAATACCCGAGAAATATGGTCTTGACATTGAACCCAAGCAAAACGACACTTATATGTCTGAAAATGGCCTGCACATGCTTGAGTTCTGTGAAGATTTCTTTGATTACATAAGCAAAAACGGCGCGCCCATCGACTTTTTCCCCTGGCACTCTTACGGTACTACTCCTATGGAAATAAAATACTGCTCAATGGTTGTTGACAAAATACTTGCAAAATATGGTTTTTCACATATTGAAAACCATCTTAACGAATGGAGTGTTGCTCCGACAACAGATTTCAGGGGTACTGTTATGGCAGCATCCCGTTGTGCGGCTACAATGTGCCTGATGCAGGATTCTTCCACAAGCATGCTCTGCATCTACGATGGTGCGATTACATTAGGCAACTATGGTGCTCTTTTCTGTCCCTATCCGGAAATAAAGCCGTTCCCTCTTTTCTATTCACTCAAAGCGTATAATGAGCTCTACAGATTAGGCGGACACGTTAAACCGGAATATGATGAAGCAGGCAATGTTTTTGCTCAGGCAGCAACTGACGGAAACAAAAAGGCATTTCTGATTACCAACATTTCGGAAAAAGAACAGGTTATTCAAACTAACCTCCCCGCCGATATGAAGGCTTATCTTATTGACGCCGAAAAAGAACTTGACCCTGTTGAAATAAATCCGTCAGAATTCACCATGAAAGCTGACGATGTAATTCTGTTCAAAAATTATTAATACTTAAAACTCCCAACGGTGATTGCCGTTGGGAGTTTTTTATACAAAAAAGCCGCTCGGTCGAGCGGCTTTTAACGCATTTATCTTAAATGATTGTTTCTTCTGTTTCTTTATCGAAGATATGCATTTTTTCAAGTTCAAATGCAACTGTGATTGTATCACCGTGTTTAGCTTTTGTACGGGGATTAACTCTTGCAATAAAGTCACTACCTTCAATTTTGAGGTAGAGGAATGTTTCAGCACCCATTGCTTCTGTAACAGAAACTTCAGCTGTAAGTGTGCTGTCTTTATATGTTTCAAGATAAACAGGTTCATCATGAACGTTTTCAGGTCTGATACCGAAAACAACATCCTTTGTTTCAATGCCTTTTTCTTCAAGAATTTTTGATTTACCTTCCGGAAGTTTGAGCGAAGCTCCGCCGAATGAGATATAGTATCCGTCCTGTTTCTTTTCAAGTGTAGCATTAACAAAGTTCATCTGAGGGCTGCCGATGAAGCCTGCAACGAACATGTTAACAGGATTTTCATAGAGTTCCTGAGGCTCAGCAATCTGCTGAACAACGCCGTCCTTCATACAAACAATTCTTGTACCCATTGTCATAGCTTCTGTCTGGTCATGAGTAACGTAAATGAATGTTGTATCAAGACGTTTGTGAAGTTTGTTAATTTCTGTTCTCATCTGAGCTCTGAGCTTAGCATCAAGGTTTGAAAGAGGTTCGTCCATAAGGAATACCTTAGGTTCACGAACGATTGCACGGCCGAGAGCAACACGCTGACGCTGACCGCCGGAGAGAGCCTTCGGCTTTCTGTCAAGCAGGTGTTTGATATCAAGGATTTCAGCAGCTTCTTCAACTCGTCTGTCAATTTCTTCCTTAGGAATTTTTCTGAGTTTGAGACCGAAAGCCATGTTGTCATAAACTGTCATGTGCGGATAAAGAGCATAGTTCTGGAAAACCATTGCTATATCTCTGTCCTTAGCGGTTACATCGTTAACCAGTTTGTCACCGATGTAAAGTTCACCCATTGATATTTCTTCAAGACCTGCGATCATACGGAGAGTTGTTGTCTTACCGCATCCGGAAGGTCCGAGAAGTATGATAAAGTCCTTATCGGCAATTTCCATATTAAAGTCTTTTACGGCTTCTACGCCGCCCGGATATATCTTGTGTATACCCTTAAGTTCCAAACTTGCCATCTTAAAATTTCCTCCTTATACCATGATTATACAAAATCATCTATAATATATTTTACCACTAAATATCTTTTTTTCAATGGTAAAATTGTTCGAAATACGCCGCCCTAAATTGTTAAGTTTGCATAATCAATCGTCAATATTCCTCATTGAGAGCGAAATCCGACCTCGTTTTATGTCAATATCCACAATTTTTACCTTGCGGACATCGCCCACGGACAAATATTCAATAGGATGTTTGATAAATTTATCACAAATTTGTGATATATGCACAAGACCATCCTGGTGAACACCTATGTCAACAAAAGCTCCGAAGTCGGTTATGTTGCGAACAGTACCCGTCAGAATCATGCCCGGCTTTAAGTTTTCTATGCTCATTATATCAGAGCGAAGCACCGGTGCATCAAGCTCTTCACGAGGGTCACGTCCCGGTTTTAAAAGCTCTGAAATAATGTCGTTTACAGTTTCCATACCAACTCCGAACTGTTCTGCCGTTTCTTTAAGATTTATTTCCTCACTCTTCTTTTTAAGGTCGGTTAGTTTGTTTTCTTTTACGTCCGAAAGAGCATACCCGCAAAGGCTCAAAATTTTCTCTGCAAGTTTATAGGATTCGGGGTGAACCGCCGTGTTGTCAAGCACATTTTTACCGTCTGGAATCCTCATAAATCCGGCACATTGCTCAAAGGCTTTTGCGCCCAGTTTATTAACCTTTTTAATCTGATTTCTGTTTTCAAACGCACCATTTTCTTCACGGTATTTCACAATGTTATCCGCAACCGTTTTATTGATTCCGGCAACAAAGGATAATAGCCTTGCAGACGCCGTATTTACATCAACGCCGACACTGTTTACGCAGTCCTCAACAACGCCACCTAAAGCCTCTCCCAGTCTTTTCTGGTTCATGTCATGCTGATACTGCCCCACACCAATTGATTTCGGGTCAATTTTAACAAGCTCGGCAAGCGGGTCTTCGGTTCTTCTTGCAATGGAAACAGCACTCCTTTGCGCCACGTCAAAGTCCGGAAATTCTGCAGCTGCAAGCTCGGACGCCGAATATACCGACGCTCCCGCTTCACTGACCATCAGATACTGCACTTTTTTGCCCGATTCTTTTATGAGTCCGGCAATGAAAATTTCTGTTTCTTTAGATGCAGTTCCGTTACCTATTGCAACAAGGTCAACATTATATTTTTCAATAAGTCTGAGTGTTGATTTTTTTGCTTTTTCAAGGTCGTGATGCTCAAGAGTGCAGAAAATTATTTCAGTGTCAAGCACCTTGCCCGTCGGGTCAACAACCGCTGTTTTACAACCTGTCCTGTAACCCGGGTCAAAGCCTAAAACCGTCTTTCCTTTAATTGGTGGCTGAAGCAGAAGCTGACGAAGATTTTTGGAGAAAAGCTCTATCGCCTTTTCCTGCGCCTCTTCCGTTAAGTTTCCTCTTACCTCATTTTCAATGGACGGTGCAATCAGTCTGTCATAAGCATCGTCAGACGCCATTCTCATATATTCAGTTTCCCCGTCCGGCATAACCATACGGGCGAGTTTTTCCTTCATCGCATCTGTGTCAAGCTCAATTTTGACAATCAGCGCACCCTCTTTTTCGCCACGGTCTATCGCAAGAACTCTGTGGTTTGCAATTTTATTTGCCGGCTGGGAAAAATCATAGTACTGACTGTAAACAGTATCTTCCTCGGTGTTTTGCTTAGAGGTAACCATACCGTTCATTGTCGTTAAATTACGGATTCTTTTCCTGTATTCGGCATTGTCCGAAATCTGCTCGGCAACAATGTCCATCGCACCGGAAACTGCATCCTCAGCCGATTCAACACCCTTTTCCGCATCAATAAACTCAGCAGCTTTTTTGTCTACCTCATCCTTAGATGCACCGGCAGAAATCAAAAGCGCAAGAGGCTCAAGTCCTTTTTCCTTGGCAATGGTTGCTCTTGTTCTGCGTTTAGGTCTGAAAGGACGGTAAATATCCTCTGTTTCCTGCAGAGTTTTGGCGTTTTCTATCGCAAGGCGAAGCTCGTCGGTGAGATTGCCCTGTTCGTCAATAATTCTTATTACATCTTCTTTTCTCTGCTGCAGATTACGAAGATATGTAAGCCTGTCGGCGAGTTTTCGAAGTACCTCGTCATTAAGACCGCCCGTAACCTCTTTACGGTAACGTGCAATAAACGGAACGGTGTTCCCGTCATCCAAAAGTTCAACTGTTTTTGATGCCTGACCTTCATTTATCTCAAGCTCATCAGCCAGCATTTTAATAATGTCCATTTTGTCCTCCAAAAAGTGAATTTACATATATTATATAATAAATATTATTATTTTTCAAGAATATAGTTGAATTTTAATATTGGGTGTGCTATAATTAAACTGATATGTTATGTACAAAATTATAAGGTGACTTTTATGAAAAAATTTCTGTTTGTATGCACAGGTAATACCTGCCGCAGCCCTATGGCAGAAGGCATTTTTAATAACCTCGCCTCAACCGGCGGCTGGAATGCGACTGCACAAAGTGCTGGTCTGTTTGTGACAGAGCCTCGCGTGAGCGAAAATTCACTTAACGTCTGCCTTGAAAAAGGTATTGACATTTCAGGGCACATACCAACTCCTATAACAGCAGAGCTTATCGCAGAGGCAGACATAATACTCACCATGACCGTTTCTCACAAGGCGGCTTTCGGCGGACTTGAAAAAGTGTTTACAATATCAGAATTTTTTGGCGGCGAGGGCGATATAATTGACCCCTATGGCGGAGATGCCGAAGTTTACCGTCAAACTTACATTCAGCTTGAAAATTTGATAGGTAACTACCATGAAGATTGAAATAATGAAGGAAAATCACATCTCTCAGGTGTCAGAAATTGCACGGCAATCCCTGCCCGATGCGTGGAGTGAAAGTGCTTTTTCAGATGAACTGAAAAATAAGGCAGCAACCGTTTTTGTCGCTCTGTCAGATAACAGACCCATCGGTTTCGGCGGCGTACAAAAGGTGCTTGACGAGGCATATATAACCAATATAGCCGTAAAAAAGGAAGCTCGCAGAAAAGGCGTGGGCAAGGCGCTTTTAAAAGCAATAATAAATCATTGTGCCGACTCTTCTTTTGTTTCACTTGAAGTCCGGGTTTCAAATTCTGCGGCAATAAAATTATATGAAAAATCCGGGTTTGTATCTCAAGGAATTAGAAAAAATTTTTATTCTCATCCTTCTGAGGATGCAAACATTATGACGTTATTTTTAGGAGAATGAACATGCAGCTATATCAGGCAGGAAAATATGATGTAATTGTAATTGGCGGCGGTCATGCCGGCTGTGAAGCTGGACTTGCTGCTGCAAGACTTGGCGCAAAAACTGCTGTTTTTGCAATAAATCTTGACAGCGTTGCCAACATGCCCTGCAATCCCAATATCGGCGGCACTGCAAAGGGACATCTGGTGCGTGAAATTGACGCTCTTGGCGGCGAGATGGGTAAAATGGCGGACAAGACTTTCATTCAATCCCGTATGCTCAATGTGGGTAAAGGCCCTGCCGTTCATTCACTGCGAGCGCAAATTGACAGAAATGCATATTCCCGTGAGATGAAACACTGCCTTGAGCTTACCGATAATCTTGATTTGCGCCAGGGCGAAATAACAGAAATACTTTTTAATGACGATAAAAGTGTAAAGGCTGTAGTCAGCCACACCGGCGGAATTTACGAATGTAAATGTGTTATAATTGCAACAGGTACATACCTTAAGGCACGTATTATCATAGGCGAAGTTAATTACAGCGGTGGACCGGACGGAATGTTCCCGGCAAACTCGCTGTCCGAATGTCTTAAAAATGCCGGAATCGAGCTTATGCGATTTAAAACAGGTACACCGGCGAGAATCCGTCGCAGTAGCGTGGATTTCTCCGTTATGGAGGAGCAACAGGGCGATGAAAATATTACTCCCTTTTCTTTTGGTACCTCTCCCGACGGACTGGAAAACAAAGTGTCTTGCTATCTTACCTATACAAGTACAAAAACTCACGATATAATAAAGAAAAACCTGCACCGCTCCCCCCTTTATTCGGGTGTTATTGAAGGTGTAGGCCCAAGATATTGTCCATCAATTGAAGATAAGGTAGTCCGTTTTGCGGACAAGGACCGTCATCAGCTTTTCATTGAACCCATGGGACTTCACACTGAAGAAATGTATGTTCAGGGATTTTCCTCTTCCCTTCCGGAAGAAGTTCAAATGGAAATGCTGCACAGCGTTAAAGGACTTGAGAATGCACAAGTTATGCGAACGGCTTATGCAATAGAATATGACTGCGTAAATCCGCTGCAACTTAAACCTACATTGGAATTTAAAGATTACGGCGGACTTTTCGGCGCAGGTCAATTTAACGGCAGCTCCGGTTATGAAGAAGCAGCTGCACAGGGGCTTATTGCCGGCATAAATGCTGCTCATATTGTTCTTGGAAAAGAACCTTTTACACTAAAGCGTTCGGATGCTTATATAGGCACGCTCATTGATGACCTTGTTACAAAAGGCACAAATGAGCCATACCGTATGATGACATCCCGAAGCGAGTACAGACTTTTTCTCCGTCAGGACAATGCAGACGAAAGACTTACAAAAATGGGGCATGAAATAGGCCTTATTTCAGACGAAAGATATGAGAATTTCTTAAATAAGCAGGGGGAAGTTGAAAAAGAAATTTCACGACTTAACTCCACTATTTTATCCCCTACCGAAAAGTTGAACGCTTTTTTGGAATCTAAAGGTACAACTGCTGTTAAAACAGGACTTCGTCTTTCCGATATGCTCCGCCGTCCCGAAATACATTATGCGGATTTAAAAGAAGTCACAGATACGCCCGTTTTGGAAGCAGATGTGTGCGAACAGGTTGAAATAAAAATCAAATATGACGGATATATCAAACGCCAGCTTGACCAGATTGAGCAATTCCGCCGTCTTGAAGCAAAATTAATGCCGGAAGATACCGATTACAACTCCATTTCCGGTCTTCGTCTTGAAGCAAGACAAAAGCTTTCTCAGCTGCGTCCTCAGTCACTCGGTCAGGCATCAAGAATTTCGGGGGTTTCTCCTTCGGATATTGCGGTGCTTTTGGTATATCTTGAACAGCGAGGTTTAAAGTGAAAAATTTACTCATAAACGGCGCATCACAACTCAATATTGAATTAAGCGAAACAAAAGCAGGGCAGTTTATGTCTTATATGGACATGCTGATAGAAACAAATAAATCACTTAATCTTACGGCAATAACCGAGCCGGAAGAAGTTGTGACAAAGCATTTTCTCGACAGTCTTACCGCCTGCCGGTTTATCCCCGGCGGCGCAAGTGTTATTGACGTTGGTTGTGGAGCAGGGTTCCCCGGACTTCCGGTGAAAATCGCAAGAGAGGATATTTCCCTCACTCTGCTTGATTCACTGAACAAACGCCTTGCTTTTATAGAGTCGGTTTTAAAGCAAAACAATATTACCGGTGCAAAGTGTGTGCACGCCCGTGCAGAGGATGGCGGTCGTGACAAAGCGCATCGTGAAAAATATGATATTGCTCTGTCCCGTGCAGTTGCAAATATGGCGGTTTTGTGTGAATACTGCCTGCCCTACGTTAAGGTGGGTGGACTGTTTTTAGCGCTCAAAGGTCCTGCAGCTGCCGAGGAACTTAAAAATGCAGAAAAAGCAATAAAAATGCTCGGCGGTGAAATAACAGAGGTTGCTGAAGTAACCGTTCCGTTTACTGATTTATTACACAAAATAGTTGTGGTAAAAAAATTGGCTCCCTGCCCCAAGCAGTATCCAAGAAAAGCAGGTACACCATCTAAAAAACCTATAGTATAACAGGAGAAAAATATGAAAAATTTTAAATCCGGATTTATTGCGGCAGTAGGACTGCCCAATGTTGGTAAATCTACGTTAATTAATAAATTAATCGGCCAAAAGGTGGCAATTGTTTCTGCAAAACCGCAGACCACACGCAACCGCATTATTGCCATCCGTACCACCCGTGACAGTCAGATGGTGTTTATTGACACTCCGGGTATTCATAATCCCAGAACCAGACTTGGCGAATATATGGTTGATGTTGCATCGGAAAGTATTTTTGAGGCGGACGTTATCTTTTTTGTGACCGCTGCCGACAGGGAAATTACTCCCATGGAAGAGGAAATAATTGATAAAATTAAATCAAGTAAGCTCCCTGCCATACTTGTTATAAACAAAATTGATGCAGTTAAAAAGACTGCTCTTCCCGAGCAGATTTTAAAATACAACTCACTTCATGAATTTATTGCCACTGTTCCCGTTTCTGCAAAAACAGGTGACGGAGCGGACATTCTTATTAAAGAAGCCGAAAATTTGTTGGGTGAAGGTCCGAGGTTTTATCCGGAGGATATGGTAACTGACGTTAACCAGCGTGCACTTGCGGCAGAAATTATACGTGAAAAGCTTCTCACATTACTTGATAAGGAAATTCCGCACGGAACTGCTGTTGAGGTTGTTCAGTTTAAAGAGGAAGACCGCATGATTTCTATAAATGCGAATATTTACTGCGAAAAATATTCTCACAAAAGCATTATTATAGGTAAACGTGGCGATATGCTCAAAAAAGTTGGCACGGCAGCGAGAATTGACCTCGAGGACATATTAGAGAAAAAGGTTTTTCTTGAGCTTTGGGTTAAGCCCCGTGACGGTTGGAGAAACAAATTGCGCGAACTCAAAAACTTCGGTTATGACGAAAGAGGAATTTAAAAATGAATTTATCAAATATTTTTTCTGACAGAATATCAGAAATTAAAGCTTCGGAAATCAGAGAAATTTTCAAACTTTTAGGCCAAAGGGACATCATTTCTCTTGCCGGCGGAAACCCTGCTCCCGAAACATTCCCTGCGGATGCTCTGGCAGAAATAGCGCATGATATACTAAAAAGCAAGCCTGATGTTGCTCTTCAGTACAACGTTACCGAGGGGTATGCACCTCTGCGCACCATACTGTCCGAGCGAATGAAAAAAATTGACAGTCTAAAAGAGTTTGACGATATTATCGTTACGACAGGTGCTCAGCAGGCTATTGACCTGACTGCCCGCATTTTAATAAACGAGGGCGACGGTGTGGTTGCCGAGCTTCCTTCCTTTGTTGGCTCGCTCAATTCCATACGCGGGTTTGGCGGAAAACTTTTTGGAGTTCCTGTTTTAAATGACGGAATGGACCTTGATGCTCTTGAAAACATATTAAAAACAGAGAAAATCAAGCTCATTTATACAATTCCCACCTTCCAGAATCCCACAGGGGTTACAATGACTCTGGAGAAAAGAAAAAAACTGCTTGAGCTTGCGACAAAATATAACGCAATTATTTTAGAGGACAACCCTTACGGTGAACTGC
The DNA here is from genome assembly GCA_045633565.1 of Clostridia bacterium. GTDB lineage: Bacteria > Bacillota > Clostridia > RUG12999 > RUG12999 > RGIG7450. Next base: position 20,715 of record JAZQYO010000030.1, on the reverse strand, counting down.
GTTTTTCGGGCGAATATGTTCCCACAATAAAATCGCTTGACAGCGAGGGTAGAGTAATATACTCCGGATCTTTTTCCAAGATTTTGTCTTCAGGTATGCGAGTTGGCTGGCTTTGCGGCCACAAGGATATTATAGCCAAAGCAACAGTTGCAAAGCAGTCTGCAGATGTTCACACCTGCACTCTTACGCAGATGATGGCTGCCGAATATCTTACCCGCTTTAATATTGATGAACATATAAATAAAGTATGTGAGCTTTATGGCAGAAAATGCAGAAAAATGCTTGATGCAATGGATAAATATTTCCCTGCGCATTGCACATATACCCGTCCGGAAGGTGGTATATTCCTTTTTTGCACCATGCCCACCGGCACGGACAGCAAGGCACTTTTAAAGAAAGCACTTGAAAAGAAGGTGGCTTTTGTTCCCGGTCATACATTTATGATCGACATGTCAAAACCCACCAATACTTTCAGACTTAACTACTCACTTGTCCCTGAGGACAAAATTGAATTTGCAATCAAATCTCTCTCAGAGATTCTTTAATATTGAAAGGATTTAAAGCCATGGAACAGAAAAAACGAATTTTCAGCGCCATTCAGCCGTCAGGAACTATTACTCTCGGCAACTATTTAGGTGCCATCAAAAACTGGATTCCGCTTCAGGAAGACTTTGACTGCCTTTTCGCAGTGGCGGATTTGCATGCAATTACAGTCCGTCAGACACCTGCAGATTTAAGGCAAAACTCACTTAAACTTATTTCCTTCCTGCTTGCCTGCGGAATTGACCCCGAAAAAAGCATTCTCTACTGCCAGTCACATGTACCGGCTCACAGCCAGCTTGCGTGGATACTCAATTGCTACACGCAGATGGGTGAGCTTTCCCGTATGACTCAATTTAAGGATAAATCTGCAAAACACGCAGATAATATAAATGCCGGACTTTTTACATATCCGGTACTCATGGCAGCAGATATCCTGCTTTATCAGGCAGACGCTGTTCCGGTAGGTCACGACCAGAAGCAGCATATTGAAATCTGCCGTGATATTGCAACAAGATTTAATGGCATTTACGGTGATGTATTCAAAATCCCCGAACCGCTTATTCAGAAAACAGGCGCAAGAATTATGAGCCTGCAGAATCCCAAAGCGAAAATGTCCAAATCGGACGAAAACGCAAATTCTTATATTGCTTTCACTGACGATACTGATACAATTATAAGAAAATTCAAGCGTGCAGTTACAGACAGCGACTCAAAGGTTTGCTATGCCGAGGGCAAAGACGGCATCAACAACCTCATTTCCATTTACAGTGTAATTACAGGCAAAACCATCCCTGAAATTGAGGCTGAGTTTGACTCAAAAGGCTATGGCGACTTTAAACTTGCCGTGGGCGAAGCTGTTGCCACTACTCTTGCTCCCATTCAGGCAAAGTATAATGACCTTTTAAAAAACAAAGACTATCTTGAGTCAATATATAAAAACGGCGCAGAACTTGCAGGTAAAATTGCATACAGAACTTTATCCAAGGTTAACAAAAAGGTTGGCTTTATTATTTAAGGCGGTGAATTAAAGTGTTTCAAAACCTCAACGTACTATTCATACTGGTAGTATCCTTCATATTAACATTCGTGGCAACGCCTATGGTAAAATTTCTTGCTGAACGGTTTGGTGTTGTTGACATTCCGAAAGACGGACGTCGAATGCACAAAAAAGCTATGCCCCTTATGGGCGGACTCGCCATGTTTTACGGATTTATTGTCAGCATAGCAGTTTTTGTTCCCGTTTCACGTGAGCTCATCGGACTTTTCCTTGGTGCATCAATAATAATGTTAGTAGGGATTGTTGATGATAAGAAAAATCTGCATCCGGTTCCAAAACTGATTTTTCAGATAGTTGCGGCGCTTATTGCAGTATATTTCGGTTATTCCATAAAATTTTTCTCCAACCCGTTTGACGGCAGTAACCTTCCTTTTGTCCTTTCCTCACCCTACGCGGAAATTATTTCAGTTATATGGATTGTTGGTATGACAAACGCCGTAAACTTTATAGACGGGCTGGACGGGCTTGCGGCGGGCGTGTCATCCATTGCTTCACTTTCTATTCTGCTCATTTCAATTATTATGGGCAACAACGCAGTAACTCCCATTGCCGCCGCACTTGTTGGCTGTTGTGTAGGATTTTTGCCTTTCAACTCCAATCCGGCAAAAATTTTTATGGGTGATACCGGTTCGACATTCCTCGGCTATACTTTAGCCGTAATATCCGTTCAGGGGCTTTTCAAAGGCTACGCATTAATTAGCTTTGTTCTGCCGATACTTGTTCTCGGTCTGCCCCTGTTTGATACTATTTTTGCAATTATACGCCGTATTGTTCACGGTCAGTCACCCATGACTGCCGACCGTGGCCATCTTCACCACAGGCTCATTGATATGGGTCTCAATCAGAAGCAGGCGGTTGCAATAATGTACTCCATCAGTTCACTTTTAGGTATAGGCTCGGTTGTTATGGCAGCTCATGGTATGCTTCAGGGCATTGTTTTAATGGTATCTGTAGTCCCCATCGTCATAATTGCGCTTTTCATTGCTGCAGCCCGTACCAGAGAAATGGCTGAAAAAGATAAAGAAAAAACCGACAAAGGAGAAAATGTATGAAAAAGCTTAAAGTAATGACAGTTTTCGGTACAAGACCAGAAGCTATAAAAATGGCTCCTCTTGTTTTGGAGCTTGAAAAGAATCCCAACACAGAAAGCATAGTTTGCCTGACTGCGCAGCACCGTCAGATGCTTGATATGGTTATGGATATGTTTAAAATCAAAGCAGACTACGACCTTAACATCATGCGTGAGCGTCAGACTCTTTCAGGCATCACCACCCTCGCTTTAAACGGTCTTGATGAGGTTATGAAAGAAGCTCAGCCCGACATCGTACTTGTTCACGGAGACACCTCCACAACCTTTGCCGGAAGTCTCGCTGCTTTCTATAACCAGATTAAAGTAGGCCATGTAGAAGCAGGTCTGCGTACATACGATAAATATTCCCCCTTCCCCGAGGAAATGAACAGAAAACTCACCGGTGCGATTGCTGACATTCATTTCTCTCCTACAATCAGCAACAAAAACAATCTTTTAAAAGAATCAGTTGACGAAAATACAATTTATATTACAGGTAACACCGTAATTGATGCTACAAAATATACTGTAAGCGACAGTTATGTATTTAAAAATGAAGAAATCAGAAAAACCAACTTTGAAAGCCGTCGTGTAATTCTTGTTACTGCTCATAGACGTGAAAATCTTGGTGAGCCCCTTAAAAACATCTGCAACGCAGTAAGAGCACTTGCGGATAAATATGAAGATGTGGAAATTATTTACCCGGTTCATCTCAATCCGGCAGTTCGTGAAACTGTTTTCTCAATCCTTGGAAATCACGACAGAATTCACCTTATTGACCCTGTTGATGTGGACGAGCTTCACAATCTTATGAAACGTTGCTACATGGTTATGACAGACTCGGGCGGACTTCAGGAGGAAGCTCCCGCACTCGGAAAACCGGTGCTTGTTCTCCGCACCGAAACCGAAAGACCGGAAGCTATCGCAGCAGGAACAGCAAAACTTGCAGGCTGCGATGAAAAGGTTATTTTAGACATGGCAAGCACTCTCCTTTCGGACAAATCTGCTTATGATGAAATGGCTCACGCCGCTAACCCCTATGGTGACGGTACAGCCTCCGAGAGAATTGTAAATTGTCTGCTCCACTATTTCGGCTACTCGGCTGAACGTCCGGAAGATTTCACAGTATAAATAATTAAGGTCTGTGCAATGTACAGACCTTTTTTCTACATTATTTTACATATTTCTTCCATACTGCGTTTGGGGACATGGAGTTTGCCCTCGTCATCAAGGTAGTATTTTACATCACCCGAAAACTCCACTTCTTCTGACTGTTGCATAGGATAACCGAGAGCAATAATGGAATTTACTTTCAGGGTTTCTTCAATCCCAAGCACTTTTTTAAGTTCCTCACGGTTAACATTAGCTACCCAACAGGAGGCAATCCCGTCTTCAAGTGCTGTCAGAATAATATTTTCTATCGCCGCACCAGCTTCATCGGTTGCAACTTTTTTAATATTTTCATCCTCAAGAACAACAATATATGCAGTTGGTTCTTCCCCCGTTTTGGGATTTCCGTCCTTAAGATAACCGCCGTATTTTGTAAGCGGAAAAACTTTTTTGCAAAGCTCTGGCGAGAGAACTGCAATATATTTCATGGGCTGCATATTCGCTCCACTTGGTGCCAGTCTTGCCGCATTTATCATTTTAAGGATTTTTTCCTGTTCTATCGGTTTATTTTCAAATTTTCTGATTGATCTTCTTTTTAGTATAAGTTCATATACAGACATAATTTTACACCACCATTGTTCTGAATACACCTACTACTTTGCCCACAACCTCAACACGATCGGAATAAATGGGCTCCATAGCATCATTTTCCGGTTGCAGTCTGATGCGGCTACCCTCGTTAAAATATCTTTTAACCGTTGCCTCACCGTCAATCATTGCAACAATAATTTCATAATTTCTTGCCACCTGCTGTTTTGAAACTATAACATAATCCCCGTCTAAAATGCCGACATTTATCATACTGTCCCCACGCACCTTAAGCATGAAAACCTCGCCTTTTCCCGAAAAACAGGTGGGCATGGCATAAAGGTCCATAATGTTTTCCTCTGCTGTTATTGGCATGCCTGCCGCAACCCTGCCAATCACCGGAATAACAATATGGTCAGTTGACAAATCATTTCTGTCCTCAGCCAGACCTATAAGCGATATTGAACGGGTTTTTGAAGAGTCCTGTGAAAGTTTGCCGTCCTCCTCAAGCTTTTTTAAATATAAATGAACAGTTGCCGGCGACTTAAACCCTACCGCACTGCCAATTTCTCTTACCGATGGTGAATATCCGTTTTCACGGACAAAAGTCTTTATAAATTCAAGAATCTTTTCTTCAATACCCTCTTTTTTTACTCTGGGCACTTGCTCCACCGTCCTTTCTTTATCTTAATATAACACAAAAAAAACTTTTTGTCAAACATTTGTTCGATTTTTTCAAAAAAACTATTGACAACGAACATTTGTTCTGTTATACTATAATCAAACAGATGTTCGAAAAGTTTAAATATACACCAAAAGAAAGGAAATTACATTATGACATACTCAAGAAGAATAGATAAAAACAAACTTTTCAGGGCGCTTATGGTTTTCAGCCTTACCGTTTTTATGCTGATTCAGGCAGCAACAATGGCTTTTTCCTACATTCCCGACAGTGAGCGAGAATACAAAACCGTAGTTGTTTCTTCGGGCGATACCCTTTGGTCCATTGCATGCGAATACGCAGGCGGTGACGTACGCAACAAAATTAAAGACATAAAGAACTTCAACAATCTGACCAGTGATGTTTTAACAGTCGGCGAACACATCAGAGTTCCTCTTTATGATTAAACAAAAGTGCTCATGCGGCACACTTGTGCAGGGATAAATAGTATGCCGGACAATGTTTTAGTTTTTATTACATCAAAAAGCATCGCAATACACAAGTATTACGATGCTTTTATTCTTTATATTATACTTGAAAAACCTTGCACTTTTTGCTATACTTTATACAGGTGATATGTTTGAAGGTAGAATTTAAAAACAATAATGCTTATATAGCCGAAATGCCCGACTTTGACCTTGAGCAGACTTTTACGTGTGGCCAGTGTTTTCGTTGGAACAAGACAGACGAAAATTCTTTTACCGGGGTTGCTTACGGAAAAGTATTGAAAATAAGTATGCTAGACGGCGGTTTCATTCTTCACGGTGTTACTGATGAAGATTATTATAATATATGGGAAGAATATTTTGACCTTTCCCGCAATTACGGCGAAATTAAAAAAACTCTTGCCATAGATGAAGTTATGGAAAACGCTATAAGCGCAGGCAGCGGCATTCGTATTCTCAGACAGGATATATGGGAAACTATTCTTTCCTTTATAATATCCGCAAGCAATAATATTCCGAGAATTAAAAAAATTATAACTTCCCTTTGCGAAAATTTTGGCGAGCCTCTTTCAGATGGACTTTATTCTTTTCCGGCCCCCGAAAAACTCCGCGGAATTACCCCGGAAGACCTTGCTCCCATCCGGGCAGGGTTTCGTGCAAAATATATTGCCGATGCGGCTGATAAAATCACATCCGGGGAAGTTGACCTTGATGGACTTTTTAAAATGGATACCGCATCCGCCCGAAAAGAGCTTATAAAAATAAACGGAATAGGAAATAAAGTTGCCGATTGCATACTCTTATTTGCACTTGGACGCATGGAGGTTTTTCCTGTTGATGTCTGGATAAACAACACCATGTGCAAGCTTTATCCCGAGAAATGCACCTCTCTCGCCGGTGTCCGCATTGCAGGACCTGAAATTTTCGGAGAGTATTGTGGGGTTGCACAGCAATATTTATTTTATTATGCTCGTGAAAATGGCGGAGATATCTGACTGAATGACAGTGGTGATTAAATGATAGAGTTAAAAAATACATGTATTGGTGTAAGATGTCCTTGCTGCAGCAGAAATATTATTGAATATATTAACAGATTTCAGTTTTCCTCCGGAACAGATTTAATCTGTCCGCACTGTAATACACCAATTTTGTCAATAAAAAAGAAGGCGGCGGGCAATTTAAGTCTGAACTGTTTTGGCTGCGGGGAAACTCATATATATTCAGTTTCCGCAAAGAGTTTTTTTTCAGATAAACCTGCATCCTTTGGTTGTAAAACCAACAAGGTGGATATCCTCTTCACCGGAAGCTATGACAATGTAAATCTCGCATTATGCCAGCTTGCTGAGGAAATGGATGAGCTTACCGATAAATATTATAGCAACATGAAACAGATTTACGGCAGTCTGAATACTGCAGCTATCCGTATTCTGGAAAAAAAGTCTCTGGAAAAACGAATTGTATGTCTTTGTGGAAGTTGTGAAATGAACGTTAAACTTTCTGACGGCGGAATCAGGTTGATTTGCGCACACTGTGGCAGCTTTGAAGATATTCCCGTCAGCAGCGAAGATGATCTTGCCTCTTTGGAGCAACGAAGATGTATCCTTATTAAATAACTATATAAAATGCCCCCGTTTGGCGGTTGGTCCCTAAGACCAACCGCCGCGAACGGGGGCTGTTTTTATTATCTTATATAAACATGTTTTGCCGAGCAAAGCGGTCTGATGGTTGTAAGATTTTCCCAAAGCATAACTTTAACCGAACCGCCAGGGGTTGTCATAAAGCCTTCTTTGACAGTAGCTGTGTAAACCTCATCTTCTCTGATGGTAACATCTTCAATTGGGTAAATATCTATCAGAGCACCACCATTATAATTTGTATAGCTTGCTACTACCAGATATGCATTTTCAATATCTGTATATGCATCTACAGTTATTCTGCCCGTAGCACTGTCATAATCAATTTTTGCATTCTGTGTCATTGTGTAAAGCTTTTTGATATGCGGATATCCGTCATTTTTGCTTTCTGTTATTTTCCATGTTGCAAAATCCCAACCGGTGTAAGTATCTTGTGCTTTAAGTTCTGCAGTAGTTTTCGGTGTTCCTTTGTCTGTATCTGTCATACCGGAGATGGTGCTGTCGTAGTAACAGCCTGTTACTGCACCGGAATTATATGCTGCAAATCCGCCCGTAAGTCCGGTGAGGAGATGTGCTGCGTCATCAGTTGAAATAACCGGTGCTCCTGTAGAATAGGAGTTCTGAATGTTACCTCCCTCGATACGGCCTGCAAATCCACCGGCATTAGCCATAAAGCCCGTATCACCTATCGATATAGTTACATTTCCTCTTGCATAACTGTTTTTGATTATTCCTGTGCTGTTACCTGCAAAACCACCGGCGTAAGCAAACAGAGAGTCTGTAATATTAACCGTTCCGGTTGAACCTGTTGCTTCTACACTATAGGCATTTTCACCCACAACGCCACCGGCATAAACTGTCGTTCCCTCAGCAGAAATGTTTACGCTTGAGTCGGAATATTTTATTGTTCCGGCATTGTAACCTGCAATACCACCTACGTATACGTAAGTAGAAACCGGGTTGGTTGAAATGTTTCCGCTTGCGCTACAGTTTGCAATTGTTCCGCTGTTGTGTCCGGCAATAGCACCTATGTATGTGGTGTCTGCTGTTGTATAAACATCACTTTCAGTAACTACATTAAGGTTGCTGATTGTTCCGGCATTATAACCAAACAGACCGGAATATGTGTAGTTAATCTCCTCAGGTACACTAACTCCGCTGATTGTGTATCCGTTACCATCAAAGGACCCTTCAAAAGGCTGTGCTATACGGCCTATCGGAATCCACTCGCCGGTTAATTCAATGTTGTTGTCAAGTCTGAAATGAGCTTTGAGGTTGCCTCTGATGGCACTCAGTTCATCCTCATGATATATAACGTATGGGTCATCGATTGTGCCGCTTCCTTCAAATACAACATTATCAAATGAACCATCCAGAATATTTGCTGTAGTTACGCAGGAACCTGCAACATAGTTATCCGCATCTTCCCCGGTAAGTTTAATTCCCGATACGGTTACTTCAATATTTTCGCCAACATACTGAGTTGCAAAGTTTGCTACTGTATTTTTTGCATCAATGCTGACATCGTCACCTTCTATGACGCCTTCAAGCACTGCCTCAGAAACATCTACCTCTGCTGCCGTTGTATTGTCAAATTCCTTGTCGTGAGCTTTAATACCGCTGACTTTCAGTTCTTTTTTCTCAATTATCAGTTTTGCAGTTTTTACTGTTGTAGCATAGCCGGGTGCACTTACAAGTGCAACCGCATTGTAAACACCTGCATCGGTAGCAGTATTGTTCTTATATTCAATCGTTACGCCATCACCAATATCCGTTGCTGTAATTGATTTTGGAGTTCCATCATAAATAAAGGATGCATCTGCAAATGTTACATCAACATTTGAAATATCTGACAGATATGGATAACCGCTGTTTATGTTTTCGGATATTTTCCATACATTATCAAAATCCCAGCCTGTGTAGCTTGCTGCCTGTTTCATTTCGCTTTCTGATTTTGCTGTTCCGCAACCAGCCAGCTGAATATATGAACCGGTATTTTTGTAGAATGAATTTACCGCTGCAACTACAGTATAACCAACAAGACCGCCGGAAACAGCATTGGTTGCTGCCACATCAACAGTAGCTTCACCTACTGCATAACAGTTTGAAATGAGTCCGCCTTGGAGTGCTACAAGTCCACCTGCATATACAGTATCCATCGCAGTTGTCGAACTTGCATCAGCAGTACCGGTTGCAAAGCTGTCGTTAATATCACCTGTGCTGTATCCGATAAGTCCGCCTGCATAAGTTTTTGCAGAAGTTGCGTTTGTCATCGCAGTAACATTACCTGATGCATTTGTGTATGTAATTTCACCTGTATTTTTACCGATAAGTCCACCTGAGTATGCTGAAGCCTGCGCCTGAGCACTTGTAGAAGATGCCGTTACATTACCAGCTGCATAAGTATCAATTACATCTCCGGTGTTTTCACCGATAGCACCGCCGGCTTTAACTTCCGGAGCGCAGTATGCTGTGTCTGAGGTTGCTGTTGCCGTAACATTAACTACAGCAAAGTTATATTCCTGTGCTGCTGTAGATAAACCTACAAGACCGCCCGCATAAATCCTTACGGGATCAGCACTCGTTTTGTTTCCTGCAAGCGCAGTTGCCGTAACGCTGACAGAACCTGTTGCATTGGTATTTGAAATTTTGCCTGTGCTTTTTCCGGCAATCACGCCTACGTAGACGTTGGATGTATTTTCTCTGGTTGAAGCAGAAACGGTTATATCTCCTTCAACATGACAACTATCAATTGTTCCACCAATGTTATTTCCGCAAATAACGCCGACATAAGCACTTTCATTGGCAGTAACATCTATTCCTGTACCCGTTTTTACCGACAGGTTCTTAATAGTACCTTCGTTGCAAGCAAAAAGGCCCGCTGCCGCATCACTCTTTGATACAGTAACATTAAGACCGGAAATGGTAAATCCGTTACCATCAAAAACACCTTTGAAATGATTTTTTTCATCACCTATTGCAGACCATTCAGATGAAAGGCTGATGTTGACACCAAGCTGATAGTGTGCCTCCAAATCATTTTTCACAAGGACTAAATCCGCCGCACTTGAAATAACAAACGGGTCATCAGCCACACCTGCGCCCTCAAGTGCAAATACACTTGTCGGCATAATTGCAAGTGTAAGTACTGCGATAAGTAAAATGAAAGTAATTCTTGTCTTTTTCATAGTCCGGCAACCTCTCTGTTTTAAAGGCAATTTCGCCCTTTTAGATTTTTGTATATTAACATAAGTTATTATTATAATGTATATACATTAATCATTTTATCACAATTTCACAATAATGTCAACTTTTTAATTGTCTTTTTGTATACATTTATATTTGTCCACCTACATATTATTTAGCAGAAAGGTGGCAGGTGCTATGAAAAAAGCTGCGATTATATATGTTCTGTTTTTGCTGACAATATATCTGATTCCGTCAGCAATTCTCACCTTCGCAATTACAGATGCAGGTCCCCAAACAGACCTCGACGCCGGGAAAATTCCCGGGAAAACTGTCAGTGTATATTTCAAAGAGTCGGGCGAGAAAAAAAGCATGTCTGTCGAAGAATATCTGCTTGGGGTTGTTGCGGCAGAAATGCCCGCAAATTTCCCACTTGAAGCATTAAAGGCTCAGGCCGTTGCCTCACGCAGTTATGTTCTTGACAAAATGATGTCGGGCGGAAATATGATTGAGTCCCATCACGGCGCTGATGTATGTACCGACAGCGCACACTGCAAAGCCTGGATTTCAAAAGAAGACCGATTTAAAAGCTGGGCCCAATCAGAAGCAGAAAAAAACTGGTCGAAAATTACCGCTTCTGTTACCGAAACAGCAGGTGAATATATGACCTATGAAGGTGACCCTATTACAGCAGTATTTTACGCAATTTCCTCCGGAACAACAGAACGTGCCGAGGATGTCTGGGGCGGAAATGTCCCCTATCTTCAAAATGCCGACAGTTCACTTGACGTAAATGCTCCGGGTTACCGTTCAACCGCCCAATTTTCCGCAAAAGAGTTCCGGCAAAAGATTCTCGCAGAGCATCCTGACATATCGCTGGGTAAAAATCCGTCAGACTGGTACGGCAACGAAATCCGTTCTTCGGGTGGCGCTGTTTTGAGCTGCCACATTGGCAACAAAGCTTTAAAGGGCACTGATGTTCGACGCATTTTCGGTCTTCGCTCTCACAATTATACTCTCAGCTGCAAAAACGGAACTTTTATTTTTGATGTTGTAGGTTACGGACACGGGGTTGGCATGAGTCAGTGGGGTGCAAAATTTTATGCCGACCAGGGTAAAAATTATCGTGACATTCTTCGTATTTACTATAAAGACATCTCTTTTTCTACTCTTGAAATATAAAAATACAGTCTTTACTTTCTGTGATGCTGCCGGCACACAAAATTTTGTCATATACTTTCAAATTTTCGACTTTCTATATTGACATTTTTTTTGCGATATATTATTATGAATAAGGGTAATTCCTTTAAAATATTGCACTTTTTGTCATCAGGAGGAAACAGAAAAATGATAAACCGTTCAAACCAGATATGGCTGAGTGAGTGTTTTGACAACCAGTATATGGAAGCGTATAGTGATTTTACTTTGAAATCTACTGTAAAAAATGCTCAGATGCAGATATATTGTGATACTGAATATGTACTCTATATAAATGAAAACTTTGTCTCCACCGGTCAGTATAAGTCTATGGACAACAAAAGGGTGTACGACACGGTAGATGTGGCATCTTTTCTGAAAGAGGGCAAAAATGAAATCCTCGTATGGGCATACCATCAGGGAACAAATGCATCCACATACTGCACTCGTCCGGCCGGACTTGCATTTGCGCTTGTGGCAGATGACTCCATCATTCTTTCAGGCAAAGAAACCAAGGTGCGTCCTCTTGCCTGCTACAAAAGCGGCGAGATGGAAAGAATAACCGGGCAGATAGGATATCCATATTACTTTGACGCACGCGAAAAGCCCACCTCCTGGCAGGAACCGGTAATAGTTTCAGAAAATGCACCTTTTGAGAAACGGCCCGTCAACACCTTAAAACATCAAGAATGCGTCCGCGGATTAATTAAAACTCAAGGCTATCTCTTGAAGGCAAACGAGGGACATGCGGCAAGACGTGTTCAAACCGACTTTATGTCCTGGAGACTTCGCAAAGACGTATTGGAAAACGAAACTGTTCTTCCCTGGCGAAGCCGTGGGGAAATGATAGAAAACACAACCGTAAAGTTTAACAAAGATGGCGTATACGTGATAATTGACCTGGAAGACGAATATGCCGGCCTTTTCACTATGGACATAGATGCACCTGCAGGCACGGTAATAGATATCGCCTACGGAGAACATCTGGACGATATGAGAGTCCGTGCCGAAAATTACGGCAAAAACTTTGCCTGCCGTTATACATGCAAAGAAGGCAGACAGCAGTTCACCGGATATTTCCGCCGTTTTGCTGCGAGATATCTCCAGCTTAACATAACAGGTATGACTGCAGATATAAAACTTCATAAAGCAGGGCTTATTCCCACTGTGTACCCATTGAGCCGGGAAGCAGACTTTAAGTGTAACGATTATTTCTGCAACAAGCTCTTTGATATAAGTTTAAAAACTTTAAAGCTCTGTATGCACGAACATTACGAGGACTGCCCCTGGAGAGAGCAGGCACTATACGGTTTTGACTCCTTTGTGCAGATGATGTGCGGATACTATGCTTTCGGGGAGTATGAATTTGCAAAGGCTTCAATCCGTCTTCTGGCAGACAGTATGATGGAAAACGGACTGCTCAGAATAACCTCCCCAAATAAAGACGAGCGTGCTATCCCCTGTTTTTCTCTCTGCTGGATTATGGCTCTGGAAAAATATGTTCTCTACAGCGGAGACGTGGATTTTGCAGGTGAAATGCTCCCTTATGTAAAGAGAATATTAAATGCCTATAACATTAAAGACAATATAGCTTACATAGAAATCAAAAAGGGCATCTGGCATTTTTACGAGTGGAACGAAGGTCTTCACGGTTGCAGCCTTGATAAGAATATGCCCGCCACTCCCGATGCAGTTTTGAGTATGTATTATATTTTGGCGCAGGACTCAGTCAATAAAATATGTTCATACCTGGGTTTGGAGCCTCTTTGCGACTCAGAGCCTATGAAAAAAGCTGTTCGTGAAATGTTTTATGATAAAGAAGCGGGGCTGTTTAAGACATATCTGGATTCAGAAGTCTATCACGAGCTTACTCAGAGCCTTGCTCTGCTTTCCGGATGTTGCACAGATGTCAGCGATACAATAAAAAAAGCGCTCATTTCGAGCGATGAACGTCTGATAAAAACTGACCTGAGTACATCATATTACAAATACAATGCTCTCCTCTCAGATGGCAACGAATATCTCCAGCAAGTAATGGACGAGATTGCTGAGGTTTGGGGCGGTATGCTCTATTCCGGCGCATCTACACTCTGGGAAACCGCGCTTGGCGCTGTCGATTTTGACGATTCGGGCTCGCTTTGTCACGCATGGTCAGCAGTTCCGGTATATGTATTTTACCGATATGTTCTCGGTTTTGAGCCTCTTGCTCCCGGATTTAAAGAATATGCTTTAAATCCCTGCAGAACCAAAAATGTTACTCATGTCAAAGCTCCTCTTTTCATGCCCGGAAAAGTCCAAATCTTTGATAAAGAATTATAATATCAAAAAGAGCTGAATTGCTATGACAATTTAGCTCTTAATTTTTTATACATTTGCCGGCAAACTTGTTTTAAGCTCACCCAAGTGGTCATCATACCCCGACAGTACAATTTCCCACCCGTCGTTATCATATTCCAAAACTGTAATGGAAGCATTTGCTCCCCAATGCAAATTTTTCATTTCACCAAGCATATGGCCGCCAAGCAGACATTGAGTAACCCTGATAGGAGTTGCGTGGGTTGTTATAAGCACTGTTTTTCCCTCATTTTCCCGCGCAATCTCGGTGATTGCAGATATAAACCTTTCTCCAAGTTCTTTCACGCTTTCACCGCCGGTACATCTTGCGTTTCCGATATCATTACGCCAAACTTTCCAGTCTTCAGGGTAGTTTTTCTCTATTTCATCAAACTCTCTGCCCTCCCATTCGCCCGCATAAAGTTCCCTGAGTTTTGCACTTTTTATTATCTTAAGTCCTGTTTTTTCAGCCACAAATTCTGCTGTTTCAACGGCTCTTTTTAAATCACTGGAATATATTTTGTCAACCTTATAATTTTCCGCAATATATTCCGCCGATTTGTTCACCTGCTCTCTACCAAACGGAGTGAGTCCGATATCGGCGTGACCGGTAAAAAGTTTTTTTGTGTTCCCTTCGCTCTGCCCATGTCTCTCAAGTATTAACGTTACCATTTTAAACCCTCCATTTATACAATTATTCTATAATTGGGTAACAGGAAAGATGCCACTGATTTTTAATGAATAATTAATAATGAATGATGAATAATTGTGGTTGAAAATCGCAATGCAATTTTCTTTTAATTCAAATGTGGAGCATTTGTTCATTAATTCTTCACTATTCATTTTTCACTATTCATTGAGTTTGCATTGCAAACTCATTCTACCACAATACCCCCTGTATTTCAAGTTAAATCAAGCAAAAAAATCCGCCGTCAGGCGGATTTTTGCATCATATTAAAATTTATAAAAAAATCGTCATCTACAAAATCGTTCGCTATATCCTCAAGACTTTCAGGCATAGCTTCCATTTCACCCAGCATATATAAAAAGTCAATCACCCTGTTTTTTTCCGGCGACAAATCACCGACATGGCATTTATAAACCTGTTCTGCTCCTTCTTTGTCAAAAAGAATTTTGTTTATTTCCACGCCAAAAACAACTGTTTTTATACCCTCATTTTTATCCTCATATCTGCTTTCGGTCAGATAATAATCCAGCCTGCCCGGAATGCCCGTAATTCTTCTTGAAACGCAAAGTTTTTTGTTCATTTTCCCCACTCTCCTTACATAATTATTTTACATTATTCATTTCTTTTGTGCAAGAAAAACCGTTTGATAATAAAATACAAATTTTTACATATTTGTAAATATTTTACATTTTAGGACAGAAATTGCCGTAGAAGGAAACAATTAATCATTGAAAGGTGTCACAATTTGTTGTATGATTGTTTAATGAAAGGATTGGTGAGTTATGTACAACCGCATAAAAAAAATATTGCCGACAGGCATGCTCACTGTCGGCAGTATTTTATCGGCTGTTTTATTGATAATGGCATATTTTACAGGCAAAGGCACTTTCAGCTATGAATCCTTTGTTATGACTGAATATCTCCGCCAGGCAGCAGTGGTAATTTTCACCGAATGTCTTATTGCTGCAATAATTTTCAAAATATATCTCAAAAAAGAGAAACCCTCAGACCACGATTTTGAGCAAAAAGGTTAGTGACCCGGTTTAAAATCCGGTAAATTGTAGCCTCACTGGCGTGTATGTTTTCTCCGGCAAGTATTACCCTGCTAGAAATTTCCCCTTTTTTCAAATTCCGTTCGGGCATGGTGAAATACACGGTTTTAAGCACTTTAAGCATTTGCTCCCCCTCACTTGTTTTTTCAAGGTCACGCAGCGTTTTTTCAACAGCCAGAATATCAAGTATACACCCGCTTGCAAGTCTTTCATTTTCAGGTAAAATGAGAGACTTTTTGTTTTTTTCCGCCATGGCATAGTACCTGAATGCCGACACTCCGTAATCTCTTATGTTGCTTTTTTTCATATAACCCCTCCTTTTTTATATTCTATCACACAACCACCTTTTAATCATCCCTTGTGCAAAGCGCACTGTCAGAATTTGTCGAAGAAAAAAAGTAATAATTACCATATTTTTACATTTTTTGTAAATTTTGTGTTGTATAGTATGAATATGGGAGGTCTATGGAAGATGAATACAGAAGAAATTGTTACATATAAACGACGACCGGACAAAGCAGGCCGGGTAGCAGAGATTTTTTCACACAGCTCTGCAGTTATCGCAGCTATGGCAGTTATGATTTCCCGTGTGACCGTTTTAGGAAGTATGGCTCCATTTGGAATTGCATGGTATGCGGCAAATATTTGTGCGGACAAGTATTATACCATTTTTGCCGCAAGTGTTGCCGGCACGCTTTTAATGGGCTCGGATGCCGGCAGAATATCACACATTCTTGGAATACTGCTTGTTTTTACCCTAAAAAAGGTTTGCGGAAATTATGCTTGGAAAAAGGTAGGCTTTGTTTCCGGAATGGCTACAGGCTGCACCCTGTTTTCCGGGCTTATTTTCTCTTTTTTCAGCGGAACTTTTTATTATTCACTCATCACATCTGTTACCGATGCACTCGCCGCAGGCGGACTGTGTATAGTGTTTTCAAAAGCTTCAGACGTAGCCGAAAGAGGCTGGAAAATAATAACAGATGAGGACAGTGTTGCAGTAGCAATAATGGCAGGTGCTGTAGTGGCAGGTCTTCAGGGAATAAATTTTTGGGGCATTAAACCGGCAAATGTACTCAGTATGTATATTATTCTTTTCACTGCCTACAAAGGCGGTATAGGCATTTCCGGTGCAGTCGGAGCTGCTCTTGGAATAATAGCAGGAATAAGTCAGGGTGACGCCCCTGCCCTTACGGGTGTTTACGGATTTATGGGACTTATTGCGGGAATTATGAATATTTTTGGTAAGATAGGTGTTGTTTTATCCGCTGCATTTGCAAATTCACTCTTTACGGGATACTATAATTCTTCAACAATTGTTCTGGTTAATCTTATTGAAATAGCTGCAGCCGGTTTAATCTTCTTCTTCACGCCCGAGAAAGTGCTCTCCTATTTTGAAAAATTCAGCATACGTTGCCCCGTGTATGATGCTGCGGGCGGATTTGTAATGAGGCTTAAGGGAACTATTGGCGAAGCACTCGCCTCACTTCGCAACTCTGCTTCCGCTATTGCAGAGGCATATTCTCCACCGGAAATTTCAGAGGATGAGGACGAAAAAAAGCTTATAAAAGAGCGACTTGTCGCACGTGTCTGCGACGGTTGCAGTTTAAATAAATACTGTTGGAGCAAGAACATAAAAGGCAGTAATGCCATGTTTGAAAAAGTGACTGCTGCCCTGTTTGAAGAAAAAGCCGACCAGCTTAGTGAGCATATATCGGGCAGATGCGTCCGTGGGGATACCCTTCGCGAAACTGCCGGAGAGCTTTACGGAGTTTTAAAACGTGAAGGTATTATCAAAAGACGAGTTGACCTTTACGCCAAAAATTTTTCCGACGGTTGGGCAGATTTTCTTGAAATTATAAATTCCAAAGAGGAGAAAATCATAAATATTCGGCCTGATTTTGCTTCGCTTGAAAGCGAACTGTGCCGGCAGCTTTCGGCAAATGGTATAAAATCCCCGGAAATAAGCATTATAATGAATGACTGCGGTCGGTTTGAAATTACTCTCCGCACGTCAAAAGAAATCCTTTTTGATATTATTCCCACAGCCGAAAAACTTACCGGACGAAAAATGTGCATATCCGACGAATATCGCACCGGAAACGGGTTTGTAATCAAACTCCAGGAAAGCCTTATGTTTGATTATGATGTGTCTATAATTACAATGAACAAACACGGTTCCAGACAAAGCGGTGACAGCGCAGAGTGGTTTGTGACCCCCGAAGGAACTTTTTACTGTCTTATATGCGACGGAATGGGGACAGGTGCACAGGCAAACGAAGATTCGGGGAAAGTTATCCGCCTTTTCAAAACCCTCATTTTAAGCGGGTTTAAACCGCAAAGTGTACTTAAAATAATTAACGGCGGTCTTATAAGCAGCAGCATGGACGAACGATGCATAACCTTCGATTGCCTGTCGGTAGATTTGTTTACAGGCAGGGCGGATTTCACAAAAGCCGGCGCAGTTGCGAGTATAGTTAAAACCGGCGATGAAGTGGAAATCATCCGCGAAAACACCATTCCTCTCGGCGTTCTTGATATAGACTGTGCACCCCGGCAGACAGTTTTTTTAAGCGGGACAAGCTATATTGTCATGATGACCGACGGAATTACTGATGGTATCGGCGACCGAAAAAAAGGCGAAGAGTGTGTGGGAAATATTTTAAAGCTTATGGAAGTTACCTCAGGTAAAGATATTGCCGACAATATAATAATGTCAGCGGTTGCCGAAGGCGTACCGCAGGATGATATGATGGTAACTGCCATTAAGTTGAGTGAAAGGATTAATAAATCATGAGAGGGCTTGACATGTCAGATAACAGAGATATTGTAAAAGAGGCTCAGGAAATTATAGACAGCTATGCAAATCGTATTCCCAGCCGCAGAAGAATAACCTCAAAAAGAAAAAAAACCTCTGAAAAAACCCTTTGGTTTTTTGCAGGTATTGCCACATCAACAGCCTTGCTGCTATCCCTTTTCCTGAAAATCTATTGAAAAACCGTTGACTTTGTGCGATAATTAATATATGATTAAACATATGTAATCAAAGCATAAGGTGAGGTGGTATCGTGGCTGAAAAAGTTTATATTGGCGTTAGCGGTGGTGTTGACAGCGCTGTTGCAGCTTTATTGTTAAAAGAGCAGGGGTATGATGTCACCGGGTTTACTCTTTTTCTCACCGATGAGCAAAATACTGACGATGCCGCAGAGGTTTGCTGTCACCTTGATATCCCTCACGAGGTAATAGATTTCCGGAAAGAGTTTAAAGCCACCGTCACCGGTCCTTTCCTGGAAATATATAGCCGGGGACTTACTCCAAATCCCTGTATTTTATGCAACAAAAATATTAAATTTGGCGCCGCAATAGATTATATCGGTAACAAGGCCGATTATATTGCTACCGGTCATTATGCCTCTGTCGTCCGTGATGAGAAGTCGGGCAGGCTGACCTTTAAAAAAAGCGCCGACGTATCAAAAGACCAGACTTATATGTTCTGGACTCTCACGCAACAGCAGATTTCAAAAATTCTTATGCCGCTTGGTGAGTTTACCAAAGCTCAAATCAGAGAAATTGCGGCAGAGCACGGTCTTGCGGCCGCAAACAGTCCGGACAGTCAGGACATCTGTTTTTTAAAAGATATATCGGTAAAGGATTACCTTTTAAAGCATAATCCTGATGCATTAATCCCCGGTGAAATTGTTGACCCGGAGGGGAATATTCTGGGGCATCATACCGGGATTGCCGGTTATACACTTGGTCAGCGCAAAGGCCTTGGCATAGCCTCTGACGGCAAAAAATATGTTGTTGGTTTAGACGCAGAAAAAAACCGTGTAATTTTAGGTGAAAACGAGCATCTTTTTAAATCAAAGCTACTTGCAAAAAATGCCAATTTTCAAATCGCCGATAACCTTATTTCCCCACTTGAGGTAGAAGCTAAAATCCGATATGCCGCAAAGCCTGCAAAGGCAGTGGTATTCCCCGATGGCGAAAATATCATTGTGGAATTTAAAGAGCCTCAACGAGCAATCACTCCCGGTCAGTCGGTTGTGTTCTATCACGGAGACATCCTCGTCGGCGGAGCAGAAATAATAAACGCAATATAATTATAAATGTAAAAAAGTCTGTGCTATGCACAGACTTTTTTACATTTCAAGCATATTTTTTATTATCCTAACAACCTGGTTATGAAGTGCCATATAGTTTTCATCATCCATCTTGCTGTAAGGCAGAACCTTCATTCCGATATACATTCTTTTGTCCGGCATAAAGCCCGCAACACTCCCAATCGGCATATCGGTTATATCAATCGCCACAACCTTGTTTGTCTGGGCATCTCGCTTTACATATTCTTCCGGGATATCCATTTCATCTACAATCTCATCAATCGGTTGAAGGGACTGCATGTTGACAAACCGGTTTATAAAAACCTCGTCCGTCATCAGAATAAACGGGTCACCGGCAATAAGGTCTGCATCTATTTTCTGCAGAATCGCAGTAACCGTTTCAGCATTCTCCCCTTGCCCGAATGGATAGTTTGAAATCTGGACCGTAACCTGCCCGTCACCGTCAATATCCTCTGCCCACTTGTTAAGACAGGCCTCAAAATTATCAACAGCCAGCATTGCACTCTCGCCGAAATATGTTACCGTAAGGTCACTGTCCACCCTGTTTACACAGCTTTTAACTCCCACAACAACCATCGCTATTATCATAACGGCAAACAGCATATACACCTTGTAATAATCCCAGAAATTCTGCCAGAACTTAAACTCGGTTATTTTATATTCCTGGTAAAACTTTTTTTCCATATCTGTATCTCCACCATAAATTATGTAAATCAATCTTACTACATAAGACAAAAAAAGTCAAGTATTTTAATATGAAAAGTGAATGAAAAAAGGGTGATTTTAATCACCCTTTTAAAAATTACTTACTTATCAAGTGGCTTCATGGTTGGGAAGAGCAGAACATCACGGATGGCTGCAGAGTCTGTGAGCAGCATGCACATTCTGTCAATACCGAAGCCGATACCTCCCGTAGGGGGCATACCGATTTCAAGTGCGTTCATAAAGTCTTCATCGGTTGTATTTGCT
>JAZQYO010000029.1:0-38095 GCA_045633565.1 Clostridia bacterium | reverse complement strand
GTTAGAAACGGCTGTACGCAACGAAAAAACCACAAGGGATTTAGCAAAGGCAAGTGGTGACAAAGCTCTTGTAAAGCGTTGCAATGAGCGTATAAAGGCATATCAAGGGAAGTATGCAGAGATAACCGAGATAACGGGTATTCCCGAAGATAGAAAGCGAATGTCCGTACCACGCAAACCCAAAACATAACCACACCCCTGCCGTAAAAAGCAGGGGATTTTTGTTGTTTATAATGTTATTTACCTGCTATTTACCTGCTATTTATTAGTTATTTATTATATAAAACCCTTTATTTATAAGGGTTTTGGGGTATATAATAAATAATAAATAATATTTTTAGCAAAAATTTTTAAGAACGATATTATCATAATTATAAAAGGCAGTATATAGAAATTTGTTTATGTTATTTATTGAAGTACCAAAACCCCTTTATTTATGAGGTTTTAAGCGATAAATAGAGATATTTAAAGGTTGTTTATTTTCGCTCTGTCGGGGAGATTAAAAAATTTTTGAGAAATTTGCGAAAAGGGGTTGACAAATGTATATACAAGTGGTATAATGTATATACAAGGTTAAGGAAAGAGCCTTGAATAAAGAAAGATGAGGTATTAAAAATGAAGAATTGGACAAGAGAAAGCAGACAGTATTTTAACACAATTAGAGAAGCAAGAATGGGTGCTGATTATGAGAACACTGCATACAAGAAATTCAATGGTGTTCATTATGACAAAGAAAGTGGTAAGTTCTATGTTTCTTATATCTACAAATTTTAATGAGGTGATAATTTGAAAGGCGAATTGATTTTATTACGATGCGACAAAGAAGAAAAGCAACAAATCAAACGAGATGCGAAAGAACACGGCAAAACGATTAGTGATTTTATCCGCTACCTCGTAGCAAAGGAAAGGAAGGAGAGGGAGAAATGAAAGGCACAACGCTGAAAAGTAAAATAAATGGTGCTTTGTTTGTCATTGATGGAGAATTTGAGGATAACGGACAAAAGTTTTATTCCGTTCTTGATATGGCGAGCGGAAAGCACTTCGCAACAGGCAAAGAATGGTTTGAAAAGGGTTTAATGCAGAATTTGAAGGTTGTTTGCACACCCCAAAATGATGAGGTGAGGGAATGAAAGTAAAAATTTATGGTGCAAGTGATGATTTAGTAGAAATCGAAAATTCACAGTACAAAGAAGATGAAATCGGTTGTTATAATAGTGATGTGCGAATTAGATTTGTTGACGGAACAGTAATTCGCATTGGTTATCCGAAGAAAACAATTTTAGGCGATTTTGTTGCTATTTGGTGGATTGAAATTGAAAAGAAAGGCACAGCAAATTCAATCTTGACTATTTGTGAAGATGAAGAAGCAAATCCATATAGCGATGTTTTTGAAATAGATGACGAAATCAAAAGCCATTCAGTTATAAAGCAAAAATATCCGTGCGATTAACCGCCTATTGACAAAACCAATTTAATATGCTATAATGTAAGAGTAGAATTGTAATGTTCTACTCTTATTCGTTTAATACCGCTTTGTTAGCGGAATATAAATAAACGGTGCAAAGGTAGGACTGGCTACCATAAAAGGATAGCACGAAAGGGAGAAACGATATGAAAGAAATTTTAACACAGTTGTTTGGCGATGCAGTTACCGACGATGCAATGAAACAGTTTAATGCTGAACTTGGCAAAAAGTTTGTTGCAAAGGCTGATTTTAATGCAAAGGTCGAAGAAGTTAAAACCTTAAAGGGCGAAAAGAAAACCCTTGAAGGCGAGGTTTCAAAACTGAATGAAAACGCAAACGGCAATGAAGATGTTAAAAAAGAACTTGAAGCATTAAAAGCAAAGATTGATGCAGATGCAAAACAAGCGGAAGCCGACAGAATTTCAAGAGAAAAAGCGGAAAGTGATGAGCGACTTTTCAATGAAGCACTTGGCGAAAAGAAATTCAGCCACGATGCAGTAAAGAGCCATTACTTCAATCTTTTTAGGCAAGACCTCGCCAAAGAGGAAAACAAGGGCAAATCCGCAGTTGATATTCTGCGCAATTTAACCAAAGACGATGCCACCGCATTTACAGGTGTTACAGCCGTTAAGTTGCAGGGGGGCAGACCGCAGGGCGTAGGTAGTAATCCTGTAACCAAAGAAGATTTTAACAAAATGTCTTACAAAGAAAGATTGCAGATTTACAACGAAAATCAAGCCTTGTATAATGAATTGACTACTTAAAAAAGGAGATATTAAATTATGGCAATGACAAAATTAGAAAACCTTATCAATCCTGAAGTTATGGCTGATATGATTTCTGCAAAGATTGAAAATGCTATTGTTGTTACACCTTTTGCAAAGGTTGATACAACTCTTGCAGGTCAGCCAGGAAGTAAAATCACAGTACCTCATTACAACTATATTGGCGATGCGGTAGATGTTCCTGAAGGTGAGGACATTGGCGATGCACAGTTAACAACTGATGCAGTTGAATATGAAGTTAAGAAAGCTGCAAAGGGTGTTACAATTACTGATGAGGCAGTTCTTTCTGCTTATGGTAACCCTGTTGGCGAAATTACTTCACAGTTAGCACTTTCTATTCGTGGCAAGGTTGAGGGCGATTGTGTAGCAGTTCTTGGTACTGCTGAAAACACTTATGACGCAAAAGCAGAAATCAGTTATGCAGGCGTTGTAAATGCTATCGACCTTTTCAATGAAGAAATGAACACAGAAAAAGTTATGTTCATCAATCCTAAACAGGTATCTACACTTAGACTTGATGAAAACTTTATCTCTGCTGATAAATACAACGCACAGGTAATTATGAAGGGCGAAATTGGTATGATTGCCAATACTCGTATTGTTCCTTCTCGTAGAGTTGTTGACAACGAAGGCACATATAATTGTCCTATTGTTAAACTTGAAACAGACGAAAGAACAGAGGACGATGTTCCTGCAATTACCATTTACACAAAGAGAGAAACAAATGTTGAAACCGAAAGAGACACACACAACAAGACAACATTCATTTCTGCTGATAAGCATTATGTAGCGGCTCTTACAAACTCTGCAAAGGTTGTTGTTGCACAGTTCACTGCAGGGGCAGGTGCTTAATCTTGTATAAAGTAATTAAGTATTTTACGGATATGCAGGATGGTGACTTTGAGTATCGTGAGAATGATATTTACCCACGAAAGGGTTTAAGCGTTCTCCCATCTCGTATTAAAGAATTATCCACCACACAAAACAGAAGAAAAGAAATACTGATTGTTGAAGTTCCTGACGAGGATAAACCTAAAAAGGAAAAGAAAACAAAGTCAGATAAAGCTGACGAAGAATAATTGAAAGGCGGTTAAACTCAATGATATATCTTACCTATACCGAATACAAGGAATTAGGCGGTAATATAATTGACGAAACCGCCTTTAATCGTAATATTGACAGAGCGTGTGCAATGATTGATACTCGCACACAATCAAGGCTTGAAGCGTTTGAAGAAATACCGAGAATAGTAAAGACTGTTTGTGCAGATTTACTTGACTATATTTCAACAAACACCGTTGCAAAGACATTACAAAGCAAGAGCCAATCGGCAGGGGGCGTAAGCGAAAGCGAAAGTTATGCGGTTAAGACTGCGGATGACTACGCAAACGACCTTGAAAGGATTTTTGAACCGTTGTATGTGGTTAAAACCAAAAATGGTATTAGCATACTCTACAAGGGGGCGATGTCTTGACAGATTTGTTTACAAAGAAAGTAACAATTTACAATGATATTCCAAAAACTGCGGTTGAAGAAAGGCACTTTGACAGATTTGTAATTGACCTTTGCAACATTCAGGGCGGTGTTGTGAGTAGAGCAGATGGCACGATTGAAAACATTGTAAACGCTCAAACGATTATTACGAAAGATGTAAAGCGTTATAAATCACCATTGGAATATGCAACTATTCCTGTTGATTTGAGAGAAGATTTTTTCACAGTTCAAATTGGTGATTTTATTGTTTTTGATGAAGTGGAAGATATAGTTACAACAAGCCGTGAATTTTCGGATTTACAGAGCAAATATGCAGACAATGGAATGGTTGTTCGTTCTGTTTCTGCTAACATTAACGGAATGTCAGTTGACAATGTGCAAATGGCAAATGTGGGGTGATTGAGTGGAGCAAAAACAAAAATATGCGAAATTATTTGAATATTTCCGTCAATGCCCTGAACTTGCTGACTTATGGAGCATAGCATCAACTGAAGATAGAGGTGTTAGGGTTATTCTCCCGCAAGGTGCATCGCCCACTCACCAATATCAAGATGGTTTAGATGTTTATGGCAACTATCAATGTGAGATTATACCATATCCGTCAGTTTATGAAGATTTTCAAATAAACTGTTATGAGTGGTATGATGTCAATGATGATAGCTCACCATCAAAGAATGAAAATGTTTTAACACTTGAGCAAGTCACAAGCATTTGTGATTGGGTTGAAGCACAAAACAACACAAATAATTTTCCTGATATTAGCGAGAAAATCGTTAGCATTGAATGTAACCCATTTGTACCGCAGATACGCTATGTAAACCCTGAAGAAAATACAGTTGGTTATTTCATAACAGTTCGTTTACGCTATGTAAACAGAGCAGAAAGAAAGTCGATAGAATATGAATTTACGAATTGACCTTAATGAGCCGAAAATCCTTGAAAAAGTCACAGGTGATAGATTTGGGTTGTTAGTTTCTAACGAGTGGAAAAGGTTAATTGACCCGTATACTCCACGAGATACAGGCGTAATGCAAGACACGGCAGTTTTAGGTGCTTTTTATATTCATTATAAAACGCCATACGCCACCCGTATTTATTACGGTGAGGGTTTCAACTTTCAAAAGAAAAACCCATATTCAACTTATGAATGGGATGTTAAGGCAGAACAAGCAGGACAGAAAGACAAATTATATCGTACATTAAACAACGCTTTACAAAGCGGACAATTTTAATGCAAAGGAGATAAAACACAATGGCAAATACAGATTTTAATGTTGGTGCTGGTACTAAAGCACCACGAAAACTTTTAATGACATTTGTTGATGTTAGCGATAACGACACAACGCCTGAATGGGAGTTAGTTGGTCGTGGTGTTGAGGATAGTGCAATTGAACTTAATCCAAACACAGAAACAACAACCGATGTAACAGGCGTTACAGAAACATCTGTTACAAAATGGGAGCCATCGCAGAGCTTCGACCCGAACACAGTAAAAGGCGGTTCAAAACTCAATTTTAAACTTCACGAAATTTGGCAGAGCAAAAAGCCTGAATTACTTTCCAAATTTAAAGTGCTTATTGTTTATGCTTATATCGGTGAAACAACAACATTTGATGCAGAAGTTCAAAAGAACTGCACAATCAATATAACTTCAATCGGTGGTAGTGCTTATGTTGATATGCCAATTGAGATTACTTATTCAAATGATATCGACAGGGGTACAGTAACACTCGGTGCAGATAAAAAACCAACATTCACATCAAATAATGCAGTTTGATTATAAGAAAAATTAAAAACATTTCCCCTCGCCCTGCGTGGTGCAGGGGAATTTTTCATAATAAAGGAGTATAACAATATGAAAACATTAAGTACAGGTAAAATCGATTTTGAATTGCCGTTTGATAATGGTGACATTTGCGTAATATCGTTCAATCCTAACGATATAGATTTTTATGATAAACTTTTGAAACTTGAAAGCAACATACAAAAAGTTTTTGAGGGTTATGAGAATATTTCTGTAAATTCCGATAATTTGTGCGACATAATAGAAAAAATCAAAAATGATACATCTTTAAAAATCAAAGGCGAATTTGATGTATTGTTTGGAGATGGTGCGAGTGAAAAAATTTTTAAGTATTGTTCTCCTATTTCTATTGCAGAAAATCAGTATTATCCATATTATTTCTTAAATGCGTTTCTTCCTGATGTAGCTAAAGCGATTGACAAAACTAATATAAAGGCAAGAGAAAACGCTGAAAAAATGTTGTCTCATACCGCAAAATATATAAAGAAATGATGTGGCAATTACCTACAAGCGTTGATATAAGTGAAAAAAAATACAACATTACTAATGAATGCGATTATCAAGTTGTTTTAGATTGTATTAACGCATTAAATGATGATGAATTGGATTTTGAAAGTCAAATTACCTGTGCTTTAATTATTTTTTATGAAGAACACGAAGAAATATTAAGTTTGGATAAAGAGCATATTATAACAGCCATCAAAGAAATGAACAATATAATAAATGGTGGAGTCGAAGAACGAAACAAAAAAAACCAAAAACCTATAGTGGATTTTGTGAAAGATTTTCCTTTGATTGCAACAGCTTTAATTCAAATTTTAGGTTATGATATTAGAACACCAAATAAATACACTCATTGGTGGACTTTTTTAAGTGCTTTTAAAGAAATAAAGAGTGGTTTTTATTATACAGTTCTTCAAATAAGGTTAAAAATATCAAAAGGTATATCTTTAGATAAACAAGAACAACATTTTTATTCTGAAAATTTTGATATAATAGAAATAAAACAAAAATTCACAAAAGAAGAAGAAGAATTTTTCTCACTTTTTGAATAGAAAGGAGAAATAACTAATGGCTATTAGTCAAAGTGATGGTAGTATCATTTTAACCACTAAAGTAGATGAAAGTGGTATAAAAAGTGGTGTATCCAAGGTTAAAAGTGAAATAGGAACGCTTACGAAAGCCATAGGTGCTATTGGAGTTGCTACGGCAAGTGGATTTGTTGCAATATCTAAAATGGCAGTAGATAGCTTTGCAGAGTATGAGCAACTTGTAGGCGGAGTTGAAACGCTTTTTAAAGATAGTTCAAAAAAACTTATAGAATATGCAGACCAAGCATATCAATCAGCAGGACTTTCTGCGAATGAATATATGTCAACTGTAACGAGTTTTTCTGCTTCTCTTTTACAATCTCTTGGGGGAGATACCGATAAAGCGACAGAGTATGCAAATCAAGCAATTATTGATATGAGCGATAATGCGAATAAAATGGGTACATCTATGGAGATGATACAAAATGCATATCAAGGATTTGCAAAACAGAATTATACAATGCTTGATAACTTAAAACTTGGTTATGGTGGCACAAAAGAAGAAATGCAAAGACTTCTTGACGATGCCGAAAAAATATCAGGCATAAAATATGATATATCTTCCTTTGCTGATGTAACACAAGCTATTCACGTTATGCAGACGGAATTAGGCATAACAGGAACAACGGCAAAAGAAGCAAGTACAACAATACAAGGTTCTGCAAGTGCAATGAAGGCATCTTGGCAAAACTTATTAACTGGAATTGCTGACCCTACACAGAATTTTGGTAAATTGTTAGAAAACTTTATAGGAAGTGTTGGTACATTTTTAGGAAATTTAATGCCTGTTATAACAAATGCAACACAAGGCGTTTTGCAAATGGTTCAGGGTTTATTACCTCAAATACCTGTTTTAATTGAAGAAATGTTACCTGTTGTGGTAAATGGTATTTTGTCTATTATAACAGAAATTGTAAAGGCGTTACCAGAATTTTTAAATACTGGCATTAAAGTATTATTAAGTATAATTGAGGGTTTGATAGAAGCGTTACCAAATTTAATTGAAATGTTACCTGAAATTATAAGCACAATAGTTACAGTTTTGATTGAAAATTTACCATTGATAATTAGTACAGGTGTTGAATTACTTATTGGAGTTATTACAGGTATAACAAATGCAATTCCTGAGTTTGTAGAGTTTTTACCAACCATAATAGAGACAATGATAAATGTACTTTTAGGAAATTTGCCTTTATTGATAGAATGTGCTTTTTCTTTGTTACTTGCAATAGTTGAGGGTCTTACAAAGGCGTTACCCCGATTGGTTTTAGCAGTACCACAAATTATAACAAGTATTGTAAAAACTTTGAATAAAAATTTACCTAATTTGGTGAAATCAGGTAAAACACTTTTAGAGTCTGTTATAAATGGAATGAAAAGTATTTTATCTAAAGTCGGAGATATGGGTAAAAATATTGTTCAGGGTTTATGGAATGGCATTTCAGGTTCTTTGTCGTGGATAAAAAACAAAATAAGCGGATGGGTAGGAAATGTTACCGATTTTATAAAAAATCTTTTTGGTATTCATTCTCCATCTACTGTTTTTAGAGATGAAATAGGCGAAAATCTTATGTTAGGACTCGCCAAAGGTATCACAGGAAATGAAAATGTAGTAACAAATGCATTGGGTAATGTTTCAAATGCTTTGTTAGAGACAGAATTTGGAATGGGTACAATTTCAACTCCACAAATGGCTATAAATCCTACAATACCTTATTTTGCAGAAACTACATCTTCAACTTCGGTTGGTAATTTGTCTCTTGATGCTATTAGAAAAAGTGTTGCTGAAGTTGTTGCTACTATGAATGGTGGTTTTAACGGCAGAATTGAAGTGCCAGTTATAATTGACGGCAGAGAAGTTTTAAGAGCCGTAAGAAACAATGAAAATGCAGTAGGCACACAGACAGTATTTGGGGGTTTTGCTAATGCCTATTAACACACACGAAAATTATATTGAAATCGGAACAAGTGTAAACGATGACAACACACTCAACAATGTGTTGGTTTTACCTGCACCTGTTGAATTGCCATCTACTAATGAATTTTTAGTAGATGGTGGCAGAAATGCCAACGCAACAATGATGATACAACAAGTCGGCAGAACTCAATACAAGACAGAAATTAAATTTGGTAAATTAAAAAACAAAAAATGGTGGGAGATTAACAGATGGTTTGACACTTTCGGCTATGTGTTTTATATGAAGTATTTTTCACATACAGAGGGTATGGTAAAAATCCAGAAATTTTATCGTGGTAATATGATAAGTGCAACACCATCAACTACACTTGAAAAAATTAATGGTTATAGCGTACCAACTCACTATTACAATGGCGGTTTTTCTGTTATTGACATTGGCGAAGAAAATGTTATAATAGTAACTGAAATGGCGGTGAATTGATGATAAGTGTAAGTGATAAATTTGTTTCGATTATGAATAGCAACATAAGACCGAAAACAGATTTTAAAATTGAAGTAACTAAAAAAGATGCTTCAATTATCAAATGGACTGCAAAGGATATAACCAATTTTACATTCAAGCGTGGAATTGACCCTGTAGGTCGCAATTTGCCGTTTTTAGAACTTGCTTGGGAAGAAATATACCTTGGCGAGTTAGACACTAACAACGAGGCTATAAAATACAATGATATTAAGCCGTTTTTGAAAGTGCGATTGACAATAGAACAATCGTTAAGTTTCATTAACACTTGGCAAGATGTGTATAAATACACTTGGAATGATTTGTTTAGTAATGGTATGACTTGGCGAGATGTCTTAAAAAAGCCACAAACAGAAACAATTGAAATGCCGATGATGTTTTTAGTGGATAAGCCTGAAGTCAAAGACCAAAAAATCAGATGGACTGCGAGAGATTTTTTGTTTTTTTTAAACTCTCCGCAAGAGATAGGTTTTGAAAGTGGTATAAATTTTGGAAACATACCGAGATATTTTTTGTTATCTGAAAGAGCAAATTTCAAAGATAATAATTTTATGATTAATGCAATTTCGCAAACACAAGCAAATTTGTATAACGAAAGCACATTAAACTTTGCTATGTCGCACATCACATTATTTAGTGATACCACAAAAAACATTTTAAAAAATATTTTAACATCTGCAAATTATTTCTTGGATTTTGCCACAGACGGAGAAGCTACACCAGTTGAGTTTTATAGTTTTTTGCGTTATCCTGACAGTAGTACACCTAAATTTACTGGGGATATAATGAAAAGTTATCCACGACTTACAAAAGGTAAGGATATTTCAAGTTTTTCGTTTTCTCAGTACAATGTTAAATTAGATGAAGAAAACAAGTACACATTATCAACACCTGATGAAAATTTTACCATTGGAAGTAGTACAACTGTTAACAGGTTTTTTTACAAGGACTTTGGTAAAATAGAGATAAATTCAAGCAATGAAAATAGTTTCTTGCCAAAAACCATAAACAAAAACGCATTAACTGTTTTAAATTCGTTGAATATAATTCCTGCATCGTTAAATAGTGTTGAGATTTTTATAAACAACGAAAAAGACGGGGAACAATTTGTAGAAAACAATAATTGCAACTTCTTTAATTCTCAAGATAATTTGTTGCTTGAAAGAAAATCAAAATTAAATAATTGGTTTTCTCGTAATTGTTACACTATGGAATTCGAGGGTTTACCTATGTTTCATCTTGAGCCGAATGACTATGTGAGAGTAGACACTAATTTATTTGAAAATGGTTCAAGAGTTAAAAAATATGGTTTGATTTTAGAGCAAGAACTAACATTCAATGGTGGCTTTAATCAAAAAACAATAGTTCGTGAGGTGTGATGTATGCTTGAATTTAAAGGCGATGTTAACAATGATGGTAAAATTGATGTGGTTGATGTAATTTATTGTTTACGGCTATATTCGGGACTTGAGGGCGATGAAAATGCAAAAAAAAGAGCCGATATAGATAATGATGGTAGCGTTACATTAACCGATTTAAAAAAGATATATGCACACACTAATTGCGAAGAATTAATTGACGAGGTGATTTATTGATGAACAAAAGTGAGTTTTTAGAATTAAATTTGCCGTCTAGAGATAATTCAACTGATAGTGCAGATATTAATAAAATAAGTGAAAACTTTGCAACGATTGATAAAGCGTTTTTAGATTTGGTTGAAAAAGAGTTACCAAAATTTCAAACAAAAGAGAATATGACAACTGCCCTCAGTGATGAAACAAGCGATGAAAATTTATACCCAAATGCAAAAGCGGTTGTTAATTATGTCAAACCAATAAAAAACAATATGGTGGGCGAGTTTTCTGACAACTCGACAGATGAAACAAAATATCCTAATGTGCTGGCTGTTGTTAATTACACCAACGATAAAATTGACCCTTTTAAAATAGTAAATACTGCAAAAGGTAACTCAATCGTTTTAAAAGATAGTTCAAACTTACCGTTTGAAAATTTAAAGTTATTCGGAAAAACCGAACAAGATGAAAGATTTTTTAAAAATGCACTTCCAACACCTACATTTGAGTCACAGTGGTACAGAAGTATTTTTATAACCAATTTAAAAGATGGCAGAATACAACTAAACGGTACTTCTGAAACGGTCTATGAGGCATTTACAATTGCTGACAACGTTGTGTTAAATTCGTTAAAAGTGGGTGGTAGATACCGTTGGCATTGCAAAAACGCTGAGGCTAACAATGTAGATGTTGCGGTTACACTTTCTTGGGTTAAAGATGGCGTTTCAATGACAAAAGAACTTGTTTCAAATGAAGATGAATTTATAGCAGAAGCTTCATCAATTAATGCAACTGTTCAAATGTTAATGGAACGTAACATAGATTATGATTGTATTATAACTCCTGAAATTTATTTAGCAGAAGCACCTCTTGTAAGCGTTGGTGATAGTGGTAGTTTTGAAGTTGGGGTGTATAGTAGAAACTTGTTTAATAATACACAATCGGGTTACACCTTAAACGGATTAACAGTTACTATAAATGACGATAAAAGCGTTACTGTAAATGGTACGGCTACGGCTACAACTACATTAAATTTAGGCGAGATTGGTAATTTGATTAAAGGACAAACTTATAAACCTGTAAATAGTTTACGTTGTAGATTGCAGTTAGCAAATGGCACTATTAAACATATTAACATTAATCAAACATTTACTTATACAGACGAAATAAGTAGAATTTACGCTTATTTATCAGTATCAAACGGAGCAACGGTAAATACAACTTATTATCCAATGATAGTATTAACCACAGAAACAAATTTAACCTATGAGCAATACAAAGGCAAACAATCTATAACACTCACCGACACCTTGCGAGGTATAGGTGATTACAAAGACGAAGTTGACTTTGTGAATGGAATAATAAACCAAAGACTTGGTTATATTGCGAGTTATAATGGCGAAACAATAACAACCGATTACATATCAAGCACTGGTGAATTGTCAATAGGTGCAGAGGTTGTATATGTTTTACCAACACCAATCGAAACACCTATAAGCGAAAGCGAATTAAATGCTTATAGGCAATTACACACTAACAAGCCTAACACTACTATTTTAAGTGAAGCAGAGATGGAAGTCGACTATGTAGCAGACCCAAAACTTTATATTGATAACAAAATCGCAGAATTAACTGCTTTAACATTGGAGGGATAACACAATGACAAAAAGAGAAGAAAGAGTTATTAACGCTTTTATTGAGTGTGTTAAAAAGGGCGAGTTTTCGCTTGAATATGCAATCACCTTAATAGAAGATAATAACAAATATGGTTATTTAACCGAAGAAGCAAAAGAAGTGTTTTATAAGGTGTTTGAAGAACCTGAACAAGTTGAAACACCTATTGAAGAAACCGAAAATGTTGAAAGTGAGGCAATTGAATATGGCGAAACAGTATAAAGTTTATATAGGGGTAGGACACGGCGGTAGTGACCCTGGTGCAGTTGCTAACGGATTTGAGGAAGAAGATGTAAATCTTTCGGTTGCAAATCATTGTAGTGCTTACCTTAAAGCAAGGGGCGTTTCTGTTAAGCAAAGCAGGACAAAAGATGTAGACAGCGAACTCATTGACAGAATAAACGAGGCTAATTTATTTGGCGCAAATTTAGCACTTGACATTCACCATAACGCTGGTGGTGGCGACGGTGCGGAAGTGTACCACACAAAGTATTTTGGCAAGGGTCACACACTCGCAGTAAACATCTTAAACGAAATGCTCAAAATCGGTCAAAATAGCCGTGGTGCAAAGGTTAAAAAAAATCAGTATGGTAACGACAGTTTTGGTTTCATTCGTATGACTAATATGCCCGCGGTTCTTGTTGAGTGTGCATTTTTGGATAACAAAAAAGATGTGCAAATCATAGACACAGAAGCAGAAAGAAAAATTATGGGTGAAGCTATTGCAAGAGGCGTATTGAAAACTCTTGGCGTTGCTGATGCTATTATTCCAAAGAAAACGAAGTATCAAGGCACTTTTCCTGATTTAACAAAAACAACTTTTGGTTATCTCAAAAAGGGTGACGAGGGCGTTCAAGTTCGCAGATTACAGACTTTCTTGAGTTGGTATGGTTACAAACTCGACATTGACGGAGATTTTGGCACAAAAACCGAAAAAGCCGTTAAAAAGTTCCAAAAAGCAGAAAAACTTGATACTGACGGTCTTTTCGGTAAAAAATCACTTGCAAGAGCAAAGAAAGTTGAAAAGTGAGGTTGAGACATTATGAAAGATAAAATTTTAAAATGGTTGAAATCCACAGGAATTAAAACACTCAAAACAATGGCTGAAACCGCAATAGCGGTTATAGGCACGAATGCCGTTGGTATTACCGATGTTGATTGGCTCGGTGTAGGTAGTGCGGTGCTTCTTTCAGGAGTGGTAACTATTTTATTTAACATAAAGGCTATTCCTGAAAGTGAGGTGTTATAATGGCACTCACACACGAAGAAATACAGGAGTTAAAAAGAGAAATCTTTGCAGAAGCTGACAAAAAGTATGTCGCTATCGACACTTGCAACGAAAAGCAATCAGAAGTTAATTCCAAATTCGCCAATGATGACAAAAGAATTGACAGAATTTTACTCTTGCAAGAAGGAAATACAAAAGCATTGCAAAAAAATAATTGGCTCACAACTGCGGTTTTAGGGGTTATAATAAGTATAGTTGTTGCTATGATTTTAAAAAGTATTGGAGTGTTTTAAATGGGTGGTCAAGTTTGTAATGGTTGCGGTACAAATGAAATAGCAACTATGCCAATAGCACAACACGAAAAAGAACAAAGCAGATTAACAAAAATTATAAAATGGTTAATCATTTCAAATGTTATAGTTTTTCTTGTGGCAGTTGCATCAAACATTTTTTGGTTTTGGCGTGACAATCAGTTTGAAACTGTTGAAACAATAACCGAAGAAACTTATGAAATTGATGCAAGTAATGGTGGAAATGCTATTTATAATGATGATGGGAGCGTAAGTATAAATGGCTAAAATTAAAGTAACAAAGAAGAAAACGGTAAGGAAAAGAGTTAAGAAAATGCCCACTCGTTGTAAATCTTGCGGTAAGTTTAAGTAAGGCGGTGGGGTTATATGGCAAGAATTTATGTAGCCCATAAATACGACGATATGCCATACGATGAAATTATCGAATGTTGCAAAGATTGGTTGACCGAAAGTGATAAATTGCTCGTTGTGGGTGGCTTGTCAACGGGTATAAATTTAGAAATTGACCTTGCAGAAAAATGTAACATGGAGATTGAATATCTTGAAGATACCGAATGAATGCGAACTTGACAGATACCAATGGGAAGATTTAATTGATAGATGGATATTTGACGAACAACACCGTCAAATGTTAAAACGCAATCTTCTTGACGGCAGAACATACGAACAAATCGCAGAAGAATTCGATTGCTCAAGGGATAAAATTGCAAGGCTTATTCCAAAACTTCAAAACAAGTTATTCAAAAAGATTTAATTTTTTTACAATTTAATACACGAAATTTACACTTTTTATGCACTCTAACGCAATTGTTAGGGTGCTTTTTTTATGTTATTGTAATCTCACAAGGAGATGATAACAATGTTTTTTACAGTTGACGAAAGAACACAAATAAACGAGAGAGCGAAAGCGCAAGAAATTCCACAACTTTATGTTAAAGCAATGGTTGATATTTTTCAAGATGTTATAAACCATAAACCGATATACATTGAGAAGAAATATCACGAACCAATTACTGCTGAAGATTACGACTAATTATGTACCAGTATTATAACTGCAATCCAAACGGAAATAGAGTAGGAGATTGTGTGGTTCGCGCAATCTCAAAAGCACTCAATCAGCCGTGGGAAGATACTTATTTGGATTTAACCATTCAAGGCTATTTAATGGGTGATTTGCTTTCAAGCAATGCCGTGTGGAATGCTTATTTGAAAAACAAAGGCTTCACAAGGGATATTATTTCCAACGATTGCCCTGAATGTTACACAATAGAAGATTTTTGCAACGAACATCCACAAGGCACTTTTATTATTGGAACAGGCACGCATTGTGTTGTGATACAGGACGGATGCGTGTTTGACACCTGGAACTCAAGTGGGGAAGTGCCGATTTATTATTATTATAAAGGAGAATGATTATGGCTTACACACCTTATTACGCACCTTATCAAAGACCAGTTTATTACAACCCCTCAATACCTCAAGATATTGCAAATATGCAGGTAGGTCAACAAATGAATATACAACAACCACAACAAATGCCTATGCAAAGTCACACGCCTTTTGTACAGGCACAATCTTCAGGCGACACGATGTTATGGGTCTTAAATGAAAATGAAGCGTCGTCATTTCCAGTCGCTCCTAACAATAGCGTTGTTTTATGGGATAAAAACCAAAAAACATTTTATATTAAGACCGCAAACGCACAGGGTATTCCGTCAATGCAGATTTATGATTTTACAGAACGCACAGAAACGCCCCAAAATACCCCAAATAAGACACTCGACGATTTAGGCGATAAGTTTGTCACCCTTGAGCAATTTGAAGCTTTACAGGGCAAATTAAAGGCATTAGAGAGCAAATTTGAAGAAAATGCAGTAACTCAGGTTACAAAACCAAATAAAAGCAAAAAAGGAGATGCGGAATAATGTCAAATCCACTTTATAATAATTTTAATAACAATCAAGTAAACCCATTTGCACAACTTATTCAGGATGCAAGAAATTTTAAAAACAGTTTCAAGGGTTCTCCGAAAGATGAAGTACAAAGGCTTTTAAATTCAGGGCAGATGTCACAACAGCAATTCAATCAGTTTTCACAGATTGCTCAACAGGTACTTCAAGCAATGGGCGGACAATTTTAACACGGCTTTAATCGGGTGCACACGATTTAGCATAAATTCTATTTTACAAAGGAGAAAAAACTATGATGGAAAATTCAAATGGTTTCGCAACAGGCTACGCAGTTGGTCGTGATAGCGGTAATGGTGGTTATGGCAACGGCTTTTTCGGTAACGACTGGGCTTGGATTGTGATACTTCTTTTATTCGGTTATGGTGGCAGAGGCTTCGGCGGTTTCGGTGGTGGCTATGGTGCAACAGGTGGCATTGGTGAAAACTATGTTCTTGCAACAGATTTCGCTACAATCGAAAGAAAACTTGACGGCGTAAACAACGGACTTTGCGACGGCTTCTATGCACAAAATACCAATATGCTTAACGGCTTTGCAGGTGTTCAACAGACACTTTGTCAAGGTTTTAGCGGTATTAACAGTTCTATTGCTAACCTTGGTTACCAACAGGCACAATGTTGCTGTGAAACAAAGGGAGCAATCAAAGATGTTGAAACAGGTGTAGAAAGAGCAGGATGGAATTTATCTAAACAAATTTCAGATTGTTGCTGTGACCTCGAAAAAATGAATATGCAGAACAGATTTGATGCTCAAGCATACAACTGTAACACACTTCAGGCGATTGACAAAGTGGGCGATAGAATTATTGACTACCTTGCAACCGAAAAAACACAGGCACTCCGTGACGAAAACTTCGCACTTCGTTTACAGGCTTCACAGGCAAAACAGAACGAGTTCCTTATTTCTCGTCTTGGCGAGAAGTGCCCTGAACCTGCATACATCGTTCAACCGCCACAACAGGTTACATTCCCAACAAATTGTTGTGGTACTGTAAACTACGCTTCTAACGGTTGCGGTTGTGGTTCTTTCTAATTGAATAACCAATTAACTACTTTTCGCACCTTGCGAGATGTTCAACTTGTTCCAAAATGGAAATAGTTGATAATGTTTAAAAGCGGTAGGGTGCAGTAGTATCTTACCGCTTAATTTATTTGAAAGGAATTTTTATTATGGCAGAATATTCAGCAATCCCACTTCAAACAATCGGGGTGGATGATAATGTTTTATTTAACAACGGCTCACGTTGTTGCAAAAAGGGATATATTTCACACAGAGATGATAGTGGTATATTCTTCTTAAAAGGCTCTAACAATGGTTGCAAAGCGGTTTATCGTGTAACATTTGACGGTAATATTGCAGTAGCAACAGATGGTGGCACAGTCGAACCAATAAGCGTGGCTTTAACTATCAATGGAGAACAACTCGGCAACGCTACGGCTATCGTTACTCCAACAGTTGCAGGAGCGTTTTTCAACGTTTCAATCACAAGTTTTATTGACGTTCCTTGTTCTTGTTGTGTGAGTGTCAGCGTTGAGAATACAAGTGCAACCACAGATATCGATGTGCAGAACGCTAATATCGTATTTGAGCGTGTGGCATAAGAAAGGAGTGTTGATTTATGGAATATATTGAGAAAATAAAGAAAATGCTTTGTAAAGAGCTTGAAGAATACGCAGAAATGGGTAAAATGAAAAATGTTTCTGACCTTGATATGATTTGGAAATTAACCGATACAGTAAAAAATCTTGACAAAATTGAAATGCTCGAAGATGATGGCGGTTATTCCGAAGCAAGAGGCGGTCGTGGTCGTTCTTCTTATATGGGCGGTAGTTCATACGATGATGATATGATGTACTCCGAACGCAGAGGCAGAGGCAGAAATGCAAAGCGTGACAGTAGAGGTCGTTATTCAAGCGAGGGCGGTTCTTATGATGGCGGTTCTTCTTATGATGATTATTCAGAAGAAAGAATGGACAGACGTTATTCTCGTGACGATGCTAAAGACCACATCTTAAACAAGATGGGGGAAATGATGACCTCGGCAGACGAGGAACAGAGACAAATCCTCAAAGATGCAATGAGGAAAATCGAAAGAATGTAAACGACACAGAAAGGGGTGCTATGTCGGTGAAAGATGAACGGCTTAAAACCAACGCACAAGACACAGAAGCAAGTAACATTTTTCCGTCTTTGCAGATATACAAAGAAGAACATAGCACCTTGAACTTTCAAAAGGTGTGCGGTGATTTGATAAACTTCTGCAGGGATTTGTATGCAAGTACACAGAATGAGAAAGAACGGCAGATATATCACGACACTATTGACAAATTAGTTAAAAGGTGATATATTATCCGTAGGGCATCAGTGTACTTTTTCATTTTACACCTTCTTTCTTAACTGCCTTGTTATAAGGCAAAAACACGGCTATCTTAAGGGGTAGCCGTTGTTTTTTTATTTTTTTTGAAAATTTTTAAATTTTTTATGAAAAAGTGTTGACAAATGTAATTAAATGTGTTAATCTGTAATCACAGAACAGGGGAACACCCCACACGAAAGGAAGTAAACGTTATGAAAATCTACACAGCAGACAGAGAAACAGGCACATTCATTGGCGAGTTCGCAACAATCGAAGAGGCAAAAAAAGCTATTGAGAAATACGAAGAAATTGACAAGCAAAACGGCACATACGAAGAAAACTTCTATGATGTCGTTAATGAAAATCACGAAAGTTTATAAAATGGCGGGCAACCGCCCACTATATGAAAGGAATTAAGAATATGAGTTACTATGAAGAAAAAGTATTAAAATTTATTGACGAAGATAGCGACCATTTTACTTCACCCGAATTTGTCGGTTTATGGGGTGATGATTACGATTTCAAGAAAATTTTAAGAGCTTGTTACAGTTTAGTTGAAAAAGGTGTTTTAAGAAAACGAGATTGTGACGGAATAGCATTTGAAAGAGTATAACACGCTTGTAAAGGGTTGAGCGTATCAGCCCTATTCCATAAATAAAAATAAAGGTAGGTGTATAAAATGGAAGTTAAAAAAATTAATCAAAGTTGTTCTTGTATAGAGTGCAAAAAAGCGAATTATAATTCACAATTCACAAACAAAGAACTTGATGAAATTTTTACTGTTAAAATTGGTAATATGGTGAATACAGTTTGCAAAGATTGTTTGTATAAATTGATAGGTCAATCAGTTGAAAGTTTGAATAGTGAAAGGTAGGTGAAAAAGTGACACTAAAAGAGAGAATGCTCAATTATAGAGCAAGAAATCGAATAAGTCAGTATGAGTTAGCGAAGCGGTTAGGAACATCGCAAACTAACATTTGGCGAATTGAAAATGAAAAAGTTAAGGTAAGAAAAAACAATCTGCTTTACTTTGAGCAGAAAATGGATGAATTGGAAGGTGCAGAAAAATGTTAAAATGTTGCAGTTGTCACGAACTTTTTGACGAAATAATTGTTGTAAAAGGTGAAAAGGTATGCCCTCATTGTTTAGACTTTGATTTTGAAGAAGCCAAACAATGCGAAAAGTGTAAAGCGTGGTTCTTTAAAGATGAACTGGAAAATGGTGTGTGTAACGATTGCACGGCTGATTTAGTTGGTACATTCAAGAAACTGCTTGATGCGAATTTTACAATGAACGAACGCAAAATTTTAAACGAAATTTATGACGGAAAGGAGTTTTAAAATGGAAATGTTATTTTTAATGCCCGAAGAAAAAAGATTAGTTGAAACTTTAAAAGGTCAAACAAGAATGGAACAAGACAGGATTTTAGCAGAGTTTGAAAGAGGTGAAATGTAATGGCAAGAATTATTGGTATTATGGGTGAAAGTGGTTCAGGTAAAACAACGTCAATGAGAAACCTTGACCCAAAAACAACTTATTATTTTGACTGCGACAAAAAAGGTCTTTCTTGGAAAGGTTGGAAAAAACAGTATAATGCAGAAAGTAAAAACTACTACTGCACCGATTGGCAAGATGAGGTTTTAAGCTTCTTGCACGGAATAAATGATAATAGACCAAATATCAAAACAATTGTAATTGATACGCTCAATGGAATTATGGTTGCTGATGAAATGAGAAGAAGCAAAGAAAAAGGCTATGATAAATGGATGGATTTAGCAACTGCGGTTTATGGTATCATTGACTACGCTTTAACAATGAGGGATGATATAACAGTTATCTTTGTATGTCATTCTCAAACAGTTCGTGACGATAGCGGTTATTTATTCACAAGCATTAAAACCAACGGTCAAAAACTTTCTAAAATTGGACTTGAAACAAAATTTCCTATTGTGCTTTATGCAAAGTGTGTTGATGGTCAATATCTTTTTGAAACACAGGCAAATTTCTCAACTGCTAAAACACCAATGGGATTGTTTGACACAAAAACCATTCCAAACGATATAGCTGAAGTTTTAAAAGCTATTGAGGAATACGAAAATGGCTAATTATGATAGCGGTGTTTCAGGTTATATTTGGGGCGAGTGTATTGTAAAAGTACACTTCCCCATAGACCAAAAAGGCAATGCAGATATAAATTGTTATCAATGTAAATTTTTCAGCAGAAACAATGGAATTTGCCAATTAACAAAAGAAATAAGCGAATTCCCACAAAAATATATTTCAAGTAAATGTCCGCTCGACTTTAGCGGTGAAATTAAAGAATTAAAATAAAGGAGTTTTTAAAAATGAAACCAATTAACAACTACGAAAACATTCAAGCAACAACAGGCGATTTTAACAAAATCCCTGCAGGTGGCTATATTTGTAGAGTTACACTTGCAGATGATGTACCACTCAATGACGAAACAGGAAAGGGCGATTATCTCAAAATTGAATTTGATATTGCCCACGGCGAATACAAAGGATATTTTGAAAAACAGCACGAAAGATTTTCAGATTATTGGGGCGGTTCTTTCATTCGTTCTTACAAAAAAAAGGCTCTTGGTATGTTCAAGCACTTCACAAACTGCATAGAACAGAGTAACGCTGGTTATGTATGGGCGTGGGATGAAAAATCTCTTATGGGTAAATATGTCGGTCTTGTAATAGGTTATGAGGAGTATGTGAACGGCTCAGGCGAAACCAAAGAACGCTTATATGTTAAAGATGTTAAAACAGTTGAACAGATAAAACAGGGCGATTTTAAAGTGCCTGAATTAAAGAAACTTTCTGTTGAAGTGCCAAACAATATTGCACAATCTGCAACATTCGTTTCAAGCGTGGATGATGATATGCTTCCTTTTTAAATTGATTTAAAGCCGTTTTTAGCCACTTTAAATTTAAGTAACAAGTTACATTGTTTTGAGTTTAGAGTGGCTTTAAATGGCAAATAAACGCAAAAGAAAGGGTGTTTGTTATAGGTAAACTAAACTATAAACAAATTTGCGATATAAAAAAGAAAAACGAAGAGAGAA
The DNA here is from genome assembly GCA_045633565.1 of Clostridia bacterium. Taxonomy (GTDB): domain Bacteria; phylum Bacillota; class Clostridia; order RUG12999; family RUG12999; genus RGIG7450. The sequence goes on along the minus strand of JAZQYO010000029.1, from coordinate 16,833 downwards.
TTTTAAGCGTTTGCCCTGATTGTCCGAATACAAGTGGTATATATTTTTTGTTGCGTGAAGAAGATGGGTTCAGGTATGGGTATATCGGTCAGGCTTTACACATCAGAGAACGCCTTGCAAGTCATTTGAGCGGTTATCAACACATTGATTTGTCAATCAAAAAGCACGGATTTTGGAGTGAAGAAAATCCCACGGGCTACAAGGTGTATTGTTTGGAATTTTCTGAAAACGAACTTGATGAAAAGGAACAGTATTATATCAAAAAATACGCTAACGCTGGTTATCAGCTCCGAAATGAAACCACAGGAAGTCAAGGCAAAGGCAAAAAAGCGTTAGGCGATGCCAAAACACCTAAAAATTATTATGACGGCATTGCACAAGGTGAAAAAAACGCTCGAAAAATGGTGGCTCATTTGTTTGAGTTGCATTTGGATTTTGTACCAAAGAAAAACCCACCAACGAAAAACCAAGAGAAAGCCTTGCAGAAGTTCAAGGAATTTTTAGATGTCGAGTAAAACAAAATCAGTCGTAGAAATACGGCTGATATTTTTTGAAAAAAATTAAATTATTTTCGTAAAATGTATTGACAAAGTATTAAAAATATAATAATATTATATCAACAAATAAGAAACGAGGTAAATTAAAATGAAAAAGTTTTACAAAGCAATGGCAACAATAACAGATGGTACAAGAAAATGGAATATTTGTATTTATAGTGGTTATAAAACCATTGAAGAAGCAAACAACGGAATAAATAAATTTTCAGAAAAGTACAATGTTGTAGAAAGTTGGGTGGAATAATATGAATATAGAAAAAGCAAATGTTTATTTAGATTATTTGGTTCAAGGTTGCACAGATTTGAATTGTAGAGATGCCGTAAACATTGCAAAAAAAGCAGTGTCGTTTAGAACACCTGCTATTGTAACCAAAATAGAAAAATATCAAGGTTTAGATAAAGAGTGGCATAAAAATCATTATTGTCCCACTTGTGATAGATATGTAAACGAAAAACAAAATGCTTGTTCTTATTGTGGGCAGTTATTAAAATGGTGAAAGGGGTGAATTTTATGAACTGGAAAAAATTACTTGGTGATGAACTTTTCAACAAAGTTTCTGAATACACTAAAAAGAAAAAAATGACAATTTTAGGTCTTGTTAGATTGTCATTAGAAAATTATATTGAAAGAGGTTGATTATTACGAGAATTTGGGATTACAGACTTCTCCCATATTTGCCTGATGCACAGTTTAAAGGGCAATTAAGAGAATTGGTTGCAATTATGCACGATTGGAGAGATAAAGGGAAAACAAATCATTTGCTTATTAACAGGGTTATGGAATATCCGAAAGCACATCTTTGTTGGTATTTTGAGTTGTATCGCAAGGAATATAAAAAACGATACAATAAGCAAATCAGCGATAAAAGATATGGTAAACCAATAAATCCAAATATTGTTGAAGAATTTGAAGATTTCAAAAGACCTACAACAATAGAAATGCCATTATTTAGTGGTTGGCACAACAAAGAATATCTGCGAGTGTGTTTAAGCAATCTCTATGAAAAACACATTTTTGGTGTTGGTAAATCACGCATAACAGACGAAGAATGGGCGAGATTGTGTGAGGGTTATGAGCAGATAATGGGTGAAAAATATGAGATTTGACCCTGTACCGATAATCAAAGACCGCCTGACAATGCGAGAAGTGATTGAGCGTTACGGATTTGAAACAGACAGGAGAAATAAAATAATTTGTCCGTTTCACAACGAAAAAACCGCTTCAATGAAAATCTATGACACATCTTATTATTGTTTTGGGTGTCACGCTTCAGGCGATGTTATAAAGTTTGTGCAAACTCTTTTTAATTTGTCTTTTCTTGAAACGCTAAAAAAAATTGATATTGATTTTAATTTGAATGTGTTGAATTGCAGTTCTTTTGAAGATTTAAGACGTTCACATTATCAACAAAGAATTTTACAAGCAAAAAGGGATAGAGAAAAGCAAAAAAGAGAAAACGCAATAAATGATTATTGGGATGTTTTTGACGAATGGAAAAGATTAACCGATAACAAAGTTAAATATGCACCAAAAACGCAATATGAAGAACTTCACCCATTATTTGTTGAAGCATTAAAGAAAATTGAATTTCAAGAATATTTACTTGATTGTGCAGAGATTGAGAGGCGAGAATGTGAAAAATGAACGAAGAAATTATCCAACAAATGCAAATTAAAGATATGTTAAGCACAGAAACAATCTGCTCAATTCAGGCAGAACCTGAAGAAGTGCGAGAACAATTAAAAGCGTTGTGTTTTGCTCGTCTTGATGAATTAAAAGCAACAAAGGATTTAAAAGACCAATTCAAAAAGGTTTTTAAAGCTTATGAAAAAGCAGACAAAGAATTGGCGGATGCTTATACAAGGCAGAACGCAAAAAACAATTCAAATATTCCTTTAAGTTATGACGGACAGGGAAAACCAATGTCAACAATTGATAATTTTGTTATGATTTTAAGGAATGACCCATATTTTTCTACTTTAAAATTTAATCAACTTTCTTATTCTCCTGAACATACAGTTGATGGCAAAATTGAAAAGTGGCAAGATAAAGACGATAGCAGAGCAAGGTTTTACATTGAGCAAAAATATAAAATACATAGCAGAGATAAACTTGATGATGCTTTGAGAATTATATTTGCAGAGCGTGAGTATCACCCTATCAAACAGATTATTGAGGCGGTTAAATGGGACGGCGTGAGCAGAATACAAACACTTTTCATAAAGTGGTTAAAATGTGAAGATACGCCATATATAAGAGAAGTTACAAGGTTAGTCTTTGCAGGTGGAATACACAGACTTTATAATCAGGGTTGCAAGTTTGATGATGTTGCAGTTTTAATTGGTACAAAACAAGGCGAGGGTAAAAGCACATTCGTTAGATGGTTAGCGATTAAAGATGAGTTTTTTACCGAAGTAACAGAAATTGAGGGACAAAAAGGAATTGAAGCAATCGAGGGTGCGTGGGTGTGTGAAATTGCTGAACTTTTGGCGGTTACAAAAACAAAAGAAGTTGAAGCAGTAAAATCATATATCACAAAACTTGTTGACCGCTATCGCAGACCATTTAACCGAAGAACCACAGACCACAAAAGGCAATGTGTTTTTATAGGAACTACCAACAAAGAGCAATTTTTAACCGATAAAACAGGTAATCGCCGTTGGTATCCTGTAAAGGTAAATTCAAGTGGTTATGATTTGCACGACCATAAAGAAGAAATACAGGCAGATATTCTTCAAGCGTGGGCGGAAGCCAAATATCTTTATGATAAAGGTGAGTTGCAACCTTATGCAGATAGAAGTTTGTTAAAAGAAATTAGAAAACAACAAGAAAAAGCGGTCGAAGATGATTATAGAGTAGGTTTAATTGAGAGTTTTCTCGAAAACAGAGAAAAGGTTTGTATTATGGAAATTTGGAAAATCGCTCTTGATAACCCATACACAAAACCCACACGAAAAGAAAGCAACGAAATCACTTTAATTTTGCAAAGTATAGGTGGGTGGGAGCGTGGAAAAGTCGAAAAACATCAAGATTATGGGAACCAGATGTTTTGGCAAAAAAACACAGAGTTTGATTTTCAACAAAAAGTCAAAAAACTTGATGATTTTGAAGATGAAATCCCATTTTAGTAAATGCTATTTATTCTATTTATTAAGTTATTTATTCGTCAAAACCCTTGATATATATAGATAAATGATGATTTTTGTTGTTGTAATAAATAATAAATAATATTTTGAACTTTTAAAAATTAAAATAAAAAAATACACAAAAAGGGGTTTATAGGAATTTTATTTATTATTTACCGAAAAAATCTTGAAAACATAATATTATCAATGGTTTTCACGATAAATAGCATTATTTAAAAGTTATTTATTAGGAGTGTTTAAAGTGAGCAAGAAAAGATTAGATGTGTTTATAGTGGTTTTAATGACTATAACAGGGTTTATAATTGGATTAGTTTCAGGGTTAAGTGTGACAGATAAAGAAAAACCTGAACCCCTGACAAAAACAACAGTTTCACAAGAAACAACAGAGCAAACGACAGTTGAAGAAACAACAGAAATTGAGTTAACGACAGTTAAGTTTGAAGATATTCCAGATTTAACAGAGTTAGGCACATTTAAGTATTTTTGGTATTGCCGTGAAGAATATCCACATATTTGTAATGGTGGAGCACCATATTTAACAAAAATGGAAACAAAACCAACAGACAAAACAGTTGCGGTTGACCCTGATATAATCCCTTTAGGTTCAAAGTTGTATATAAATGGAGAATATTATATTGCGGAAGATACAGGGTCAAACATAAAGGGAAATAGAATTGATTTTAATTGTGCAACGCATTCTCAAGCGTTAGATAATGGTACAGGATATGTAAAAGTATTTTTGGTGGTGGAATAGTGAAAGCAAGACGAGTAATATCAGCAGAAGAAAAACGCATCAGGGATAAAGAAATACAGAAACAATGTGTTGTTATTTGTAACAAGTTTGAATTAGATTATGACACAATGGCAATTTATATTTTACATAATTTCTATGGTTTTGGTGCAAAGCGTATTGAAGAATATCACAGGCATTTGATAAGAGAACGTAACGAGTTAAAAGCATTCTATGAAGCCGACGACAAAGACCCTGACATTCATTTTTATGCTATGCGACAGAAACTTAAAGCAGATGGAATTGATGTTGAAGCGTTGAGTAAAAAGCTTATGAAAGAGAGTGAAACCAAATGAGCGATATTTTGCCACAGTCACCCGAGCCTTGCCCGTGTAATGGGTGTGTTGACAGATATTTCAACGAAGAAACAAAACGCACCTGCCATTGTGATTGTGAGAGATATGAAAAGTGGGCGAATGATAATAGAAAACGCCACGAAGAGAGATACAAAGCACATTTAGTTGAACGTGGTTTGAAAGAACACGAAATAAGAAGAAGTAATCAAATTAGAAAGAGGTGTAACAAGTGATATTTGATAAAGGAAATTTTGTAAAAATAAATTATTGTGGTAAAGATTATATTGGTCAAGTCTTACAGATAGACACAAAAGTAACAAGTGGAAGATTGGCTGATAGCGGTGAACTTTTGGTTGATGTAAATTATTTTAAAGTTAAATTATTGGAATTCCCCACAAATTGTATTATTGATAATATAATAATTTATAAATTTAGTGATATTCAACACTATCAAATTACAGAAAAGGATGTGTAAATAATGGCAATTGATTATGTTTCAAACAGACACAAAAAAAATACAGAATATGAGTTTAGACAAAATGGCTGAATATTTGGCTACTTTTGGGTGTTGTCACTTAACAGGGGATAAATGTCATTTGTGTGAGAGTTGCACACAATGTTGGAAAGAATTTTTACAAGGGAGTGATAATTGATGTGTCTTGGAATGGCTAATGGTGGGAAAATATCTTTAACAAGAGAAGACATTATAAAAAAACTTGATAACGAAGAAAGGACTATAATTATAAACAATGTAAAAATACTTTATGATAATTATAAAATAGGAAATGAAAATGGTGAGGATATTATTTATTTTTACAACGAATGTGGATTTTGTTTTATAGGTTCTGTGTTTTTTAAAGATATTGTTATTGAGAAATGCGAGGGTGATGAAAATGCTTGAACAGTTAATAAAAGAACTTGAAGAATTAAAAGAATATAAAAAGAAATACGAGTGTGCGATTAAAGACAAGCAAAAAATGTCTGAAAAATTGCACGAGTATATGTTAAAAGAATATGAAAGTACAACCAAAGAAGAAAGAATATTGCACTACAAAGAAAACACTTGTAAACATTGCAAATATAAAACTGAATGTAATTTTTGGTTGCCTGATAATATTGGAGAACCCGTTCTAATTGAAGATGGTTGGTTTCCTGCAACAAGGGGTTGCAGTGATTTTGAATGGGCGTAAGGAGTGATACAGATGAGCAAAATGACAGATGAACAGATTATAAAGGCGTTAGAATGTTGCATCAAGTCAACAAGTGATTGTGATAATTGCCCTTTGCATATTACGGGTGATGGTGATTGTACTGATAAAGCAAAACAAGGAGCATTGGATATAATCAACCGACAACAGACAGAAATTGAAAAACTTAATGTTGAATTAGTTGGTATGAGAGGTGCTTGTAATTCTTATAAAATGCACTATGACAATGCAAAGGCAGAGATGGAGAGTTTAAAAGCCGATAAAATCATTGCAGAACGGCACGAAAAAGATGCAAGAGAATTATACAAAGATGTCGTTATACAACTTAAAACAGCCAAAGCCGAAGCAATCAAAGACATTCTTTTAACATTAGAGGCAGAGGCACGAAGTAGCGATAAATATATTGAAGAATATGATGATAGCAAGGAACAGAAAGCATACAATCAGGCGTTATGGAAGGCGTACAACCTTGTAAAAGAAATGGTGGGTGAGGGTAAGTGAGTAAGAATACAGTCAAAAAGAATTGCCCTTTTTACAATCACCCTAAAAGTTGCAAAATGTTACAGGGTAAAAGGAATTGCTATATATGTCCTCTTGTTGAGAATGAATTAAGCAAAAATAATTTAGAAAAAGCATACATAGATAACGCAAAGTTAGAACGAGAAAACAAAGATTTAAAAATATTGCTTGGTGAAAAGATTGTAAAAGAATACCGAGAAAGAACTAAACCAAAGAAAAAGGAGTGAGCAACAATGACTTGTAAGGATAGATTGGTTGAGTTGATTGAAGATACTTTGCAAGAGTGGGAATGTGATGTAAGCGAAAAGACAATATCGGAAATTGCTGAATATCTTATTGAAAATGGTGTAATTGTACCACCTTGTAAGGTTGGGGATATAGTTGCAGTAAGAGCGTGTTGTGAATGTGTTACCACTATTCCCGATAATGACGAATGCCGTTATATATGCCCTTTTGAAGATGATTGCGAATGTGAAGATTGCGACAACTCAAACGAAAGAATTTTTATGACCGAAATAGATAGCATTTATAATAATGGTTTGGGGTGGAAAGTCACTTTTAAGGATTTGAGCATTATTGAAGCAAACATCACCGACATAGGAACAAGTTTCTTTGTTGGGAAAAATGCAGAACAACAAGCCAAAGAATATGAACAAGCATTAAAAGGCGGTGCGGATAATGAGTGACAATATAATCAGTTTTATATTCGGTTTATTCATAGGCGGTAATGTATCGTTCTTTGCGATTGCGTTACTTATGGCGAGTAAGAAAGGTGATGAACAGTGATTGATTTAAACATAGTATCAATTGGTTTAGCGTGTTTATCTATTGGCATAAACATTGAAATGTTTTTTAATTGGTGGTGTAACAAAAAATGACTAAAGATGAACAATACAAACAATTCATATCACACTTACGCTCACTCAACCTTGATTACGCAGAGTATGAAAGGCGAGTGCGTGAGTGGTGCATAAGTCACAAATATTAAGGAGGTGACATATTGGAACGCAATGACTTTTTAAAACTTTGCCAAAAGGTGTCGTTACTTCCCGATGGGGTAATGCACACTAAAAGGAATGTGCCAAAAGAATTGTTGGTAAATTACAACAATAAGACTTATTACCCATTTAAGTTAGAAATTGGCTTTGTTGACGGTGAAGTGAAAAACACGGCAATTCTGCACGAGTTAAAAGCGAATTGCACCGTTCATTGTATGCTTGAGTATGTAACATTGACAAATCCTGAATAATGTGTTAAAATCATTATATATCCCCGAAGTACAAGGGGGCGGTGTGGATTTTGCCACTTGCCCTGAACCGCAAACGGAACGCACACCCTAAATATTATTATTTTGTAGGTGTGGACTGCTACCGAAAAGACAGGGCAGAATATAACAATATAGGAGTTGATACAATATGCTAACCAAACACAGCCGATTGTGTCGGCTCTTTTGTGCATAATGGGGTGAATGTATGGAATTAAAAATTGAGTATATTGCGGTTGAGGATTTGAAGCCGTATGAACGCAATACAAGAAAACACGGTGAAGAAGATGTTGAGGGCATAATCAAAAGCATTGAGAAATGCGGATTTAATGACCCGATAGGCATTTGGAGTGATAAAAATATTATTGTCGAGGGGCACGGCAGATTGATGGCGGCTAAACAGTTGGGAATGGAAACTGTGCCTTGTATCCGTCTTGACCACCTTGACGATAAGGGCAGACGAGAATATGCAATTCTCCACAATGCTACTGCTGAATTGTCAATTTGGGACAAAGATTTTCTTGCTATGGAATTGCCCGAATTAGACCTTGACGATTTCAACCTTGACTTCGGCATTGATACGGATGCAGAGGAAGAAACCGAAATTGTGGAAGATGAAGCACCCGAAGTTGACGAGGAAAACGAGCCGATTACAAAGTTAGGCGATATTTGGCAACTTGGCAGACATAGGCTGATTTGTGGAGATAGCACCGATAAGGCAACGGTTGAATTGCTTATGAATGGCAATAAAGCGGATATGGTTTTTACTGACCCACCTTATGGTGTTGATTATGAGGGAATAAATAACGATAGCCGAAGCGGTCTTGAAGATTTGCTGACATCTGCTTTTGAAAATTACAAAGAAAACTGCATTGATGGTGCAAGTGTTTATTGTTTCCATAGCGACAAATGTGCTGATATATTTCACAATGTTTTTCGCTCTTTTTGCCACTTTTCTTCAATGATTATTTGGCAAAAGCAAAGCCTTGTATTATCGCAAGGCGATTATCAATCTATACACGAACCTTGCCTTTATGGTTGGTTTGATAATGGAACGCACAGATTTTTTGGAGATAGAAAGCAGACTTCCGTTTGGCAATTTGATAGAAAATCCATTGAAGGTCACACCACCCCGAAACCTATTGGATTTATCTGCAAGGCATTAGAAAACAGTAGCAAGAAAAACGAAAAGGTGCTTGACCTATTTGGCGGTAGCGGTTCAACCCTTATTGCTTGTGAACAGTTAGACCGCACTTGCTATATGATGGAGCTTGACCCGAAGTATTGCGATGTAATAATCAAGCGATGGGAAACATTGACAGGAGAAAAGGCGGTATTGATAAATGGATAATATTAAAGCAGAAATTGAAAGAGTAAAAACCGCTATTGAAAAGACAAACAGTCCACACTTGAAAAGGGACTATGAAAAATATTTGCAGAAGTTGTATAAAAGGCTGAAAAGGGGTGAGTAAATGCCCGATAAGAGACCGCCCAACGCCGAAGCGACACAATTCCGAAGCGGTGAAGAAGCGGTGGAAAATGGGCGAAAAGGTGGAATAGCAAGCGGACAGGCAAGGCGAGAAAAAAAGACCATACAGAAGATACTTGCGGATTTGCTTGATAGTGAGATAAAGGACAGTCCACAGTTCGCAAAATTAGCGTCAAAAATGGGCGTAGAAAGCGATAAATCGGTTAAGGATATATTTACTATGATATGCCTATTAAATTCCGTTAAAAGCGGAAATTTGGGCGATTTGGAACGGTTGAGTAAGTTGTTGGGTGAGGATAAACAAAACGAGAATGCGGATGTACTTGCAAAACTTGACAAGGTGATTGGCGAGGTGGATAAACTTGCTGAATAGTTTAACGGATAAACAAAAGGAATTTTGGAATAATTGCGACCACCGATGGAATGTTAAGTGCGGAGCAACGAGAAGCGGAAAGACCTTCCTTGACTATTACCTCATACCAAAACGAATTAGAGCCGTACGCGGTAAAGATGGCTTGTATGTTATTCTTGGCAACACAAAAAGCACCTTGCAAAGAAACATAATTGAGCCATTGCAGAACATTTGGGGCGTTGACCTTGTAAGCGATATAAAAGCAGATAACACAGCTATAATGTTTGGGGAAAAGGTGCATTGCATCGGTGCGGATAAAATCAATCAGGTTAACCGATTGCGAGGTTCTTCAATCAAGTATTGCTATGGCGATGAGGTTGTAACTTGGCACGAAGATGTGTTCAATATGTTGAAATCCCGTCTTGATAAAAGTTATTCAAGATTTGACGGCACTTGCAACCCTGAAAGTCCTCGACATTGGTTTAAGGAGTTTCTTGACAGCGATGCAGATATTTTTTATCAGCAATACACCTTGTATGACAACCCATTTAACCCACCCGAATTTGTAAAGGCTCTTGAAATAGAGTATGGCGGTACAGTTTACTTTGACCGCTATGTTTTGGGATTGTGGAAAAGGGCAGAGGGCGTTGTATTCCCTGACTTTGCAGATAACCCGAAGAAATACCTTGTAAAGAAAGAGGATTTACCAAAGCGTTTCAAATGGTGTATGGTTGGCTACGATTTGGGCGGAAACAAGTCGCATTATGGCTTGGTTGCATCTGCTCTTGGAGATGATAATGTGCTTTATGTGTTAAAGGCTGACGAAATTATGCCACAGGATATGAAGCCACAAGATGTAGAGGAAAAGGCGAAAAAGTTTATTGAGTATATCGAAAGCACCTACAATGTAAGGGTACAGAATTGCTATATTGACGATGCGTATTATACAATCATAAACGGTTTGAATTCTTGGCGGTATATCTTCGACAATGCGGCGGCGGTCAAGTCTGCTATGCCTTTGATAGATAGACCGATAAAACTTAACAAATTGATGCACACAGGGCGTTTTAAGATACTTGACGGACAATGCAGGCCGTTAATTGAGCAATTGCAAGATGCTGTGTATGATGAAAATATTGAGGGAACAATCTGCGATGATGGAAGTCAAAATATTGATATGATAGATGGATTTTTTTACAGTGTCGCAGACGAATATGCGTATTTAACGGATTGAGGTGTAATATGACAGTAAATGTTTTAGGAACTGACTATAAAATTTTATTAAAAGCATATAAAGACGACGATGCTTTTGCCAAAAAGTCTATTGATGGATATTGCAATGGATTTACACGCGAAATTGTTGTTTGCGATTTGAACACCAAAGAAGATTGGAGTGCAGAAAGCAAAGAAACAATAGATGTATGCCAAAAACAGATATTAAGGCACGAAATAGTACACGCATTTCTTAATGAAAGTGGTTTACAGGCAAATGCACACAATAACAACGATATTTCTTGGGCATATAACGAAGAAACGGTTGATTGGATTGCTTTACAAGGCATAAAAATATACAATGCTTGGAAACAGGCTGATTGCATTTAATAGGAGCGTGATATTTTGGGATTTTGGAGTAATTTTTGGGGATTTGTCAAAAAGAAGATAGACCAATATGACGAGGAGAAGAAAATCGTTGTAAAGGTGCAGGATTGGGAGAATATAACGGAGTATAACCCTCTTGCGATTGCGAACACAAAACTGACCTCGCTTGTATGCGATGAAGCAACGGTGGAATTGCAGACGGATAGCACACTTGTTCAGCCGTTGATACCTCTCGCAGAAAATCTTGAAGCAAAGCGGTATGAGATTTGTTCTTTAATGAATGGCAAAGGTGGGGCGTTTGTAACAATGGCAACAGGAGAAGATGATGAGCCGTACCACCGCATTATCGCTCCTGCTGATGTTTCCGTTTACAGAATGGTAGCAGAAAAAATATACGAGGTCGCTATGGTTATTGACAAGAAGATTGTCAAGCATAGGGAGTACAGGCTTATAAGACATCATATTCTTGACGAAAACGGCACTTTGTATGTTTACTATTACACTACCGACAAAAGCGGTAATGAGGAATATTTGGCTGAATGGGAGCATTACAAAAATGATAATGTGGCGTACTATAACGCAAACAATATAGGTATTGCCTATTTCAAATCGCCACAGGATAGCCGTGGACTTTCTCAATGGGGCGTACCGCTTAATTTCGGTTGTGAAGAAGTCGAAGCGGAAATCAGCAAAGACAGACAAGCGTTATCCGCTGAAATGAAAAAAGCAGAAATGAAATTGTTCGTTGATAAGAGCATAACCCGAATTGAACACACACAGAATGGTGATAGATACGGACTTCCTGAAGATGTGTTTGTCATTCAGAAAAAGGCAGGAATTGATGGCGGTCTTATTGATGAATTTGCACCGACAACACGTTACAACGACTATAAGCAAAAGTTGATTGATGCCAAAGCTGATTGGGAAGATATGGTCGGACTTGACCGAGGCTTCTTGACCGATGCGGAACACACCGCAGGAGCAACGGCTACCGAAATCCGCACGGCAAACACAAAGACACGTTCTTTCGTGAAGAAAATTCAATCTGCTATGTTTGACGGAATAAAGGCAACATTGGAAGCCGATGCGGTGTTCTTGAATATTCCGCTTGATTTGTATTCCGTAACAGTAGATTGGTTCGATGCTTTTCAAGACGAAACAGAGCTTTATAATCGCATTGTTTCTGCTGTTGACCGTGGTATACTTGAAAAAGAAGACGAACTCCGTTGGCTTTACCCGAATATGACCGACGAGGAAATTGCCGATAAATTGGCCCGAATATCCGCGCAGGCACAGACCAACACCGACCAAGCATTAGAGAGGATTTTGACAGGGCAATAATGAAAAGGAGAAAAATTTATGATTGATAAAGATTTATTTATTGAAAACACAAAGGCAATGCTTGAAAATGATAATTGCGGACTTGTTTCCGATGGCGACCATAGTTTTAATGATTTGTATTACCACAGGGCGATTTTGACCGCTTCATTGTTTAATTGCAACAAAGATATTTGTTGGAAATCAAAGTTGCACGATACAGGCGATATGTTTGATGGGTATTTTATTGTTGGTATTGATACAAAACAAGGAAATGCAACATATCACTATCCGCTTGAATATTGGAATTTGTTTGATGTTAAAGAATTGCCAAACGCTCCGAAATGGGACGGGCACACGGCAAAACAAGCCATTGAACGAATTAAAAATCAATTCGCATAATTATATCACGATACCGAGAACAGAAATGTTTTCGGTATTTTTTTGTGGCATCGGAAAATTAAATTGTGAATTTTTTGTAAACAAATCAATATTTGTATTGACATTGTAATTATTATGTGGTAAAATTAAGAGGGATAGGGAAAGAGCCTACCCAAAATAAAAGAAAGAAAGAGGTACACAAAATGAGAGAGTTCAAAAATGAAACGGTGATAATTACCAAAGAGGCTTGGAAGTTCTTGCAGGACTATGACAGAGAGAGCAGAGGCTATCAAAAAATAAATCCCGAATGGCTTGAAAGATGTTGGCAAAGAGAGTTCCGAAACGAAGGTGCAAACCCACAGACACACCCTATTGCTGCCGAAGAAATCCGCATACACAAAGATTGCTTCTCGACGGCTTGGGATAAGGTTAAGAGCCTTTTGACCGAAAAGGGATATGGGTACAGACAAGACGGGTTTGTTCTTGAAGGATTTAACATTTGAAAGGGGCATGAAGAAAAATGAATTTTGAAAATGAAGTAAGAAGCCTTGTAAAACAGGCGGTAATGCAAGAAATTAACGATTTGGGAATTAGAGCGACAATTCGTGAAAGGATTTCCGAAACAGGATTGACCGATAAGGAAATTAGAGAACTTATCGAAAGCACAGTTGACAGTTATGTAAAATCTGCGGTTCATACAAACATTGAACAAAAAATAAAGACAATGTTTGATGAAAAAATCGCATCTGCCGTTCAAAAGGAAATTGACAAGGTTGTAGGCAGAAACACTTTTGGTTGGGGTGGAGAAAAGAAAGTTGAAGAAGCCTTGCAAAGACAAATAAATTCTGTTATTAGTCAAGGATTTAATATCAAGGTTGAGATTAGTCAAAGAGCGCCTCGCCGAAATGAGAAAGGAGATTAAAATTGAAAAAAGAAACATTCCAAATGAGAATAAGCAAGGACACGAGGGCAGACCTTGACAGAGTGGCAAAGCATTATAATCTCTCTGCATCTGCCACCGTTGATATGCTTATAGCGAAAGAAACAAGGCTGATAGATAAGCAGAGAAAGGAAGATGAGGGGAAATGAAAAAGCAAGAAGCGATTTTGGTATCGGCATTTACAGGATTTCTATTGACAAAGGATTTTGCAGATGTTCATAAGTTTTGCGAGGATTTGCTTGGCAGACCGATTTGGACGCACGAATTTGCAAGTAGAACTGTTCAAAAAGAAATTAAAGAAAAGTGCAGACCGCTTATTATTGAAATGATTGAAAATGAAACAGACCACCCAACCGAGAAAGGCGGTGAGCAGGAATGAAAATTACATTTTATCAATGGCTTAATTCTTATGAATTTATGACAAAAAGAGAGTTCAAGGAATTGCCAAAGTACAAACAGGAAAATTACAGAACGGAATATAAATTGTTTCTTATGCAAGAGAAAGGCGGTGAGGGGTGATGGCTGAATTGAAAAGTTGTCCGTTTTGTGGCGGTGGTGAAATCTATGCAGAGGTATCATATCTTACAAAGGAATTTAAGATATATTGCGCAAATGCTGACGAGCCTTGCGTTGCTGAAATGAGATTATCTTTTGCAGATGCAGGACTTGGCAACGGTGAAATCATTGGTTTTGAAGAAATGACAAAAATCATTCAACAGTTAGTTGACCTTTGGAACACACGCACACCAAAAGAAAGAGGTGGGGAGAAGTGAAAAAGAAAATATTAAAAATCGAAAGTCAAGACCATACAGACACACTTATTTTTATTGACAAAATTCAGTATGTTCTTGAAAAGAAAAATGGTTGCACAATAGCATTTGACAATGGCACTTTTATAAATTCATCTGCCAAAATAGAAGATGTTGAAAAAGCCATTGAAGAATTGATATAAGGCGGTGATTAAGTGGAGAACATAGAGAAGTGCGAGTATATAAATAAAGCAGAATTATTAAAAGAATTAGAAAAATTAAATCAATCAGGTGGATTGGTTGCTTTTATCTTGAATATGATGCTCCCTACTATACAAGTTATACCAACAATTAAATTATGCGAGAATGTTGATAAAACATCGGAAAATGATAAAGAATGTGATTGTTGGATTGGATGGTTTGAAGAAATTGACCATTCTGAATGGTTTACACAGAAAGATTTAATTCGGTATATTAAAGATGGAAAAGAATATGCAGAATATTTTACCGCTTTTAATTATTGCCCTCTTTGTGCCAAAAAGATTGATTGGGAAGCGATAAAGGGTGGTGCGAATGAATAACATAAACAAATTTGACAATATCGCAATTTTGAAGTGTAAAGAAAAAGATTTGAAACATAATATTTCTGTTCTTTGCGAAAATTGCGTTGAAACAATAATAGGAATACCGACAATTTTCTCAAATGGAGATTATTTCTATTTTGCGTTGAGGAATATCGAAATTGTAAAAAGCCTTGATGTGAGAGGTGAATTTATTTAATGGATAACATACAACGATTAGAGGAACAGGCGGATTATATGGAAGATGCTATATATCCGTTAATAATTATTCGGGATAGATATACAGGGACATATTCAAGAGGAAAATACACGGCTTGGAATATAGTTTTGGAAGAAATACCGATGGAAATTGAAGCTGAAGATGCGATTTGTAGGAACTTTTGGTATGAACAGGAAGATAGCCCGACATATACGGTTGGAAAGGGTGACACAGTTAGCGAAGCGTTAGCAGACCTTTATATTCAATTAAAGCAAAGGGGTGAGTTGTTTGGATAATATACAGAAATTGGAACAACAAGCGGACTTACTTTTTCAAAACATCGCAGGATGGGAAAATTCTACCTTGCAACGCATAGGAAAACGAATAAACAAATATAGCAAATTATCCCTTGCAGATGTAAAAGCCATCAACAATATTGCCGTTGTCAAGCAAGATATGGATGCAATCACAAAGGAATTGGCAAGGGTTACAGGATTGAACATATCGCAAGTCGAACAGATGTATGCGGATTTGATTGAGCAACAGCACCTTGCGAATCAGCCCTTGTATGATTACAGGGGCAAGAAGTTTGTGCCGTTTGCGGAGAATAGGGAACTGCAAGCCATTGTTCGTGCATACGCAAAGACAACGGGCGAAACGATGGTAAATCTATCAAAAATAGGTGCTTCAAATTTGGGTATGCTTGACAGTAACGGTAAATTTGTTCCGTTGCAGAAAATGTATACAGATGTTCTTGACAAAGCCGTCATGCAAGTGGCAAGCGGAGCAACAGACTTTCATACTGCTATGAGAGATACAATCGTTCAAATGGGTGGTAGCGGTATTAGAGTAAACTATGCAGATAGCGGCATCACTCGTAGACTTGACACGGCAGTTAGGCAGTCGCTTTTGTGGGGGGCAAAGCAAGCATCGTTGGAATATAATGAAACGATAGGCAAGGAATTAGGATGCGATGGTTATGAAATAGATTGGCATAGCAACCCGAGACCGAGCCATAATTTTATGCAAGGAAAACAATATTGCACAGATGGAACACGGACAATCAATGGCGTGAAGTTTATCGGTTTTTATGATACAGACCCAGACAGCGATGAAAAAAAATCAGCAAGCGAAGCATTGGGAGAATATGGCTGTTTGCACTTCCCGACCCCCATTATCTGCGGAGTGAGTGAGCCGAGATATTCACCCGAAGAATTGAAGCGGTTGAATGAGCAAAACGCCAGAACCTATGACATTGACGGCAAGACGGTTACAGGCTACGAAGCCACACAGATGCAAAGGCGGTTAGAAACGGCTGTACGCAACGAAAAAACCACAAGGGATTTAGCAAAGGCAAGTGGTGACAAAGCTCTTGTAAAGCGTTGCAATGAGCGTATAAAGGCATATCAAGGGAAGTATGCAGAGATAACCGAGATAACGGGTAT
>JAZQYO010000028.1:0-5213 GCA_045633565.1 Clostridia bacterium | reverse complement strand
TGTCAAGGTCGTTAAAACGATATTTACCGCAAGCAAGAGTTAAAACGATGCTGTCGGGCGGTGTTTGCTTTACAAATTCGGTGTAATAATTGCGCCCCGGCTTTGCTCCGTCGCAGCCTCCAACGAGGAAGAAGTGTTTGATTGCACCCGATTTTACTGCTTCAATAACCGTATCGGCAACTGAAAGAACTGTGTTGTGAGCAAAACCGGTCATTACCTTTTCGCCGCCATTAATGCCCGTAAAGCGCATATCGGTTGGATAACCGCCGAGTTTGAGTGCCTTTTCAATTACAGGTGTAAAATCTTTATCCTTGCCGATATGAATCATTTCGGGATAAGATACTACTTCGGTGGTGAAAACACGGTCAGCATAACTTGCCTTTGGCGGCATCAAACAGTTGGTGGTAAAAAGTATCGGTGCTGGAATATCGGCAAATTCTTTTTGCTGATTCTGCCAAGCTGTAGCGAAATTGCCCTTCAGATGAGCATACTTCTTCAGTTCGGGATAAGCGTGTGCAGGAAGCATTTCTCCGTGAGTATAAATATTGATGCCTTTTCCTTTGGTCTGCTCAAGAAGCTGTTTGAGGTCATAAAGGTCGTGTCCCGATATGACAATGAAGGGTCCCTTCTCAACTGTCAGGCTAACCTCTGTTGGTTCGGGATTACCATAGGTTTCGGTGTTGGCTTTATCAAGCAATGCCATACACTTGAGATTGATTTCGCCTACCTCTAAAACAATCGACAGAAGCTCTTCCATACCCCAATCTTTCATACCAATAGCAAAGAGTGCCTTGTAGAAGAACTGGTTTACATCGGCATCTCTGTATCCGAGAACATCTGCGTGATAAGCATAGGCGGCCACTCCACGAATACCGAACAAAATGAGCGATTTGAGGGAACGAATATCCTCATTTGCATTCCACAACTCGTTCATATCGTAGTTGTCGTTTCTACCGCAAGCAGAAGAACAGCATAAACATTTAGGCACAAGGCGTTCTTTCTCAGCTTCGATTTTTTTAATAAGTGCCGATATAGTTTCATTATTGAAATTTACATTGGTAATAGTAGTAAACAAACCTTCAAGTACAAGTCTGTCGGTCGTCTCATTTACAAGTGCTTCATTACCTTCGGTTGCTCTCGCAAGACCGATAAGCGCACCTGTCAACTTATCTTGAAGCTCTGCGGTGTCGGCTTTCTTACCGCATACACCCGCACTACCGGTGCAAGCCGAACAACCCGCTGTCTGCTCACATTGAAAACAAAACATTTTTCTATCCATTTTTCTGTCCTCCGTTTAATCTAATATTTTACCGTCGGTAGAGATGGTAACTACTCTCCACGGAATAAATTTACCGCTTGTTTGTAAAGCCTGTTTAACTGCATACTCAATACCGCCGCAACAAGGTACTTCCATACGAATAACGGTTACACTTTTAATATCGTTATTTGCGATAATGGAAGACAGCTTTTCGGTATAATCGCCCTCATCAAGCTTAGGACAACCGATCAGCGTAATATGATTACGGATAAACTCGTTATGGAAATTACCGTAAGCGTAGGCAGTGCAGTCTGCCGCAACCAAAAGGTTTGCTCCGTCAAAATAAGGGGCGTTTACAGGAACGAGCTTTATCTGCACAGGCCACTGTGATAATTGACTACTGATCGGTGCAGCAGAACTACTGCAATCACAACTATCTCTGTTGATGGCTTTTGATTGCGTTCCCGGACAACCACAGGGTAAAGTTCCTTGCTTTTTGGATTTTGCTTCGAGCACTGCCGCTTCATTATAGGCAGGTGCTTCACGTTCCTCAAAGGTGATTGCATCTACAGGACACGCAGGCAGACAATCTCCAAGTCCGTCGCAGTAGTCCTCACGAACAAGCTTTGCTTTTCCGTTTATCATTTCAATAGCACCTTCGTGGCAAGCAGAGGCACAAGCACCGCAGCCGTTGCATTTTTCTTCATCGATTTTGATAATTTTTCTAATCATATACTTACTCCTTTTCAATTTTAAAGATATTAATTACAGCACTATCAGGACAGCAAAAGCGAATTTCTCCACATTCTGCCTTCGGCGGTTCACCACCATATCGCAAAATATCTATATATGGAAAAGCTACGTGCATTGCCATCGGGCAAAGACTGCCTCGCTCTGTATCGTAATCAAAGGCATCTCCGATTTGGTGTCCTCTGTGACAAACAAAACTCCCTTTTTTGTCAACCAAAGTAATTTTGATTTTTGGTTTCAGACCTATCACCTCCATTGACTTTATACCTGAATTATAGTACAATAATTAAAACAAAGCAGTTGTTTTTACAACGGAAAGTGATGATTTATGAAAAAGTATGTTTCGGTCTTAAAAAGAACACAACTGTTTGCCGGTGTGGGCGATGATGAAATAGCATCTATGCTTTCTTGCCTCGGTGCAAGGCTTTATACCTATAAAAAAGGTGAATATGTACTTCGTCAGGGTGAGCATCTAAATGACATTATCGTTTTGGTAGATGGAAACCTGCATATTCAAAAGGATGATTATTGGGGAAACCGCAGTATTCTCAGTCAGATTGCCGTTGGTGAAATGTTTGGTGAAGCATACGTTGCTCCTGAAAGTGGCGCACTATTGAATGATGTGGTAGCTGTAGATGAAAGTTCTGTTATTTTCTTTGATGTAAAGCGGATCATTACAACCTGTTCTTCTGCCTGCCGTTTTCACTCTATGGTAGTGCGGAATATGT
Organism: Clostridia bacterium; assembly: GCA_045633565.1. Taxonomy (GTDB): domain Bacteria; phylum Bacillota; class Clostridia; order RUG12999; family RUG12999; genus RGIG7450. Next base: position 2,477 of record JAZQYO010000028.1, on the reverse strand, counting down.
TTTTTGCTATTTCTGAGAAAAACAGAAAACTCGTGCAAAAGCTTGGGCATATGTCCAAGCGTTCTACACGAGAAAAACTTATATCCTATTTATCAGAAGAAGCTAAACGACACAACAGTTCAAGTTTTACCATTCCATTCAACCGTCAGCAGCTTGCGGATTTTTTATCGGTTGACCGAAGCGCAATGTCCAATGAGCTTTGCAAGATTAGAGATGAAGGAATGTTGGAGTTTAATAAAAATCAATTCAAGTTGCTATAACAGAGTGTCAAATTCCAATTTGGCGAATTCTTTATTAAACAACATTACAAACTTTTAGGAGCAGATTTCTGCTCCTTTTCTTTGATTATGCGGTAAAATTTTTTCAACGCTATGTGCAATATTTGTAGCAAATTAAATTCTCTTCGTCACGTATTGTTTCTTTTCTAATTGTATGATAATATTAACTTAACAAACTTAAAACTTGCGAATGGTTTGTTATTTTAAAAAACACTTTGATAGGAGAAAATCGTATGAATTTTATAATCAAATGGCTTTCTTTTGCAGTTATGATGTTTTCTATTCTTTTTAATACTATAGATGCGACATTTCTAAAAGATGCACCCGAACCGAAAAGTGAGGCTCAGCTCATTGAAATGCAAGACAGATTTGATAATCCGGAAATAAATAATGAAATCACGGTTGTGAAGTTATCAGAGCTCTCCATATCTCAGCTTCATACAATTATAGCTCTGCAAGGGCTTGTTGCAAGAAAGGAACCTGCAATATTTATTGATTACGGTTCAGAATCACACCGATATGCTCTTGAAGAAATGAAAAAAGCAGGCTACACACTTTCTGAAACAGATGCAGACGGTAACCCTTGGAATTTTTCTTCTGTAATTAAAAAATTCTCATCACACATAACTGATGGCGGGTATATTCTTTTCAAAACTTACGAAGACCATGGTCAACTGAATACTGCAACAAATCTTGCAACAATCAATGGCTGGCTTCCTGTTGCCTGTGATAATGAAGAAGCAGTAATAAACCTCGGTTTAAAAAAATCTGCTGATATCAGTGAAGATAACATAAACTTAAAATATCTAAAAAACTTTTACAAAGAAAATAAAGAGCATTTTCGTAACGATTCACTTGTACATCTTTATTACTATGCAAACGGAATGAGAGATTTTGCAATTCAGCAGAATATTTTTGTTATATATATTGAAGACAGCGATTTTACAGGCAGACTTTTCCGTGATAAGGTTATGAAAAATCTTAAACCAGCCTCTATTATTTTTGGTTGGTGTCAGTATGAAGTTAAATTTACAGAATCTGCTTCACGTTACGGTCATTCAGTAATTCCGTCTGACCATTCTTATAATCTCAGCATACTTTCATCTTTTGAAGTTGAAAAAGCCAAATTTAATACTAAATTGTCATCCGAGGTTACACTTGATGAAAACAAACATTATGTTTCATTAGTTTATAGTGATGGCGATAATCTTCAATGGATTCAAAATGGTTTTAGTGAATTTCATACCTGGCAAGGCTACAATTCTCCTGTACCTGTCAGCTGGACATTCTCTCCTATTGCTAAGGAATTATCTTCAGTTGACATAAAGCGCACTCTTACTACAGGTGAAGGCGTTGCGTTTACTACAGGTCCGTCAGGTGGCGGATATGCACGTATCTCTAAAATGAATTCCGAAGAGCTTGAAGCGTTTTCAGATTATAGTGCTTCACTTATGCTTGAATCCGGTCTTAATATCATAACATTCCTCGATGAGTACAAAGGACTAAATTTTGATAAAAACCTCGAAAAACGTCTTTCATATTTTTCAAGATATGATAATATAGAAGGTGGTATTATTCAGCTTGACCCTGACAGATATTCAGCAGGTAAAGGAAAGGTGTTCTTCTCAAACGATAAACCTTTTGTTACTGTTGGTTTCAGTTTGTGGTATCCAAGCGGGAATCCTGAAGAAGTAACTAACGAATGGCTCAAAGAACAAGCTCAAATAATCAATGCAAAAAAAGCAGAGTTATCATCAATCAACGGCTACACAATAATAAACATTCATCCGTGGACAATCGGCACTGATGATTTACAATATTTTATAAGTCAATTAGATGATAATATCGAAATTATAGGTGTAGATGAATTACTTTCTGCCATCGAGCAGAATGTTCCGCACGAATTCGCACAACCCGAATAAAATTGTTTTTAATAACCCTCATACCTACTCATTTGTTTGCTCGGTCAAAGAAATAGACTATTGAAAGCAGTTAAACAAATTCCAATTTGTCGAATTTTTTATAAAACAACATTACAAAATTTTAGGAGCAGATTTCTCTGCTCCTTTTCTTTGTGCGTACAAAAATTTTTACACCCTGAACACGAAAAAATCCAACCGAAAAGAAAATAAAACAAGACGAAACCAAATCGAAAACAAAATAAATTTATTGTTGCTGACGACGTTTTGTGTTATAATC
>JAZQYO010000027.1:0-182473 GCA_045633565.1 Clostridia bacterium | reverse complement strand
TAGGTTTATTATTATTATTTAAGTAAATGTTATCATCAATTATATTGTATTGTTCTTCGTTTCCTTCTTCGGAAATCTCGTCGGCTACAACTTCTTCGGCAGTAATTTCTTCTGTTTCTTCAGATAAGCTTTCAGCAAGCTCCTCACCGGGTTTTCTCTTGAGCGCCTCAACGTCGATCTCAATATCTTTGTAACGACTCATACCTGTACCAGCAGGAATAAGCTTACCGATGATAACGTTCTCCTTGAGTCCGAGGAGCGGATCTCTCTTACTCTTGATAGCAGCTTCAGTAAGAACTCTTGTAGTTTCCTGGAATGATGCAGCAGAAAGGAATGATTCAGTTGCAAGAGAAGCCTTTGTAATACCAAGAAGCGTGCTTGTTCCTGTAGCAATTTTTTTGCCTTCCATTTCAGCTTTTTCATTTTCAGCATTGAAAGTAGTAATATCAATCATGCTACCGGGGAGAAGTGTTGTATCTCCTGCATCGTCAATTTTTACCTTGCGGAGCATTTGTCTTACAATAACCTCTATGTGACGGTCGTTAATTTTAACACCCTGCATGTTGTAAACTTTCTGTACTTCTTCGATTATATAGTTTTGTACTCCTGTAACACCTACAACACGAATAATGTCGTGAGGATTGATTGAACCACCGGTGAGCATATCACCCTTCTTAATAACATCTCCATCTTGTACACGGAGGTTAGTACCCATTACAAACAAATAAGTTGCGGACATACCATCTTCTGATGTAACGGTAACTTCACGCTTCTTGCCTGAATCATTAATAGATACTGTACCGTCAAGTTCGGAAATAGTGGCATTACCCTTCGGTTTTCTTGCCTCAAACAACTCCTCAACTCTAGGAAGACCCTGTGTAATATCGTCTGCTGTAGAAATACCACCCATGTGGAAAGTACGCATCGTAAGCTGTGTACCGGGCTCACCGATTGACTGAGCAGCTATAATACCAACAGCATCACCAATGTTACATTTTTCATTTGTTGCAAGGTTAGAACCATAACACTTAGCACAAACACCGTGTTTACATTTACATGTAAGAACTGAACGGATTTTTACTTTTGTATAACCTGCAGCAACAATTTTATCAGCAAGATCTTCTGTAATAAGTGTGTCAGTATCTGCAATAACCTCTCCTGTAGCAGGATCTACTATAGTTTCCGCAGGGTATCTGCCGGAAATACGTGCAGCCAAAGGTACGAGCGGACCTTGATCTTTAGCATCTTGATTCTCAATTGCTGAAAGTTCAATGTATTCATCGCTTCCACAGTCATTCTCACGAATGATAACTTCTTGGCTGACATCAACAAGACGTCTTGTAAGATAACCTGAGTCGGCAGTTCTAAGAGCTGTATCTGACAATGTTTTTCTGGTACCGTGGCTGGAGATAAAGAACTCCAATACATCAAGACCTTCACGGAAGTTAGCCTTAATCGGAATTTCGATTGACTTACCTGATGTATCTGACATAAGACCACGCATACCTGCGAGCTGTTTAATCTGGTTGATGTTACCTCTGGCACCTGAATCACTCATCATATTAATCGGGTTGTACTCACCCATGTTCTTTTTGAGTATGCCTGTAAGCTTATCAATTGTCTCAGTCCAAGCCTTGATAACGTTGTTGTAACGCTCTTCCTCTGTGATAAGACCTCTGCGGTACTGTTTAACAATCCTATCAACCAATTTGTCTGTTTCTTCAATGAGCTGTTGTTTCTCGGGGGGTACGATAATATCCTCTACACCAACCGTAATAGCACCTTTTGTAGAGAACTTGTATCCCAAAGCTTTAATCTTATCAAGAACAACTGCTGTTTCTGTAAGACCGTGAACTTTAATACACTTATCAAGAATTTCTCCCAAAGTGCCCTTCTTAACGAGCTTATCAATCTCGAGCAAGAGTGCATTTTCACGTTTTGTTCTATCAACAAAACCGAGATCTTGAGGAATAGCATCATTGAAAATCAACTTACCGATTGTAGTTTTAATACGCTGTGTAATCGGTTCACCTTCAAATTCTCCGAAACGTCTTACAATAATTGCTGTGTGCAAATCAATCTCGCCGATATCATATGCCATCTTAGCTTCATCATAAGAAGAGAAAACAGGCGCATTTGTAAAGTCTTTATTTTTATTAAGTGTAAGGTAATAACTACCGAGAACCATATCCTGTGTAGGAACTGTAATCGGTTTACCGTCCTTAGGAGCAAGCAAGTTGTTTGCTGAAAGCATAAGAACTCTTGCTTCGGCCTGTGCCTCTGCTGAAAGAGGTACGTGAACAGCCATTTGGTCTCCGTCGAAGTCGGCGTTATATGCTGTACATACCAACGGATGCAAACGAAGAGCGCGACCCTCAACAAGTACGGGTTCAAATGCTTGAATACCCAAACGGTGAAGCGTAGGAGCACGGTTCAAAAGAACGGGATGCTCTTTAATAATCTCATCGAGAATATCCCAAACCTCAGGGCGAACACGATCAACCATCTTACGTGCACTCTTAACATTTAAAGCCTTACCGTCATCAACAAGTTTTCTCATAACAAAAGGCTTAAAAAGCTCAAGTGCCATCTCTTTAGGAAGTCCGCATTGATAAATCTTAAGCTCCGGACCTACAACGATAACGCTACGGCCTGAATAGTCAACACGTTTACCCAAAAGGTTTTGACGGAAACGTCCCTGTTTACCACGAAGCATATCGGACAATGATTTAAGAGGTCTAGTATTAGGACCTGTAACAGGGCGTCCTCTTCTGCCGTTATCGAGAAGAGCGTCAACAGCTTCCTGAAGCATTCTCTTTTCGTTTCTTACAATAATATCGGGAGCTCTTAATTCTTTAAGTCGCTTTAATCTGTTATTTCTGTTAATAACACGTCTGTAAAGGTCATTAAGGTCAGATGTTGCGAATCTGCCACCCTCAAGCTGTACCATCGGACGAAGATCCGGAGGAATTACAGGGATAACAGAAAGTATCATCCACTCAGGTTTGTTGTGTGATTGACGAAAAGCCTCCACAACCTCAAGTCTCTTTATAAGACGCATTTTCTTTTGGCTGATTGTCTGGCCGCCTTTTTCTTTTTCCATTTCTGTAAGGTGGTCAACTTCTTCTCTGAGTTCTACAGAAAGTTTCTCAAGGTCAACTTCTGCTAAAACTTTTTGAATAGCCTCTGCACCCATCTGCGCAGTAAATGACTGGTAGCCATACTGTGCAATAGCATCTCTGTACTCACGCTCTGACAAAACTTGTTTGTACTCAAGAGCTGTTGTACCTGGGTCAGTTACAATGTATGCTGCAAAGTAAAGAACTTTCTCCAACGAACGGGGAGGCATATCCAAAATCAATCCCATTCTGCTGGGAATTCCTCTAAAGAACCATATATGTGATACAGGAGCAGCGAGTTCAATGTGACCCATTCTTGTACGTCTTACTTTTGAGCTTGTAACCTCAACGCCGCACTTATCACAAACAATACCTCTGTATCTGTTTTTCTTATACTTACCGCAATGACATTCTCCGTCCTTTGTAGGTCCGAAAATCTTTTCACAGAAAAGACCGTCCTTTTCAGGTTTCAGAGTTCGATAGTTAATTGTTTCAGGTTTCTTTACCTCACCATGAGACCATTTCAACATAGTCTCAGGAGATGCAAGGCTAATCTGTATTGAATCAAAATTATTAAAATCTATCATACTGTCTACACTCCTTACTCCTAATTATTCCGAATCGGTATCGTCAGAAACTCCTGCGAAAACATCAGCATCCAACTCAGCTTCGCCGTCTTCAAAATCAGTCGCTTCAACGCTGTCGGCATCAATAAAACCATCATCCATGAGAACATCTTCACTTGTATCGAAGTCATTACCCATAACGATAGAGCCTGACTCATCAGTGAAAGTTTGGAAATCAGGATTAAATACATCCTTCTTTGTTCTGTACTTCTCAGGATTCTTAATATAATCTTCTTCTGCTTCTTTAAGCGGAATTTCTGTATTATCATCAGTAAAGATACGAACATCAAGTGCAAGGCTCTGGAGCTCTTTAACAAGCACTTTAAATGATTCAGGTATACCCGGCTCCGGAACATTTTCGCCTTTTACAATTGCTTCGTAAGTCTTTACACGACCAATTGTATCGTCTGACTTGATTGTCAATATTTCCTGAAGTGTATAAGCAGCACCGTAAGCTTCCAAAGCCCAAACCTCCATCTCACCGAAACGCTGGCCACCGAACTGAGCTTTACCACCCAAAGGTTGCTGTGTAACGAGAGAGTAAGGACCTGTTGAACGAGCATGAATCTTGTCATCAACAAGGTGATGGAGCTTGAGGTAATACATATAACCTACTGTTACAGGATTATCGAAAGGTTCACCTGTACGTCCGTCATAAAGTGTTGTCTTACCATCAGGGCTCTTGCCTGCCAATTTAAGTGTTTCTATAATATCATGCTCTGAAGCTCCGTCGAAAACAGGCGTTGCAATCTTCCAACCTAATGCTTTAGCAGCATAGCCCAAATGCACTTCAAGTACCTGACCGATGTTCATACGTGAAGGTACGCCCAAGGGGTTCAACACGATTTCAAGCGGAGTACCGTCAGGAAGGAAAGGCATATCTTCTTCAGGAAGAATTCTTGAAATAACACCTTTGTTACCGTGACGTCCGGCCATTTTATCACCTACAGAGAGTTTTCTCTTTTGAGCGATATAAACTCTTACCATACGGTTAACACCGGGTGAAAGCTCGTCGTCATTTTCACGAGTAAATTCTTTAACATCTACTACGATACCTGACTCGCCGTGAGGAACTTTGAGTGATGTATCTCTTACATCTCTGGACTTTTCACCAAAGATTGCACGGAGCAAACGTTCTTCTGCTGTAAGCTCTGTCTCACCCTTAGGAGTTACTTTACCAACAAGAATGTCTCCGGCACGAACCTCAGAACCAACGATGATAACACCATTAGGATCAAGCATCTTAAGAGCATCTTCACCTACATGAGGGATTTCAGAAGTAATCTCTTCGGGTCCGAGCTTTGTATCTCTAGCCTCACACTCATACTCTTCGATATGAATTGAAGTATATATATCTTCTTTAACGAGTTTTTCACTGATAAGAACAGCATCCTCGTAGTTATAACCTTCCCATGTCATAAATCCGATCAAAGCATTATGTCCCAATGCAATTTCGCCGTTGTCTGTTGAAGGACCATCAGCAATAACATCGCCGGCTTTAACTTGCTGTCCGAATTTTACAACAGGTTTTTGATTTATACATGTGCCTTGGTTAGAACGCATGTATTTGAGAAGAGAATACTTATCCTCTGTACCGTCTTCTCTCTTAATAACGATATACTTACCTGTAACATCTTTAACTACGCCGTCATATTTAGCAAGTACAACAGCACCTGAGTCTTTCGCTGCTTTATACTCAATACCTGTAGCAACAATAGGCGCCTCTGCACGCATAAGCGGTACTGCCTGACGCTGCATGTTTGAACCCATGAGCGCACGGTTGGCGTCGTCGTTTTCAAGGAAGGGAATCATGGCTGTAGCAACAGATACAAACTGTCTGGGTGATACGTCCATAAAGTCAACGTCTGATACCTCAACCTCTTTAATTTCTTCCTTATATCTAACAGTTGCTTTTGATTTTACCCACTTACCATTTTTATCAAGCGGTTCGTTGGCAGGTGCTACAATGTAGCCGTCCTCTTCATCAGCAGCCATATAAACTATTTCGTCTGTTACGATACCTTTTTCTTTATCTACCTTTCTATAAGGCGCTTCGATAAAGCCGTGTTCGTTGATTCTTGCATAGGTAGCAAGTGAACTGATAAGACCGATGTTCGGGCCTTCAGGGGTTTCAACAGGACACATTCTGCCATAGTGAGAATAGTGAATATCACGAACTTCAAAGCCTGCACGGTCACGGGAAAGACCACCCGGTCCGAGTGCAGAAAGTCTTCTTTTGTGAGTGAGCTCTGCAAGCGGGTTTGTCTGGTCCATAAACTGTGAAAGCTGTGAAGAACCAAGGAATTCTCTGATGGTTGCAACCACAGGTCTTATATTAATAAGGTTCTGAGGTGATGCAATATCGGGGTCCTGAATAACCATTCTTTCTTTAACAACTCTTTCCATTCTGGCAAAACCAACTCTGAACTGGTTCTGGAGAAGCTCACCTACGCAGCGAAGTCTTCTGTTACCAAGATGGTCAATGTCATCAAAATTACCCACGCCATATTCTAAAGATGTTGTATAGTTGATTGACGAGAAAATATCGTCAACATACAGGTGTTTGCACACAAGTATGTCAAGATTACGCTTGATAGCCTGATAAATTTCCTCGTCAGTCTTTGCATCTGCAAGAATATCTTCAAGAGCAGGCAGATATACTCTTTCCTTGATTTCGAGGTCAGAAAGGTCAACGCTTACTCTTCTTGTGATATCAATGAGATTATTTGAGAAAACAGGAACTTCTTCGCCGTCAATGTTTAAAACAATTCTGTTAACGGCAGACATGTCCAATTCTTTAGCAATTTCTTTTGTGATTACGTCATCTGTTCCGCAGATGATTTCGCCCGTGTCAGGGTCAACAATGGGCTGAGCAGGTTTAAAACCTACAACTCTGTTTGCAAATGCAAGCTTTTTGTTTACTTTGTATCTGCCAACACCTGCGAGGTCATATCTCTTGAAGTCAAAGAACATACCATCAACAAGCGCTCTTGAGCTTTCAACCGTGGGAGGCTCGCCCGGTCTGATTTTCTTATAAACTTCAACAAGAGCATCCTCTTCTGTCTTACAGCTGTCTTTCTCGAGAGTAGCTGCAATTTTCGGAGAGTTGCCAAACATAGCTAAGATATCCTCGTCCTTTTTCAGACCAAGTGCACGGATGAGAACTGTAATAGGCATTTTACGAGTCTTGTCAATTCTTACTGAAAAAATGTCAGAAGAATCGGTTTCATACTCCAGCCACGCACCTCTGTTAGGGATGAAGGTTGAAGAGAAAAGCGGTTTACCCGTCTTGTCCTGGGTTTTATCGTAGTATATACCGGGAGAACGAACCAGCTGGCTGACTATAACCCTCTCCGCACCGTTGATGATAAAAGTACCCTGCGGTGTCATAAGAGGGAAATCTCCCATGAAAATTTCCTGTTCCTTGATTTCGCCGGTTTCACGGTTTACAAGTCTAACCTTAACTCTGAGAGCAACAGAGTAAGTTGCATCTCTCTCCTTACACTCCTCGATGGTGTATTTGGAGGTTTCGTCAAAGTAGTAGTCGTAAAACTCCAGCGAAAGGTTTCCTGAGTGGTCGTTTATGGGAGAAACATCTTCAAAGACATCACGAAGACCTTTCTTCATAAACCAGTTGTAAGAATTCTTCTGAATTTCGATAAGGTTTGGCATAGCCAGACTTTCATCGATTTTTGCAAAAGACATTCTCTCATTTTTTCCGTACATTTTCGGAGCAGGACGCTGCATAAAAATCACCTCATTCGGGCAGATTTGTCTTTCAAAATCTGCTGTATTTGTCAAAGCCTATACTCTTAAAAGCTGAAAAAATTTAAAAAATAATTTCCTTAATATATATCCATTTTTTAGAATATACATGGCAATTTATCATTATATCACAAACTTTTCATGCAGTCAACATTATGCACCTCTAAAAGTTTAACGAATTTTTGCCGGAAATTTGGTTATTTTACACAAAAATTCCAACTATTATCCTGCTCCAGAAATGGAATAATTATACATCACTTACATTTGTCGGGTCTTCTTTCTCGTCTTTTCGATTTTCTGCTCCGGGACGGTCTTTATCCTCCTGCCCGGGTGTGTATTTTTTCACCACATAAAACTCATAAACGTCGGTTATTGCATTCACGGTTTTTTTATCAATAATCCCACTTTCATCAATACCCGCAATCTTCTGAATACTCTTTGTAGCTTCAACCGACTGATTGTCATGTACACCCGTAATATCAAGAGACGGAACATTTTCCACATTGTTTGAAATAACCTTCATTGCCCCCTGAATTACGTATAAATATTCATCCTCAGTGCCAATGTCTATAATGTACGCTTCCTCAGGGAAAATCAAAAGCCTTTGAGGTGGTTTTTCCTCTTCTGTAACCTCATCAAAAATTTCAATAATTTTATTCCACGTATCAAAGTCTGCCTCTCCTGTCACCGGCAGTCCATAGAGCTTTTGAAATCCCTCAACCGAGTTTTTCGTCTGACTGCCAAAAATCCCGTCGGGTACAACAGTTGGTATATCCCTGCTATAAGAAATTTTCCTCAGGAAAGTCTGCAGGCTTCTTACCGGTTCTCCTGTAATGGGTTCTAACGTTCTTGCCATTATCTTCTCTCCCTGTCCTGGTCATTTTCTACAAGCGTTTTACCCGGAAATTGCACCGGATGCGAGCTGTATGCAGACGCCATATCACGATATCGATTTGTTATGTGGTTTCTTGTAGCTTCATCCGCAATGCCATTTTGTGTTAAATTATGTGTTTTTTGATATTCGTTAAGTGCCCATCTGGTATGTCTGCCAAAAAATCCATTTTCCGCTACCTTTCTTATCAAAGGATTGCTTTCCGCTTCCAGATTCAAAAATTTTTGCAGTGTGACAACCTCATTACCACCCATACCAAACCTTAGGTCATTACTACCTAAATTAATGTCGTCTTCCGGAAAAACATAGCTGTTTGTAAATACAGTTTCCACTATTCCCTTATATGCATCATAAATCATATTCCATGTGTTTGCGTCAACAATCCCGTTTGGAGTTATGTTTAAAAAACGTTGCAGAGCGACAACTGAATTATGTGTTTCCTGTCCAAAAACCCCGTCATTTTCCACCGGCGGTATTGTAGGGTAAAAAGCAGATAAAACATTTAAAAAATATTGCAGAATTAAAACCTGCTGACCCTCATCCCCCTGCTCAAGCGTTCCCTCAGGAAATTCAAGACCTGCCATCGCAAGACTGCTTAACGTTGAATCGGGATACTCAAGACTTGTTCCAAAAAGCTGCTGTCCTTCTGAATTAAGCTCTGCAAGCCTTGTTACACCGGTATAAATAAATATAAGCTCATACCATGTTGCTTTATTTACTACGCCCGTCGGTGCAAGTCCGAAAATCTCCTGAAATGTTCTTACTGCTTCTTCTGTAAGCTCACCGTAAAACGCGGTTACCTCGCCTATTTTAGGTATAAGCGGATAGTTCTGAGATATTCTGTTCAGCTCAGTCTGTATAACATTTACATAATCACCGCTTGCGCCCGGTCCTATTTCAAATCCGGGATAAGACGGACGGTTTGTTAAAACCCTTGTATCAGGAACAATTTCAATGTCATTACCATAATAATAGCGTAGAATATCGACATCGCTGAATCCCTGCTGTGCAAGCTCCTGGCTCCCCCATTGCGAAAGACCTTCACAGGTAACAGTCGTCCCGTTACAATATTGTGCTGCCAGCGGTTCAACAAACCCCTGTCTTCTGATATATGTATCAAAATACTGGTCAACAACATCACTTATGTTTTCAAAAATGGTTCTTCCGTAAATAAATTTCTGGTCAAAAGCTGTATTGTTTGTAATATCAAAATCATACCCTCTGCTTGGGTAATATTCCAGATATATACGATTAAGCGCATAGGAAACCTGTGCATTTATATTTGCCAGAATGGCTGCATCATCCCACGTTGGATAAATTTCACTTGAGGCGACATTTTTTATATAATCAATAAACGGAACTGTAACATTTTCTGCCTCCGTTGCAGGTGCGCCCAGATGAACAGTTATGCTTTCGGGAACAAACGGAAAAACTCTCGCCATATTTTCATTCCTTTCCTTTTACAGATTCTGTGGTGTTATAAATACATTATCGGTTATTTTTTCGGTTGGCATGGCAAGCGGTATCAGGTTGACATTTTGAACACTCTGCGTATCCGCAAAAATTTGTGCGTTGCTGATATAATGAGGATAATACAGAGGATGTTCAACCCGTATGTCAACCGACGTAAAAGGCAAATCATTTCCCGGGCTCTCGCTCAGACTCTTTTGGGGAGTTTCAACCGTTACACCCACCGTTTCACCGCTTCGATCAGTTTGTCTTGCAGCTAAAATTGTGTCATTTTGATTTCGGGCTCTCTGAGCAATAAAAACAGTTGCCCCCTCAACCGGAATAAGTCTGCCCGCAGTTCCAACCTTTATAATCACATTACCCGAAGGCATATTTTCACCTCCCGATTAGTTATTGTAAAATATTATATTGCACGTCAGCACGTCCTATTACAAAAAAATCCACTCGCTGTGCGAGTGGACATTGTTTCAATTATTTCAAACAGTTTATTATGGCTTCATAGCCTTTATCTGTAGTGTAATTTTCAAGAAGATATTTTAGTGAGTTTTCACCTTTCTTTTTTAAATCCTCCGTGCAGATTTTGTCAATCACCGCTGCGGCATTTTTGACGTTACTGCTCTCACACCACCAGCCGAAATCGCCTTCTTCTATGATTTTACCTATATCGGTATTTACATCAGTAGCAGCAAAAACAGGAAGTGCATGACGCATATAAGCAAGTATTCTTGACGGAATGTTGGGGATTGTAAACCTCGGATCCAAAAAAAGCATCCCCACATCGCACGCTGCAGTCAGCCTGTCATATTCCTCCTGGGGCAACCAGTCTGTTAAAAGCATGTTGTCCGGTTTTTCATTTTCGTAAAAACTTCTGATTATATGTGCTTCCGTCCCCGTTCCGGATATTACAAAAAATCTGTCTTTTTTACCGCTGTTTGCTTTAATAAGGTCAATTATAAAAGGGATGCATTGTGGCTTGCCAAGATTTCCTCCGTACATAAATACGGTTGCCTCTGCAGGTATGTTATATTTTTTTCTAATCTCAGCTTTATCAATCTGCTCAGGCTTTACATATTCAATGCAGTTAGGAGAAATGTGAACTATGTTTTTATCTATAAAGCTGTTATGTTTAAGCAGAAAATCCACATTTGCCTGGGACATACAGCCTATATAGTCACTTTGTTTATAAATTCTGATTTCCTTTTTTCTGAAATATTTGTAAATTGGGTTTTTTTCAGAAAAAAGCCCTATATCAACCGCATTCTGCGGAAAAATGTCTTTAAGTAACAGATAAATTTTTGCTCCGTCACGTTTTTTTATGTAATCCACCACATTGGGATATGTCATGGGCGGAGTGGCATATACAACGGCGTCAAATTTGACATCGGCATAGTACTTTTTTATAGCTGCAAGAAAATGTGTTTCGATAAACAAGGTTGAAATTCCCTTTTCTATCATATTTGTTTTCTGGAAATTCCCCACTTTTACACGCAACACACTGTATCCGTCATATTTTTTCAGGTTGGTTTTTTCCTTTGTCATCCGTTCTGCAGGTGAAGCAATATATACATTATGTCCCTTTTCCACAAATTTTCTGAACAGGTCCGGGTAAATACCTCTTTCTTCAAGGCTATGCATTCTTGCTATTGTCAAAAACAAAATGTTCAAGCCAAAATCACCTCAAATCCATCATTATTTTCTGCTGTTCAAAAAGCTTTCCAGCACACTTTCTTCTCCGGGTTCATTATCATTGCTTTTAAATACTTCAGCAATGGTTTTAAGAACTATCTTCACATCACCAAAAAAAGTGATATTATCAACATATTTCAAATCCCAACTGAATTTTTCATCCCAGGAAATATCATTTCTTCCATTCACCTGCGCAAGACCGGTAAGCCCCGGGCGAACATCATATCTGCGCATCTGTCTTTCCGTATAGTAGGGCGCAAGTTCAGCTATAAATGGTCTCGGTCCTACCACACTCATATCACCTTTAATTATATTAAACACCTGCGGAAGCTCATCAAGGCTTGTCTTCCTTAAAAAGCTCCCCAGTCTCGTCAACCGTTTACTGTCCGGCAAAAGTCTGCCTGCTTCGTCCTTTTTATCAGTCATCGTCCTGAATTTGTATAATGTAAAAGTCCTGCCCTCAAGTCCTGTGCGATTCTGTTTAAAAATAACAGGACTTCCGTTAAAAATCCGGACAAGCACTGCAATAATAACATAAAGCCATGAAAAAACTACAAGTGCAAAAATGGCACAAACTATATCAAATAATCGTTTTATATACTTTTTATACATGGCAAAACTCTCCGTTTTTTGCACTTGATTTATTGGCTGATTAGATATATAATATAATGTATACCTCACAGAACTTAATTGTACCATATAATATTTTCTTTGTCAAACAAACAAATTTTTTTAAACCGTGCAACCTTTTGCTCTTCTCACGAGTATTACATACAGAAAAACAAAAAAGGAGATTACAAAAATGAAAAAAATTATTACCTTTTCCCTCGCAGCAATACTCGCTCTTTCAGCAGTAGTTTTTGCAAACGGCACAAACGAATATGACACAATGCTTATTTCCGAAACAGAAGAAACAGTAGTTATGGAAGACAGCAAAGTTTCCTACAACGGAACAGTAACTGAAGTTACCGAAGAATACATTGTAATCGGCGAAGGCGAATTTCAGTTCAATCTTGACGAAAATACTTACGTTTGTGACTATGACTTAAACCCGGTTGAAGAAATCAAAAAAGATGATATGATTACTGTCATCGCAAGTTCAATGACAACAAGAAGTCTTCCTCCTCAGGCGTATGCATATTATGTGATTGTGAACACAGAAGGTTCTGCATTCGCTCCCATTTATGCAGTTGTTGACACAAATGAAAACGGCGAAATTCTTTCTAAAGACGGTAACAACAGAATTGTTTACAGCGACGAAACTGCTGTTATTGCTCACAGAATCAGAATTGCCCTGAAGGCTTCTGACATTACTCCCGGTTCCGAAATTCTCGCTTTTGCAACAACAGTTGGTTTAAGCCTCCCTGCACACGTTCCTGCAGAAAAAATTGCAGTTTTATCTCTCGCAGAACAGGTTGAAAACGAAAATGAATTTGTAATTGACGGACACACCTTTGAATATGCCGATGAAGCTCTTTTTGAAGAAGGCTCCCAGCGCAGACTTCCTCTCCGTCATGTTCTTGAAACTCTCGGTTACACAGTAAACTGGAACGATGCGGACTGGAGCATTGACATTGCCGGCAAAACAAGAAATATCGTAAGAATTAAAATTGGCGAAGCAATGTTTGAAGGTCAGAGCGAAGAAAACTTCCCTGTTTTAGTTGACTCCAAAACCTATGTAACAGCAGAAATTTTCGACCTGCTCACCACCGGCGCTGAATAAAAAATCATCATATCAGAACCTCTGATTTCAGAGGTTCTTTTTATTTTGAGTGAATTTTAGATTAAAAAACGCAAAAATATTGTCTTTTTTTATACAAAAATAACATTGACATTATTATATTTGTAATATATAATAATTAATATAATAAATACTTACTGTTTTTTGCAACTGACGGGATTGGCAGACTGTAACTGCCGGGGAGCAAAAAATATTAATAATGTCGACCGTCTGGGCAGATCTATACAGTATAGGTCTGCCCATATTTATTTTCAGAAAGGTTGTGCTTACATATGAAAAAAGTTGGTATTCTTATGGGTAGCGACAGTGATTTACCTATCGTTGAAAAAGCAATTGCTATACTCAAAGATTTTTCCGTACCCTACGAGGTACACGTATATTCAGCTCACCGCACTCCGTTGCAGGTGCGCCAGTTTACTGAAAACGCACGTGAAAACGATTTTGGCGTTATTATAGCGGCTGCCGGCAAAGCAGCTCATCTTGCAGGCGCTGTAGCAGCATGTACAACCCTGCCCGTTATTGGTCTGCCTGTTAAATCATCAACCTTAGACGGACTGGACGCACTACTCTCAACTGTTCAGATGCCATCGGGCATACCCGTTGCAACTGTTGCCATTGACGGTGCTGTAAATGCGGCGCTGCTCGCAATGCAGATTCTTTCTGTTTCTGACAGTGCACTCGCATCAAAACTAGATTCACAAAGAAAATCCGCAGCAGATAAAGTGCTGGATGCGGACGCCTCCGTTTCGGAAAAATATAACATTTGATATTTTCATACGCCCCTGCCTGTCCACGGCAAGAGGCGTATGTTCATTTAATAAAACAACCAACGTGGACAGAAAGGCATAGGAATTTATGGGTGGCTTTTTTGGAGCAATAAGTAAAAACGATGCAATTTCAGACGTCTTTTTCGGTACTGACTATCATTCTCATCTCGGAACACGCCGAGGCGGAATGGCAGCTTATGACCCAGAAATTGGTCTGCAGAGGGAGATTCACAACATTGAAAATTCTCCTTTCAGAACAAAGTTTGAAGATGTATTTGACGAAATGAAGGGCAATTCGGCTATCGGATGTATCAGTGATACTGACCCGCAGCCTCTTTTAATCCGTTCAAACGTCGGAATATATGCAATAACAACAATAGGCATGATAAACAACTCTGAAGAGCTTATTGAAAAATATATTGCATCCGGTGGTCATTTCGGAACAATGACAGGCGGTAAGATTAACTCCACCGACCTTGTTGCAGCACTTATAAATCAAAAGACAAGCTTTGTGGAGGGTATTAAATTTGCCCAAAGCGTCATTGACGGAAGTGCATCAATTCTGATACTTAAAAATGACGGTACGCTTATCGCGGCAAGAGACCGTCTTGGCAGGCTTCCCATTCTGATAGGCAAAAATGAAAATGGTTACTGCGTTTCATTTGAGTCTTTTGCATATCAGAAGCTTGGCTATGAAGCCGAAAAAGAACTCGGACCGGGTGAAATTGTTGAAATTACCCTTGATGGCGTTACTCAGCTTAACCCTCCGGGAGATAAAATGAAAATCTGTGCTTTTCTGTGGAGCTATTATGGTTATCCCACCTCATGCTATGAAGGTATTAACGTTGAGGCAATGAGATACCGCAATGGTCAGATTATGGCAGAACATGACAGAAAGGTTGGCAATGCTGAGGGAGTTGATTATGTAGGCGGTGTTCCCGATTCGGGCACTCCCCACGCAATTGGATATGCTAACGAAATCAGAATCCCGTTTGCAAGGCCTTTTATCAAATACACCCCAACCTGGATGAGAAGTTTTACTCCTGCAAGCCAGAAGGAACGCACCAAGGTTGCAAGGATGAAACAAATCCCTGTGCATGAGCTTATTCAGGACAAGAATCTTCTTTTTGTTGACGATTCTATCGTTCGCGGTACTCAGCTTAAGGGAACGGTTGATTTCCTCTATGAAAACGGTGCCAAATCGGTTCACATGCGTTCAGCATGCCCCCCTATAATGTACGCCTGCAAGTACCTCAACTTCTCCCGTGCCACAAGCGACATGGAGCTTATCGCCCGTCAGATTATAGTTGAGCTTGAGGGTGAAGAAGGTTTAAAACATATAAGTGAATACAGCGACTCTGCAACAGAGCGCGGACAGAGCCTCAGAAAAAGAATTTGCGAAAAATTAAATTTTGCTTCACTTGAGTTCCAGTCACTTGACGGAGTTATAAAATCAATAGGACTTGACGAAAGCCAGCTTTGTACCTACTGCTGGAATGGAAAAGAATAAAAAAGAAAGGGAAATATATCATGAAAAGTTTTAGTGAAAGCTATAAAAACGCCGGAGTTGATATTACTGCCGGTTACAAAGCAGTTGAGCTTATGAAAACTCACATTGCAAGAACTGTTACCCCGGGGGTATTAAGCGGAATAGGCGGTTTCGGCGGTCTTTTTGAGCTTGACCTTGAAGGAATAAAAAAACCTGTACTTGTAAGCGGTACTGACGGTGTTGGTACAAAACTTAAAATTGCTTTTAAAATGGACAAGCATGATACAGTGGGTATTGACTGTGTTGCAATGTGCGTTAACGACATTATTTGCAGTGGTGCAAAGCCTCTGTTTTTCCTTGACTACATTGCCGTTGGTAAAAACTCTCCTGAAAGAGTTGCCGCTATCGTATCGGGTGTAGCTGAAGGCTGCGTTCAGGCAGGTGCTGCACTTATTGGCGGCGAAACTGCCGAAATGCCCGGTTTTTATCCTGAAAACGAATACGACCTTGCCGGTTACTCAACAGGCGTGGTTGATAAAGATAAAATTTTAGATAACTCCACCGTTACCGAGGGTGATGTTATAATCGCACTTCCTTCTTCTGGAGTTCACTCAAACGGTTTTTCTCTTGTAAGAAAAGTGCTTGATGTAGAAAATGGCGACATCACAAGTCCTCTTGCCGAGTTGGGAGGAAAATCAATCGGTGAAACTCTTCTTACACCTACAAAGATTTATGTAAAACCCGTTCTTGCACTTTTAGATGAAGTTAAAGTAAAAGCAATTTCCCACATCACAGGCGGTGGTTTTTACGAAAATATCCCGAGAAGTCTTCCGGACGGATACTCTGCTAAGATTGATAAATCTGCGCTTAAAATCCTTCCAATATTTGACCTTATTGCAAAAAGAGGAAACATCCCCGAACGTGATATGTTCAACACCTTTAACATGGGCGTTGGCATGAGCATCGTTGTTTCTAAAGAAGATGCGGCAAAATCTCTTGACATCTTAAAAGCTGCCGGTGAAGATGCTTACATAATCGGTGAAATCGTTAAAGGCGACGAAGGTGTTATCCTATGATGAAGGCAAAAATTGCAGTCCTTGTTTCAGGCGGTGGAACAAACCTTCAGGCAATGATTGATGCTCAAAGTAAAGGTATTATAAAAAGCGGTGAGATTGCACTTGTTATTTCGGGCAACCCGGATGCTTATGCTCTCACCCGTGCAAAAAATGCCGGAATCTCAACTGCAGTCATTCCGTCAAAAGACCCCGATTTTGAGGATAAGCTTATTAAAAAACTTGAGACGGAAAAAATCGACTTGGTTGTACTTGCAGGATTTATGAAAATCTTAACATCTAAATTTACATCCCGCTACGCCAATCGCATCATAAATGTTCACCCGGCCCTTATTCCCTCATTCTGCGGAAAAGGCTATTATGGACTTAAGGTTCATGAAGAAGCTTTAAAATACGGAGTTAAGGTTACGGGTGCTACCGTTCATTTTGTGAACGAAATTCCCGATGGTGGCAAAATAATTGCTCAAAAAGCTGTTAAAATCCGCCCCGGCGACACCCCGGAAACATTGCAGAAAAGAGTTATGCAGCAGGCTGAATGGATTATTCTTCCAAAGGCGTGTGAGCTTGTATCAAAACAAATTGTAAAGGAGAAAAAATAATGAACGTTTATAAAACAGATTGTCTTTTAGACCTTCTTAAAGAAAATACATATCCCGGCAGAGGTATTGCCATCGGCAAAACTGCTGACGGCGAAAATGCTGTAGCCGTATACTTTATTATGGGCAGAAGCGAAAACTCACGCAATAGAATTTTTAAAGTAAATGGCGAGGATATCACAATCTATCCTTTTGATGAAAGCAAGGTTTCTGACCCGTCGCTCATCATTTATTCTCCCGTAAGAAAATTTGAAAACAAACTCATCGTAACAAATGGTGACCAGACAGATACAGTTTACAACCATCTTGCAGACGGCGAAAGCTTTGAAGCGGCGCTTGACACCCGTGAGTTTGAACCCGATGCTCCAAACTTTACCCCCAGAATAAGCGGTATGCTTACGTTTGAGAACAATGATTTCACTTATAAAATGAATATTTTAAAAAGTGCAGATGCTGAGGGCACAGCCTGTAGCAGATACACTTTCACTTATCCTGCCATAGCAGGAGTGGGACATTTTATCCACACCTACAACTGTGACGGAAATCCTCTCCCCACTTTCACAGGTGAGCCGGAAAGAATTTCTCTCCCAAATGACATTGATGACCTGACAAAAAAAGTTTGGGAAGCCCTTGACGACAATAACAAAATTTCTATGTTTGTCCGTTTCACAAATCTCAAAACAGGCAAAACAGACACAAGAATAGTTAACAAACATGAAGGAGGACTTAAATAATGAATTCTTTTGAACTTAAATACGGTTGCAACCCCAATCAGAAACCTTCAAGAATTTTTATGCATGACGGCTCAGACCTGCCTGTTGAAATTTTAAACGGCAAACCGGGATACATCAACTTCCTTGATGCATTTAACAGCTGGCTGCTCGTTCGTGATTTAAAAGCAGCTCTTGGTATCCCTTGTGCAACATCATTTAAACATGTAAGTCCTACATCAGCGGCTCTCGGTCTTCCTATGAGCGACAAGCTTAAAAAAGCTTGTTTTGTTGATGACATTGCAGACCTCGATTCTTCCCCCCTTGCTCTTGCTTATGCCCGTGCAAGAGGTACCGACAGAATGAGCTCTTTTGGTGACTGGATTGCTCTGTCAGACGAGTGTGACAAGGTTACCGCTTCACTTATAGCAAGAGAGGTTTCCGACGGCGTTATTGCTCCCGGATACACTGAAGAAGCTCTTGAAATTTTAAAAACCAAAAGAAAAGGTACATACAACATCGTAAAGATTGACGAAAATTTCGTTCCCGACCCCATTGAACGCAAACAGGTTTTCGGCATCACTTTCGAGCAGGGCAGAAACGATTTTGAAATTAACCGCGAACTTTTAACTGAAATTGTTACCGAAAATAAAGAACTTCCTGAAAGTGCAATAAGAAACCTTATTGTTGCACTTATCACTTTAAAATACACACAGTCCAACTCGGTATGCTTTGCCGCAGACGGTCAGGCAATCGGTGTTGGTGCAGGTCAGCAGTCCAGAATTCACTGTACCCGTCTTGCAGGTCAGAAGGCTGATAACTGGCATCTCCGTCAACACGACAAGGTGTTAAATCTTCCCTTCCTTGACGAAATCGGTAGACCGGACAGAGATAACTGCATTGACCTTTATATTTCAGATTTTGATTCTGACCAGGTGCTTGCAGAAGGAATGTGGCAGCAGTTCTTTAAAACAAAGCCCGAGCCTTTAACAAGAGAAGAAAAAGTTGCTTTCCTTTCTTCAATCAAGGATGTTGCACTTGGCTCTGACGCATTCTTCCCCTTCAGTGACAACATTGAGCGTGCTGCAAAAAGTGGTGTAACCTACATTGCACAACCGGGCGGCTCAATCCGTGACCAGCTTGTAATTGACGCTTGCAATAAACTCGGCATTTCAATGGCATTCACACACATGAGATTATTCCATCATTAAAAATAAAAAGGAGCTTTTAAAAATGAGTAAATTTTTTGACCAACTTAAAAATTATGACAATGAAGTTTTTGCTGCTTGCGACAGAGAGCTTTCCCGTCAGAAACATAACATTGAACTTATAGCTTCCGAAAACATTGTATCAGAAGCAGTGCTTCTTGCTGCAGGCGGAGTTTTAACCAACAAATATGCAGAAGGTTATCCGGGCAAACGCTACTACGGCGGTTGTATCCATGTTGACGAAGTTGAAGAAATTGCAAGAGAGAGAGCTAAAAAACTTTTCGGTGCTGACCATGCAAATGTTCAGCCTCACAGTGGTGCTAACGCTAACCTTGCAGTATTTTTTGCATTTCTTCAGCCTGGCGATACCGTTATGGGTATGAACCTTGCCCACGGCGGTCACCTTTCACACGGTAGCCCTGTTAACATTTCCGGTAAATATTTCAACATCGTTCCTTACGGCGTTGATGATGAAACAGGCAGAATTGACTATGACAAAATGCGCGAAATCGCTCTTGACTGCAAACCCAAAATGATTGTTTCGGGCGCAAGTGCTTATGCAAGAACAATAGATTTTGCAAAAATCCGCGAAATCTGTGATGAAGTGGGCGCTCTTATGATGGTTGACATTGCTCACATTGCAGGTCTTGTAGCGGCAGGACTTCATCCGTCACCCGTTCCCTATGCAGACGTCGTAACAACTACAACTCACAAAACCCTGCGTGGTCCCAGAGGCGGTCTTATCCTCTGCAAAGAGCAGTATGCAGCTCAAATTGATAAAGCTATTTTCCCCGGAATTCAGGGCGGTCCCTTAATGCACATTATTGCTGCTAAGGCTGTTGCTTTTGGCGAAGCTTTAACTGATGAATTTAAAGAATATCAGAAACAGATTGTTAAAAATGCAAAAGTTTTATCCGAAGAATTTATCAAAGAAGGCTTTGACATTGTTTCTGGCGGTACAGATAACCACCTGATGCTTTTAGACCTTCGTCCTTTCGGCATTACAGGTAAAGAAATGGAACACCGTCTTGACGAGGTTCATATCACAGCAAATAAAAACACAATCCCCAACGACCCTGAAAGTCCGTTTGTAACAAGTGGTGTTCGTATTGGTACTCCTGCAGTTACATCACGTGGCTTTAAAGAAGAGGAAATGAAAAAGATTGCTCACTGGATTAAGCTTGTTGCTTCTGATTTTGAAGGCACAAAAGACCAGGTTACAAGAGAAGTAATCGAGCTTTGCGAAAAGTTCCCCATCTACGAATAATCAGAAAAGAGGAAATATAAATGAAAATAATGGTTGTCGGCGGTGGAGGCCGTGAACACGCTATTATAAAATCACTTAAAAAAAGTTCTGAAATTACAGAAATTTATGCACTTCCCGGCAACGGCGGTATAGCCGCCGATGCTGTCTGCACCGGTATTGGTGCCAAAGATATTGAGGCAATAGTAGATTTTGCTAAGAAAAATGATATTAAGTTTGCAGTTGTCGCTCCTGATGACCCGCTTGTACTGGGCGCAACAGACAGACTTCGTGAAATAGGCATCCCCTGTTTTGGCCCGTCAAAAGCTGCCGCAGAAATCGAAGGCAGTAAGGTTTTTTCCAAAAATCTTATGAAAAAATATGGTATTCCTACTGCAAAATACGAAGTTTTCACTGATATGTCAGAGGCGCTTTCCTATCTTGAAACAGCGCCCATTCCCACAGTTATCAAAGCTGACGGACTGGCTCTGGGTAAAGGCGTTATAATTGCCGAAACGAGAGAGGACGCAATAGCGGCCGTAAAATCCATGATGGAAGATAAAGTTTTCGGCGAAAGCGGCTCAAGGATTGTTGTTGAAGAATTTTTAACCGGTCCTGAGGTTTCGGTACTTTCTTTCACAGACGGTAAAACCGTTGTTCCAATGATTTCTTCCATGGACCACAAGCGTGCACTTGATAATGACGAGGGGCTTAATACGGGCGGTATGGGTACCGTTGCTCCCAACCCATATTACACAGATGCAGTTGCAAAAGAGTGCATGGAAAAGATTTTCATTCCTACAATGAATGCAATGAACGCTGAGGGCAGAACTTTTAAAGGCTGTCTGTATTTCGGTCTTATGCTTACACCGGACGGTCCTAAGGTTATAGAATACAACTGCCGTTTTGGCGACCCTGAAACTCAGGTTGTCCTTCCCCTCTTAAAATCTGACCTGTTTACCATTATGCAGGCGGTTGAAAATGAAACTCTTTCCGAAACAGAAGTTGAGTTTTCAAGCGGTGCGGCTTGCTGCGTAATCATGGCATCAAACGGCTATCCGGGCAAATATGAAACGGGCTTTGAAATCACTCTGCCTGCTAAAACTGAAGCAGAAATTTACGTTGCAGGTGCAAAACTTAGTGGCGGGAAACTTCTTTCAGGTGGCGGACGAGTTCTTGGCGTGACTGCTACTGCAGATACCCTTGAAAAAGCTATCGAAAAATCTTACAAAGAAGTAAAAAAAGTTTCCTTTGAAAACGCTTTCTACCGTAAGGATATCGGCCAAAAAGCACTTAAGGCGAAAGGATAAGAATATGGTTTACAGAATATATGTTGAAAAGAAAAAAGAACTTGCACACGAAGCAAAAGCTTTAAAAAATGATATTGTTTCTCTTTTGGGCATAAAAGGACTGACAGACCTTCGCATAATCAACAGATATGATGTTGAAAACATTGAAAAGGACTTGTTTGATTATGCCTGCACAGCGGTTTTTTCCGAGCCCCAGCTTGACATCATTTCAACTCAGATGCCAAGTGCTGACGGAGCAGTAGTTTTTGCGACAGAATATCTCCCCGGTCAGTTCGACCAGAGAGCAGACTCCGCATCACAGTGTATCCAGATTATCTCCTGCGGCGACAGACCGACTGTTCGCAGCGCTAAGGTTTATATTTTAAGCGGCGAAATTTCAGCTGCCGACATTGAGCAAATTAAAAAATATGTTATCAATCCGGTTGAAAGCAGAGAGGCTACTCTTGATAATTTCGATACACTTAAAACAAGCTACGAAATCCCCGAGGCTGTTGAAACACTTGAAGGTTTTATCGCCCTTGACGAAAAAGGTCTTGCTGATTTAGTGAAAAATTTAGGACTTGCAATGGATTTGGACGATATAAAATTCTGCCAGCAGTATTTTATTTCCGAAAACCGGAATCCCACAATCACAGAAATCCGTATGATTGATACATATTGGTCAGACCATTGTCGTCACACAACATTTTTAACAACTATTGACAGCGTTAAGTTTGAAGATAAACTTCTCCAGAGCGCTTACGATAGATATGTTAAAACACGTCAGGATATTGGCAGAACTAAACCTGTAAATCTTATGGACATCGGCACAATTGCCGCTAAATATTTAAAGAAAACAGGCAAACTCGACAAACTTGACGAGTCGGAGGAAATTAATGCCTGCACAGTTAAAATGACTGTTAATGTGGACGGCGAAGACCAGGATTGGCTGCTGCTTTTCAAAAACGAAACTCACAACCATCCTACAGAAATTGAGCCTTTTGGCGGTGCGGCTACCTGTATTGGCGGCGCAATCCGTGACCCACTTTCAGGAAGAAGCTATGTTTACGGCGCTATGCGTGTAACCGGTGCGGCTGATCCGTTAAAACCGCTTGAAGAAACAATCCCCGGCAAACTTCCGCAGAGAAAAATTGTTACTACTGCGGCTGCCGGTTACAGCTCATATGGTAACCAGATAGGTCTTGCAACCGGTCAGGTTGATGAAATCTATCACGACGGTTATGTTGCAAAAAGAATGGAAATCGGTGCAGTTATTGCTGCTGCTCCCGCAGAAAACGTACGCCGCGAAAGACCTGCTCCGGGCGATGTTATAATCCTTCTTGGCGGCAGAACAGGCCGTGATGGTTGCGGCGGTGCAACCGGTTCTTCCAAATCACATACACTCGAGTCCCCTGAATCCTGCGGTGCAGAGGTTCAGAAAGGTAACGCTCCCGAAGAAAGAAAGCTCCAGAGACTTTTCAGAAATAAAGAAGCTTCCCAGCTTATAAAGCGTTGTAATGACTTTGGTGCAGGTGGCGTTTCTGTTGCTATTGGCGAGCTTGCTGATGGTCTTGAAATAAACCTTAACGCCGTTCCCAAAAAGTATGACGGTCTTGACGGAACAGAACTTGCAATCAGCGAATCTCAGGAAAGAATGGCTGTTGCTGTCGCTCCCGAAGATGCTGCAAGATTTATAGAGCTTGCAGGCAGCGAAAACCTTGAGGCAACAATCGTTGCAAAGGTTACTGCAGAGCCTCGTCTTGTTATGAACTGGAACGGCAAAGACATCTGTAACATTTCAAGAGAATTTTTAAACTCCAACGGTGCAGAAAAGCATATAGACATTGCTCCTGCATCACCTGTCGCTTATACAAAAGACATTCCTGCATCTTTCAAAGATGGAATGGTTTCACTTGCATCCGACCTTAACATTTGTTCAAAACGCGGACTTTCCGAGCGTTTTGACTCCACAATTGGTGCAGGTTCGGTGCTTATGCCTTTTGGTGGAAAACATCAGCTTACTCCCTCACAGGCTATGGTAAACAAGGTTTCACTTGAAAAAGGTGATACAGATACCTGCTCACTTATGGCTTGGGGTTACAATCCGTTTATTGCAGAAAAAAGCCCTTACCACAGTGCATATCTTGCAGTTGTAGAATCTGTATCAAAGCTGATTGCAACCGGTGCAGATTTTAAAGATGTTTACCTTACTTTCCAGGAATATTTTGAAAAACCGCTTAAAGATAAAAAGCGTTGGGGCAAACCTCTTTCCGCACTGCTTGGTGCATTTTCTGCACAGATGGATTACTCCATTGCCGCAATCGGCGGAAAAGACTCCATGAGTGGTTCTTTTGAGAATATTGATGTTCCGCCTACACTTGTTTCCTTTGCGGTTACAACAGATAAAATAAAGAACATTATCTCCCCTGAGTTTAAATCAGCCGGAAACAATGTAGCTTTACTAAAACCGGAATATGACGAAAACGGTCTACCGGTAGCAGAATCGGAAATTGCACTTTTTGATACGGTTGCAAAACTTGTTCGTGAAGGCAAAGTAAAAGCGGCTTACACACTGGGAATGGGTGGCGTGGCAGAAGCGGTTATGAAGATGGCTTTCGGTAACAATATCGGTTTTGAATTTGCTGATATTTCAAGAGAAGAAATCTTCGGTTATAACTACGGTGCATTTGTGCTTGAACTTGATGGCGTTGCAAACGTTGGCATACCTTTAGGTAAAACAACCGAAAAAGCAGCCATAGTGTATGGTAACGAGACTCTTTGTCTCGCAGAGCTTTTAAAAACTTACGAGGATAAACTTGAGCCGGTGTTCACCTGCAACAATGTGGAAAATGGCAAAAAAGATATTCCCGACCTTACAAAACCCGCCTTCGAAAAACGAGTTTCAACCGTTAAAGCGGCTAGTCCACGGGTTCTTATTCCGGTATTCCCCGGTACAAACTGTGAGTATGATTCTGCAAAAGCAGTTGAAAGAGCAGGCGGAAAAGCTGAAATTATTGTTATAAACAACCTTTCAGCCGCAGGTATAGACAGTTCTGTAAAATACTTTGCCGAAAGAGTAAAAGATTCTCAGATGATATTCATCCCCGGCGGTTTCTCGGGCGGTGACGAGCCTGACGGTTCAGGTAAATTCATTACAGCATTCTTCCGCAACGCTATCGTTAAAGAGGAAGTTCATAACCTGCTTAAAAACCGTGACGGTTTAATGTGTGGTATCTGTAACGGTTTCCAGGCACTTATAAAACTTGGTCTTGTGCCCTACGGTGAAATTATTGATACCGACGAAAACTGCCCCACACTTACATATAATGTAATAGGTCGCCACCAGTCAAGAATTGTGCGCACAAAGGTTGTGTCAAATAAATCTCCATGGCTTTCTATGGCTCAGCCGGGCGAAATTTACAATGTGCCAATTTCTCACGGTGAAGGCAGATTTATTGCATCTGAGGAGCTTATAAACAAGCTCGCTGAAAACGGTCAGATTGCTACACAGTATGTTGACCTTTCAGGAAATCCCACTTCCGATATAAGATTTAACCCCAATGGCTCAGATTTTGCTATCGAGGGCATAACCTCTCCAGACGGCAGAGTGTTCGGTAAAATGGGTCACTCAGAGCGTATCGGCTCAGGTCTATATAAAAACGTTGAGGGCGAATATGAAATGAACATATTTAACTCGGCAGTAAAATATTATAAGTAAAGAGGGAGGAAGCTGACATGTTACACAAACAGCAAAATTATGATTTCAGGAAAGATATGCTTGAAATCCATAAAAAAGATTTAAGAGACAGCTTAATAAAACCGTCTGCAGATGAGTTTGAAATCAAAGACGGTATGAAAATTGTTATTGATGAAAATGCATCTGAGGTAATCCTCACTGCCGCAAAGGATTTTGCAGATTATTTGTATACTTCAATGGGAGTTTCCGTTTTTGTAAAAAAAGGCACTCCTGCTGACGGCGAAATTTATGTTGGCACAAAAAATGAAATTAAGGCAGACCTTAAAACTGCTGATTCCTACAAAGGATTTATGGTAGAGGTTGCCGATAAAATTACCGTATGCGGTTTTGACGACAGAGGTGCGGCACAGGGACTTTACTTCCTCGAAGATGAAATGACCGAAAAGAAAGCTCCCTATCCCACAAAAAAAATTACCCGCAGAAAACCCATCTTCTCGCCCAGAATGCTCCATTCCGGCTATGCGCTGGATGAATTTCCGGACGAACATCTTGCGGCAATTGCTCACGCAGGCCGTGACGCAATCCTTGTTTTCACAAAGGGCGTGAATGAAACACCAAGCGGTTATATTGACTTTAACGAACTTATTTACAGAGCCGCAAAATACGGCATTGATGTTTACGCTTACAGCTACATCAAAACTCTTGTTCATCCCGAAGACCCGTCTGCTGAGGCAGTTTATGACAGTCTTTACGGAAAACTTTTCAAAGAATGTCCCGGTCTAAAAGGTATAACCCTTGTTGGTGAAAGTGTTGAGTTTGCAAGTAAAGACGATAGAGTTTGCATACCGGGTGGTGACTGGAATTCCAACGAAGTTCCCTCAGGCAAACCCCGTCCGGGTTGGTTCCCCTGCTATGACTATCCGCAGTGGATTGAACTTGTAAGAGATTCTATCAGAAAATATAAAGCTGATGCGGACATTGTTTTCTGGACATACAACTGGGGTTGGGCACCCAAAAAAGAACGTCTTGAACTTATTGAAAATATGCCCACAGACGTTTCACTTCTCGTTACTTATGAGATGTTCCACAAATATAAGCTGGAAAACATCACCGAAGAATGTTCAGACTATACACTTGTATTCCCCGGTCCCGGTGAATATTTCACTTCCGAAGCTGAAGCTGCTAAAAAACGTGGCATAAAGCTTTATGCAATGACAAATACCGGCGGTCTAACCTGGGATATGGGTACTGTACCTTATGACCCGATGCCCTATCAGTGGATTAAGCGTTATAAAGGTCTTATGGATGCAAATAAAAACTACGGTCTTGTAGGTCTTATGGAATCCCACCACTATGGCTATTATCCGTCATTTATCGGCGACCTTTCAAACCTTGCACTTTCCGATACGGAAATGACTATGGAAGAGCATTTAATGCATATTCTTATCAAGCATTTCGGCAAAGGTAACGAAAAAACTGTTGACGAGGCATTAAAACTCTGGAGTGATGCTATCACACACTTCACCCCCGCAAATGAAGACCAGTACGGTCCATTCCGTTGCGGTCCGTCTTTCCCGCTTTGTCTTATCAGGGTAGTAAATGTTCCCTGTTCGCCTTACGCTCATTTCGGAAACAGAATTTTCTTCCCCGACTATCCGAAATATCCCGCAAATGACCAGCCGGGCAACACTGCATCAACTCTCAGAACACCGGTTGAAATCCGTTCTCTCGGCAAGGCAAAAGCTCTGCTTGAAGATGGTGTGAAAATCATGGAAACAATCAAAAACCCCAACGACAACCTGCTTTACCTTATAAACCTGGGTAAATATATGGCTGCGATTGTTACAACAGGCATCCACCTTAAACAGTGGTATATCACAAAAACGAAGCTTCTTTTAGAGCAGGATTGGGATAAGATTGAAGAGCTGTTTGATACACTTGTTCAGATTGCAGAGGATGAACTTAAAAACGCCGAAAACACACTTCCCATTGTTGAGGTTGATTCCCGTCTCGGTTGGGAGCCCAGTATGGAATATGTTGGCGATAAAGCTTCTATTGAGTGGAAAATCAGACAGGTTAAATATGTTCTTGAAAAGGAAATTCCCGAATATAAGCAGAGATTTGAAAACTAAAAAAAGCCAGGCTGTTGCGATATGCAACAGCCCTTTTTTTAAAGTATTATGCAGATAAGTCCGCCTGAGCCCTCGTTTATAATTTTCTGCAGGGTTTCCTGAATTTTAAAACGTGACTCGTCAGGCATTCTTGAAAGCTTTGTATGCAGACCGTCATTCACAAGCTCATGGAGAGATTTACCAAAGATATTTGACTCCCAAATTTTCTGCGGCTCTGATTCAAATTCGTCCACAAGGGAATGAACAAGTTCTTCACTTTGCTTTTCAGTTCCCACTATTGGGCTTACCTCTGTTTCAATCTCTGCTTTTATAAGGTGCAGCGAGGGAGCTGCAGCTTTAAGACGAACACCATAGCGACTTCCCTGTTTCACAATTTCAGGTTCTTCAAGTTTTAGCTCATCAATTGACGGGTAGACAATTCCGTAGCCCTTGGCGTCCACTTCTTTAAGTGCATATTCAAGCTTATCATATTTTTTCTTTATATCCTTAAGCTCCATAAGAAGTTTTAAAAGCTTTTCATCGTCAGCAATATCAAGACCGGTAGTTTTGCTCAAAACCTCATAAAACAGCGGCTCGGGAGTTGTAATTTCAATATTAATTACTCCTCTGCCAAGGTCTGTTTTTAAGGTTTTTACATCATCGGCATATTCAAGATTTTTAAGCTGATTTATTTTCTTTTTTGCATCGCTTATTTTTCTGACATCTGTCAGCGTATCCCTGACTGATGTAAAAATACTGTTTTTAAGCGGATGCGACCAATCAAGTGCATCAAGCCAGCCGGGCAAATTTATTCCCACCTCAGTCAGCGGAAACTCATATAAAACCGTTGTTAAAATATCCTCTATATCCTGCTCATCAAGCTGAGCACAGGATACACATATAACAGGCACGCCATATTTTTCTTCCAAACTTTTCTGAAGCTGTTTCGCCTGATTGCCACCCGGATTAACAGAATTTAAAAGTACCGCAAAAGGTTTATTAATTTTTTTCAGTTCACCGATAACCCTTTCTTCCGCTTCAACATAACTTTCTCTTGGAATTTCAGTAATACTTCCGTCGGTTGTAACAACAATACCGATGGTAGAGTGGTCGTTTATAACCTTTTCTGTACCAATTTCCGCTGCCTCGTCAAATGGCATTGGCTCATCTCCCCAGGGAGTCTGCACCATCCTTGCAACACCCTCTTCCTCCGAGCCTAAAGCCCCCCTCACCATGTATCCGACACAATCCACCATTCTGACATTACAGTCTGCATCGTTTATCCTGATATTTACAGCCTCGTTGGGAACAAACTTGGGTTCGGTAGTCATAATTGTCCGTCCCGAAGCACTCTGGGGCAGCTCATCCCTTGCCCTGTCCCTTTTATAATTGTTATCAATATTGGGCAGGACCTTTGTATCCATAAATCTTTTTATGAATGTGGATTTTCCTGTTCTCACCGGACCTACCACACCTATGTAAATATCCCCTTGAGTCCTTTGTGCAATATCCTTATAAATGTTATCCATTTACGCCATCCTTTCGCACTATAAACTTATGCTTTGTAAATTGTATGTCCCTAAAACTTTATTTATGAATATTTTGTGAAATATGTTGACACGCATTATACTTCGGTTTATAATAGTTAGTAACCGAACTTTTTTATACGAGGTGGATTATGAAGGATAATCAGATTCTTGTTTTGCTCAGAAAAATTCAGACTTTCAGGAAACTTATTTTCTCCGAGGTTAATGTTGAGCTGGAGCAGGAAATGGGTAAAACCCAGCGAGGCGTTTTAATGTATATAGCCTTTGAAGGGCCTGCTGCAATGAATGATGTCAGCGAAAAATTTGCACTGGCAAAGGGCTCATTCACGCAGGTTGCAGACGGGCTTGAAGAACTTGGACTTATAAAACGTAAGCGCTGTGAAAAGGACAGACGCAAAATTTATCTTGAAACAACAAAAAAAGGCAGGGAAACTGCTCTTAAAATTCATCAGGCAACAGAAAAGCGCATAGAATTTCTTTTGTCTAAACTTTCGGCTGAGGAAAGGGACTTTTTTGTAAAAAGTCTTGAACGTGTTGCCGAAGATATTGATATTATAAGGAGTGAAATTTAACTTGCGTAAACTACTTAAATATTTAAAAAAATGCTGGATATTCGCACTCCTCGCACCGCTTTGTATGATGCTTGAGGCAACAATGGACCTCTATCAGCCCACCCTGATGGCAGACATTATTGATGTGGGCGTGGCAAACGGTGATTTAAACTATGTTTTATCTATCGGCGGAAAAATGCTGCTTTTTTCTTTTGTAGGTATGATTGGCGGAATTTTGTGTACAGTTTTTTCTTCAATCGCATCGTCAAGATTTGCGGCAGAGCTGAGAAAACATCTTTTTGCCAAAATACAAAAATTTTCTTTTGCGGAAATTGATAAGCTTAAAACATCTTCTCTTATCACAAGAGTAACCAACGACGTTACACAAATGCAGCACATGGTACTCATGTCGCTCCGGATTATGGTTCGTTCTCCCCTTTTGTTTGCGGGTGGAGTTGTTATGGCAATCAGGCTCAGCCCCAAACTTTCAACACTGTTTATTTTCATGGTGCCGCTGATTGTTGTAACAATCTTCTTTGTCATTTCTCGGTCCTTTCCTCTCTTCTCAGTACTGCAAAGAAGTATTGACAGAGTTAACACCGTAATGCGCGAAAACCTGCTCGGCGTTAAGGTCGTAAAGGCATTTGTCGGCAGAAAACAGGAAACAAACCGTTTTAAAACCGCCAACGAAGACCTCAAAGCCATCAGCATAAAATCACAGATGATAACCATTTTAATGTGGCCAATCGTAAACATTATCATGCAGTTTGCTGTTGTTGCAGTTTTATGGTTTGGTGGGAAAATGTTCACTGCGGGAGACATTAAGACCGGTGAAATAATGGCGTTTATAAACTATCTGACACAGATAATGTTCTCACTTACCATGTCAGTTATGCTTTTTATAAACTTCTCCCGGGCAAAAGTTTCAGCAGACCGCATTAATCAGGTTTTTGAAACAGCTCCGTCTGTAACTGACTTACCCGACGCTTTAGACCTTGAAGGTCACGATGTTGAATTTAAAAATGTGTATTTTAAGTATCACAGTTCCGGTCAGTGGGTACTTGAAGATATATCCTTTAAGGTAAATGCCGGAGAAACGGTTGGTATAATCGGTTCAACCGGTTCGGGAAAAAGTACACTCGCAATGCTTATCCCCCGCCTTTATGACGTCACTGAAGGCGAAATACTTATAGGCGGCAAACCTGTCCGCAACCTTAAAACCCACTCTCTGCGTGACAATACCAGCGTTGTGCTTCAGGAAAGCATTCTCTTTTCGGGAACTATTGAAGATAATCTCCGACAGGGTAAAGAAAACGCTACTGAGGAAGATTTGCACATAGCTTTAGATATTGCTCAGGCTTCCGAATTTGTAAATGCACTTCCCGACGGGATTTTATCTCCCGTTGAACAGCGTGGCAAAAACTTCTCGGGCGGACAAAAACAACGACTATCCATTGCACGTTCTCTTGTAAGAAATCCGAAAATACTTATTCTTGATGATGCCTCAAGTGCTCTTGATATGGCTACCGAGGCACGTCTGCAGACAGCACTCAAGGAAAACATCACAGACTGCACAACATTTATAATTGCTCAGCGAATTTCCGGTGTAATGTACTGCGATAAAATTCTTGTTTTAGATGATGGCAAAATTTCAGGCATCGGCAATCACTTGGAGCTGTTAAAATCCAATGAAATATACAGAAGCATAGTTATTTCTCAGTTGGGAGAGGAGGCGGTCATCAATGGGTAATATGAGAGGTCCGATGCCCGGTGGCAGACCAGGTGGTCGTCCGGGTGGTCCGGGAATGCCGCGTGAAAAGGTTAAACTTAAAAACGCAAAAGGCACCTTAAAACGACTTATCGGCTATATGAAAGCATATAAGCTTCATATTATTGCAACTTTTGTTTTATCCGCTGTGGTTTCGGTTATCAGCATCCTTACAACCAGACTTAACGGCATTGCAATCGACGAATGTATTGCATCCTTTGACCTTGCATCACTGGGAAAACTTTGTCTTATCATCCTTGCAATGCACCTTATTTCAGCTCTCAGCACATACTGCATACATTCTAATATGATAAAAGTATCGCAGAATACTTCTGCAACTCTCAGGCATAATTTATTTGCTGTTTTACAAAAACTTCCGCTGAAATATTTTGACAACACATCAAGCGGTGATATAATGAGCCGTCTGACCAATGACGTTGACAATATCAACCAGACTCTTTCACAGAGTGTTGCACAGCTTTTATCGGGCGTAATCAACATCATCGGTACACTGATTGCAATGCTGCTTCTCAGCCCTACACTAACACTTGTTTCACTAATAACTGTTCCGCTGATGCTTGTTATTACAAGAAGTATTATGAAGTTCACTTCAAAATATTTCCGCAAACAACAAAAGGAGCTTGGTGAAATAAACGGATATGTCGAGGAAATAGTGTCAGGACAAAAAGCAGTTATCCTGTTCCGTCAGGAAGAGCAGGTTAAAAATCACTTTGGCAAAATAAACAAACGCCTCAGAGTAAGCGGCCAGGTTGCACAGTCGCTTTCCGGCATTATGGGACCCGTGATGAACCTTATAAATAATGTAACCTATCTTATAGTTGCAGTTGTTGGCGGATATATGATTCTCACCGGCACAGGCGTAACAGCCGGCGTAATATTCTCATTCCTTTTGTACACCAAAAATTTCTCACGTCCCATAAATGAAATTGCCAACCTCTTAAACACTATGCAGTCGGCTCTTGCAGGTGCAGAACGTGTGTTTGAGGTTATGGACGAAACCCAGGAACAGGATGCAGAAAATGCTTCCCTGCTTGAAACCACGGAGGGTAATATAAGCCTCAAAAATGTTACTTTCTCTTACATTCCCGGAAAACCGGTGCTTAAAAATGCCACCTTTGATGCCCATCCGGGACAGACGGTTGCAATTGTCGGTCCGACAGGTGCCGGCAAAACAACAATCATCAGTCTGCTCAGCAGATTTTATGATATTGACAGTGGCAGCATCACAATTGACGGCAAAAACATTTATGACCTCACCCGTGACAGTCTGCGCAGTTCTATCGGTATGGTTCTACAGGACACATACCTGTTCTCTGAAAGCGTGCTCGACAACATAAAATACGGCAGGCCGTCTGCTACCGACGAAGAAGTGGTTGAAGCGGCAAAAAAAGCCGGGGCACATTCATTTATCACCCAGCTTGAAAACGGTTATGAAACAATCCTTTCGGATAACGGTCAGGATTTGTCGCAAGGGCAGCGTCAGCTTCTCGCCATCGCCCGTGCAATGCTTGCAAAACCGCCGGTTCTCATCCTAGATGAGGCTACCTCATCTATAGACACAAGAACAGAGCTTAAAATCCAGCAGGCACTTGCCGTTCTTATGGAGGGCAGAACAAACTTTGTTATCGCCCACCGCCTCAGCACAATCCGCAACGCCGATATTATCCTTGTTATTGATAAAGGCGAAATTGTGGAACGTGGCAGTCATGATGAGCTGATTGCAAAGGACGGTTTCTACGCAAATCTTTACAACAGCCAGTTCCGCAGCGGACTTGCAATATAAAAAAACAAAAGCACTTGCTAGCAAGTGCTTTTTGTTAATCTCCAAGCATACCTCTTAAGGTATAAATCTTAACGTTTTCATCTACTTCAATTTTAATTATGGTTACCGTACCTAAAATTCTTACGGTAATTATAAACTTATCGTCTTTGTCAAAGTAAGCAGACGCTGAATATATGCCGTGGTCTTTGGGGTCAATGGTTATAAATCCGCCGTCCTCTACAAAAGTTCCTTTCGGCTCTGTCAGCCCTGCGTCAAAGCAGATGGTTTTATCTCCCGACAGGGTTGCTTTGCAGACCTCTTTTGTGAAATCGAGCTTTAAAGTGTCATAGCTGAGCATCTTTTCAAATCTCATTTCCTTGCCATCAAGCACATTTACTCTTGGCGAGAGAGGTGCAAAAATATTCTGAAGGCTTAGTTTTGAAATTTTATTTTCAAGTTTAATATTGCCAACAGGGTCTTCTTCCAAAGGCTCATCCTTTATTTTGAGCACAACATTTTCATAAAAATTATCAAGTATGTACTGAAGTCTGTTATAATTTGCTCCTGAATTGGTTGCAAAAATAAGGTCAAGGTCGGGAGCGATAACGCACATCTGACCGTAGGCACCACAAAGACGTGCAGTATTATGTCTGCCTCTCCAGAGATGCCAGCAGTAGCCCTGATTCCAGTCTGTCCCGCAAAGGCCGTTTGATTCAGTATGTTTTTCAAGTGCCTGCTCACACCACTCTTTAGGCAATAGCTGTTTTCCCTCCCAGACACCACCGCAGAGGAAAAACTGCCCGACTTTTGCAAGTGATTCAAGCGTAATTCTAAAGCCTGAATAACCCATACACACACCTTCATCATCTGTTGTGTAATAGTCAATTGTTATGTCAAGCGGGTCTAAAAATCTTGGTTTTAAGTAATCGGCAATGTTTTCACCGGTAACTCTTGACACTATATTGGACAGCACATAGCTTGCTATATTTTCGTACTGAAACTTTGTTCCTGCCTCATCGCAACCTTCTGCATGGAAAAACTGCTTGACTTTATCGTCAACATCGATGAAATTCCCTTTTTGATGAACGGCATTTCCCGGATGCCCTGTCGCCATCATAAGAAGATGTTTCACCGTAAGATTTCTGTTATGCTCTGATGTTCCCTCTGTAATCTTGTCCGGGAAAAAGGCTGCAACCTTATCTTCAAGCGATATAAGCCCTTCTTTTACCATAAACCCAATTGCAATCTGTGTGAAAGTTTTTGTGTCAGAGTATAAAATGTGCGGCATTTCTTCGGTATAAGGCGCAAACCATCCTTCCGTCAGAAGCTTGCCATGCCTTATAAGCATAAACCCGTGAGTTTCCTTTTCCTCGGGCATATCCTCCATACCTTCAATAAACTTAAGTAAATCCCTGCTGCTTACTCCACAGGATTCGGGATTTACTTTTTTAAAATACTTCGCCATCTATAATCTCCCCTGCAATCTTTTTCTCTCGTGTTCTCATTAAAATTTTATCATCTTCGTCTATATGGTCATACCCCAGAAGGTGCAGACATGAATGTATAGTCAGATAACAGAGCTCATCCTCAAACGAGTGACCGATTTCCTCTGCCTGGGTAATAAGCCTTTCCTTTGAAATTACTATATCACCAAGCATAACCGGTTCTTCTGGCTGCTCTGCAAAAACAGTCGGTTCTACAAACTCATACTGCGGAAAGGACAAAACATCTGTCGGAGCATCTATTTCCCTGTAATCACGGTTTATCTCACGAATCCCGTCATTATTGGTTATAACCACCGATATTTCACAGTCCATTTTAAATTCTTCAGCTAAAAGAGTAGTTTCTACCGCATTTTTCATCAAAGCTTCCTGTTTTTCATCTAAAGATTCGTCGGTATAATCAAAAATAAATTCCGTCATTTTTTCACCTGACTCTTTTTCATTTCGTGATTTTCATACGCCCTGATAATTTTTCTTACAAGCGGGTGTCTTACAACGTCAAGGTCACTGAAACTGCAGAACTCTATTCCTTTGATATTTTTAAGGATTTTCATAGCATCTTTAAGTCCTGACGGAACTCCGCCCGGAAGGTCAATCTGTGTTACGTCACCCGTGATGACTGCTTTTGAATCAAACCCTATTCTTGTTAAAAACATTTTCATTTGCTGAGGTGTTGTGTTCTGCGCCTCGTCAAGAATTATAAAAGCATTGTCAAGCGTTCTGCCTCGCATATAGGCAAGCGGAGCAATTTCAATTGCACCCTTTTCGGCGTTGCGCTGATAATTTTCAAACCCCATGGTATCATAAAGCGCATCATAAAGCGGTCTTAAGTAAGGGTCAATTTTAGTCTGCAAGTCGCCGGGCAAAAACCCAAGCTTTTCACCCGCTTCAACTGCCGGACGGGTGAGAATAATCTTGTTTACCTCTTTGTTCCTGAAAGCCTTTACCGCCATTGCAACAGCAAGGTATGTTTTACCTGTACCTGCAGGACCGACACCAAAAACAACCGTGTTATCTCTGATAGCATCAACATAGGCTTTCTGTCCATGCGTTTTGGTTTTTATGGGTCTGCCGGTTGAACTGATGCATATAACATCATCGCTCATCTCGGCAAGCTGATTTTCCATACCGCTTTTCACCATAGCAATGGTATATTCGATATTCTGTCCCGTTAAAATTCCGCCACGCTCTATTTCCGCTATTAAAGCTTCGATTGTTTTGGCCGCAAGGTCTACGCCCTCCGTATCCCCTTCAATTTTTAAAACAGTATCTCTGTTTAAAATATTTACACCAAATTCTTCCTCTATTATTTTAATGTTGGCGTCATAGCTGCCAAACAGAGAAATCATAGTGCTTATATTTCCTATGTCAAGAATTTTGTCCGCCACTTTCTTCCTCCTCAATAGCCTGTTTTTCGGCTATCTGTATGTTGCAGAGCGCTTCCATTTTCACTCTGACAGTGTTTTCATCAATATCTTCCGCAAAAAAATATCTTTCTATAATTGTACCACTCCCCACCTCTTTTTGCAATAGTCCGTCCAAATATTTTTCTGCATCTTTTATAACCTCATCACGGCTAAGCCTGACCGTCCTTGTTATGGTTTCCATCTCAGTATTTTTTATTATGGCAAGGGGGAAATATATATCTCCTATCTTAAGTGGCAGAGTTTCAGTTTTAATCTTAGACTGTTGAAATTTTTTATCCATTAGTGGAATTATAAATTCCTTTTTCCCAAACTTCAAAATATATTCTTTATCCTCTTTTCCGGTAACAATTTCTTCCTCCGCAGTAAGGGCATAATCCCCACTTTTGACAATAAAAACATCAGCCATAACATTGCCCTGGCTGTGTACACCCCGTGCTCCCATCACGCTACTACTTAGCATTCCGCCTGCAAGAAGTTGTCCTCTTGAGACAGTTTGCCCCACATTTACCATTGCCCTGCCCTCGGTTATCATGGCAAAAGTAACCTTGCCGGCGTGCGTTGCCACAAGGTTACAGGGCTCTGTTATATCAACCGGCACCGGTCTTTTAACCCGCTCACGCAAATCTACAAAAACTTTTGTACCGCTTTTTTCTGTCCATATCCATTCAATATCGGGGTTTAAATTCATCATCTGTGCCTGAAGCTTCAAAGTGTCAATTGACTCAGTTTTAACACCAATGTCAAGTCCTGATTTTTTCAGCTGAAGGCGAAGTGTTTCTTCCGGAATATTTGACGGGGCAATTTCAATATACCACACTCTTGACGTCATCCAGAAAAACAAAAGCGCTGCAATTAAAAACCCGACAATAATTCCGCTTCTGCCCATTATTTTCTTCATAATAACGAAAAAGCCGCCCCGTGCTATTTCCGTCAGGGTAACATCTGCGCCGACAGCTACGTCATCAAGTAAATTAAACGCCGCTATGCTGACATAAGCCTCAATCTCCTGCGCACTTTTTCTTTTTATCTTCCATATATAGATGTTCTTTTTTGCACAGATATTTATAAACCTCTCGGTATGCTTTCCCGAAATTCGCAGCTTAACATATCCTTTAAAAAAGTTAATTATGTTTAAAATAATCACCTGTTTTCTCCTTTTAGAAAATATATTCCACCCCGCAGATTAAGCCTTTAATCTCAATATATTCCTCTGCCACAGCAGTAATTTCAAGTTCTGCCCCGCTGATTTTCATGATAAACTGCGGTGTGTTAAGACGAATAGTCCTGTCAGTATATTCAATAATCCCACGATGTCCCTCAACAATGGCCTCATGCACTCCTGTTATATGCAGGGCAGTTATTATTCCGCTTTTGTTTTTTGGCAGACCGAATGCGTCCATAACTTTTTCCGGCACAGTTTTTTCGGGTGGTTTCACCTCTTTTTTTCTCACTTTCTCTATACCTGCCTTTCATTTTATTTTATGTCGCCACATCATTCTTAATGATTAATTCACATATACTTTTACAGGTGATATGATTTGAAAAAGATTTTAATACCGTCTGCCATATATACAGCGCTGCTCATATTATTTCCTACCGCTTCAATTGATGCGGCAAAATCTGCGCTTAAAGTGTGTACCCAATCACTTGTGCCTTCACTTTTCCCTTTTTTTGTGTGCAGCAGTATTCTTTTAAATTCCGGAGCAGCAGAAAAATTATCAAAACTTTTAACACCGCTTATGAAACCGCTTTTCGGACTTGGCGGAGCCTGCTCGCTTCCAATGATAATGGGATGTATAAGTGGATATCCGGTAGGCGCAAAAGCCGCTGCCGACCTTTACACATCAGAAAGTTGCACAAAAGCTGAAGCAGAAAAACTGCTCGCTTTCTGCAACAACTGCGGGCCTATGTTTGTGATAGGAGCGCTTGGCAGCGGTATGCTGCAAAATGCCCAAATTGGTGTTATGCTTTATTTTTCACATATTCTTTCCTCTCTTGCGGTTGCATTTATAATTCGCTCTGTCCCTGCATGCCCTTTAAACCGAAAAAGGATTTCTCAAATCAAAAACTGTAGTTTGGGCGAAGCTTTCAGCGATGCTGTCTCATCTTCCGTACTTTTAACGCTTAATATCTGTGGTTTTGTAATCATATTTGCAATACTTATATCTTTTATAGAAAACATGGGTTTATTTGCGGTACTGTCTTCTTTGGGTATAGATTATGGGTTGTGTAAATCGGTTATTTATGGATTTACTGAATGTAGCGGCGGATGTAACGCAATAGCTTCCTTTTTCCCCTCCTCCCTACCCTGCTATATGCTTCTCTCATCGGTCATTTCCTGGTCTGGACTGTGCGTTCACATGCAGGTGCTTGGGATAATAAGAAAAGCGAAATTATCGCCCGGGCTTTACTTTAAAGGTAAAGCCTTATCAGCAATAATTTCGCCTTTTATAACTATGATTCTTTATGCATTTCAAACAGGCCGGCTTGCGCCTCTCCCGTTTATTCGCATTATAATAATTTTAGCCACCTTTATTTTTGCGGCTAAAAAAACAATTTATGTTTTAAAACATTTTTATTTTAAATACTGTGCACATCCGCCAAGATAGTTGCACAAACATCCCTGACGGGCATTTTCAGAGTTTAAAATTTCAATTATTCTGTCTTTAATTCTCCACCAACTCATTCCGTCATTGGCGGTAAGACTGTCCTCCTCGGGCACTCTGCCCACAATACGCTGAATTACAATATCCGGTGAAAGATATTTTAAAAACATTGCGCAACGCTGTGCATATTCTTCTGCACCAAACAGCGTTATTTCGCCCTTCTCAAACATCTGGGCAAGCTTTGTGTTTTTAACAACAAAAAGCGAATGAAGTTTGACAGAATTCACCTTAAGTGCCGACATAATCTTAGCACTTTCTATAACATCTTCCCGTGTATCCCAGGGCAAATCAGGTATCAGATGGACACAAATGTCAAACCAAAAGCTTTT
This sequence comes from Clostridia bacterium, assembly GCA_045633565.1. Lineage (GTDB taxonomy): Bacteria > Bacillota > Clostridia > RUG12999 > RUG12999 > RGIG7450. Next base: position 143,418 of record JAZQYO010000027.1, on the reverse strand, counting down.
TATCATCAGTACGCAGTCTATAAACTCTGAAAGTCCATGTCCACGGTTTATAATCTCAAGAGTTTTTCTGTTGACCGACTGAAGTCCTAATTCTATTGAAATATCAACATTATATTTCTTTTTAATTCCCGTCAGAATTTCAAGGTGTTTTTCCGTCACACAGTCAGGTCTTGTGGAAATATCTATCCCCACAACGCCCTGCTCTGCTGCCTCTTTTATATATTTTTCAAAATGCTCGGGCGGCATATATGTGTTACAGAAATTCTGAAAATATGCTATAAATTTTTTTGCACCGTATTTTTTCCCAATATATTCCCTATTGGTCTTAATCTGCTCTGATACCGGCATATCTGCCGGCAGACTTTCATAACCTGCGCCTGTTTCACCGCAGAAAATGCAGCCACCGCGTGAAATTCTGCCGTCACGATTGGGGCATGTTACAGGCAGGTTAACGGGCAGTTTATAAACCTTTTCTCCGTATTTATTTTTTAAATAATCAGAGTAAACATTATAGGGCATTATTTGTCACCAAAGCTGATACCGATTGTTCTTGCCATGGTTACAAGCTCGTCGTCCGGTTTAACAGGTCTGAAGTTGGAGTCCATATCGCTTGTAGGAATAACCTCCTCAAGAGTAACTGTCGTAAGTTTTCCTTCTCTTAAGGACACCATGTGCTTGTCCTTACCACTCATAAGAGCATCTATTGCATAGGAGCCGTATCTTGTACAAAGCACTCTGTCTCCTGCGGAAGGAGAACCGCCTCTTGCCACGTGCGAAAGTGCAACAGCACGTGCTTCAATGTCCATAAGTGTTTCGCTTATTGCATAACCGTTATCATCTCTGTCTGAGTTGATAATTGTCTGAAGTGCAGTTGCAATACTGTCGCCAACGCCTTTAAATTTAAATCCGTCGGGCGAGAGATCTGTAGCTGTACCGGACATTTTGCCGTCCGGTGCTTTTACACCTTCGGAAACTACAACCATTGCGTACTGTCTTTCAGATTTAAGCGCCTCTTTTACCTTTTTTGCAACTATATTTATATCATAAGGAATTTCCGGAATTAAAATAACATCTGCTGCACCTGCAATACCGCTGTGAAGAGCAAGGTGACCTGCACTTCTGCCCATAACCTCAAGTACCATAATTCTGTGATGAGCCTCACCTGTTGTTCTAAGGCACTCAACTGCGTCTGTGCATCTGTTTATCGCTGTGTCAAAACCAAAAGTTACGTCTGTGGAATTAAGGTCATTATCTATTGTTTTCGGAACGCCGATAACCTTAACGCCCATACGGCTGTAGTCACGTCCGGAAGTTAGTGTACCGTCACCGCCTACAATTACCAAAGCGTCAATGCCTGATTTTTTCAGGTTATCAACAGCCGTCTGTGAATGGTTTTCATAAACTATGTTACCATTTTCGTCTCTTACAAAACCGTTTTTATTTCTTTTGGGATATTTAAAAAGGTTGTCCTTGTTGGAGTTATATAAAACGGTACCGCCTTTGCCGATGATTTCAGCAACATTGTCTTCATTAAGCTCAATCATCTGGCTTTCGCCAAGGAAAAGACCACGATAACCGTTTTTAATACCAACAACCTCAAGGCCGTATTTATTTATTGCAGTAAGTGTTGCTGCACGGACAACTGCATTGAGTCCCGGTGCATCTCCACCGCCTGTCATAATTGCAATTTTTTTGATATCGTTCATATTCTGAGTTCCTTTCTGAGTATAGTATGTATAAAAATTTATAATATATTAGATATTATACCATTAATTTCATCTTCATTGCAAGTAAAGTTGAGAATTTTAAGTAAAGAATTGGCAGAAATTCCCGAAGGAAGGTCTAAAATCTTCAGAATTTGTTCCCTTTTCGCCTTACTGTCCGGTCTGCCCGAAAGCCCCAGCCTCATAAAATCCGATTTTGTTATATAAATTTTTTTATCCTTAGTTTCTGTTGCAGCTTTTTTTATTGCCTCCTCAATTATGGCGTCACTTATTCCTTCCACGCCCAAAAAACCGTCTTTGGAGGCGGTTTGTTTGCGTTTTTCAACTCCCTTGGTCTGAGGAACGTATGCGTGTTTAATATTTTTATTATCGGTTATCCCGGAAATGAAATTCCGGATTAAAAACCCTGCTCTGTCAGAATCCGTAAGGATTATAATCCCTCTGCTGTCCGCAAGCTTTTTGATAAGCCCTTGTTTTCCCTCATCTTTAAAAATATTAAACCCGTTTACTGCTACAATGACTGCATCAACAATCTGTGACAGTTTTATTTTATCATATTTACCTTCAACAATTATTGCTTCTTTAATACTAATCATATCTGTTTACACATAAATAGAGCCGGACAAAATACATCCGGCTCTAATTTATTACTGCTCTTTATTTTTTGCAAAACATTCACTGCAGTACACAGGTTTGTCATTCTTTGGTTCAAAGGGAACCTGAGCTTCAGCTCCGCAAGCAGCGCAGATAATAGTGTGCATCTGTCTTTCGCCTCTTAAGCTATTTTTTCTTGCAACTCTGCATTCCTTACAACGCAAAGGCTCATTCTGGAATCCTTTTTCAGCATAGAATTCCTGTTCTCCCGCTGTAAAAACAAACTCGTTTCCGCAGTCTTTACAGACTAAAGTTTTGTCTTCGAACATTTTGTTACCTCTCTTTTTTCCATCTTACCTTTAACCCTGCCATACAGTGCCCTAAGATAATTGGACAAATATTAATATTTTTATTATGCCTTAAGGCTAATAAACTACTTCTCATCAACAGAACACTTTTCCAGCTTACGCTTTATCCTTTGAAGCGCATTGTCTATTGACTTTACAGGGCGATCAAGCAGTGTGGAAATTTCCTGATAGCTTTTTCCTGTCAAATAACATTCAAGCACATTTTTTTCAAACTTACTGAGAAGTTTTAAAATCTGCTCATCTATCTTTTTCATATTTTCACGCATTATGATGTATTCCTCGGGATTAAACCTCGTATTTGAGTCAATAAGATCCAGAGGAGCACGGTCTTCATCACTGTCACTGTTTCCGTAAAGTGAAACATAAGAATTAAGTGGAATGTGTTTTTGCCTTGTAGCAGCTTTTACCGCAGTAATAATCTGCCTGGTTATACAAAGCTCTGCAAATGATTTAAAGGAAACCTGCCGGTCCTCCTTATAATCTCTTATCGCTTTGATAAGACCAATCATTCCCTCCTGCATTATGTCTTCTTTATCGGCACCGCGCAGAAAATAAGTTCTGGTTTTCAGTGAAATACAATTTTTGTATCTGTCCACCAACACTTCAATGGCTGCGTTATCATTTTTTTTTGCCATTCTTACGAGTTGGTCATCCGAAAGTTCTGACAGATTGTTGCCGCTTTCCACAGGCAACTTTTTCATATTTACACCACCAAACTAAAATTCACATACACATTTGTACTAATTATACAATATATACATATTTTTGTCAAGGAAATTGCTCATCAGGTATGCAATTTTCTACAATTTATATGCATTTTTTTGAATTTTTTGTGTATTTTGCACAATAAGACGGGTGCGTATGTATTATAAATAATCATTATTTGTACGAATTTATTACCAATACGCTCCGTTTTCTATACCTTTGTATCCTTTTGGTTTTTCATTTTCTCCGGCACGTGTCCAGTATTCATTATACATTGCAACAATATCAGGTCTTGATGCTTCCCACCTTGAACCTTTTATACCAAAAAGAAGCTGTGTAAGACCGCCAAGAACAATCGCCTTTTTACCTGAACTTTTTATATATGCTGCCAACGGTATTGCATATCCTCCACAGCCTAAAAGGGCAACCTCAAAATCTTTTTGTGATATTTCCTTTTTCATGTGCCCGAGCGCATCAGACCAGCAGTTAAATTCGCATTCCGCTTCTGCACTCGACTGAACAGCCTTCAGTGTTACAAGTTCAAATTCCGGCAGTATATCGGGGTTTTCAAAGAGCTTGTCCCTTTTTAAATATTGCTTTTGAATTGTTTCCTCAAAAGGATGAATTACCAGCACTTTTTTGCCTCGAAGAGCTTTTGTCCATGGCTCACTGAATTTAAAAGGTTCAAGCGGTCTGGATGGAACAAGTTTGGCATGAAGGTAGTTTTTTCTGTGCATATACTGTTCGCAGCATATATGTCCCCAGAACACAGCAACGTCCATTGACCCCATCGCCTTTTCATACTCATCCGCAAACAACGAAAAAGCCTCGCTTGTCATAGGAAAAACGCCCGCTCCGGTTTTAACTGTACTCATAAGCTCGCACGGGAATTTTTTCAAAGCTCCCAGTTTTATCATTTTATTACATAAAACTACCGAGCATTCATTTCCGCCAGTTCTTCCTGCCATAAATGGCTCGTCTGACATAATTTTGTTATACAAAAGCTCGTTCGTCTGCTCGTATGTATGTATTTTTTGCCCGTTAATTCTTCCTTTTTGTTTTTTTGCTGACTTAAACTTAAACCTCAGCAGCATCAAAAACTGCTTCACATAATAATCATAAAACAGCCCAGGGTCTTTAAGAAGCTTTAATGGTTTTTCCGGTAAATCAAAAGCCACCCGTCACATCTCCTTTGCTATTTTATAAAGTTCAGAGGCAATGTCCTTTTCTGCAACCTTTTTAATGGTCTGTCCTTTTTTGAAAATCAGCCCTTCACCGTTTCCGCAGGCAACGCCAATATCTGCTTCTTTAGCCTCTCCCGGTCCGTTAACCTCGCAGCCCATAACAGCTATGGTTATATTTCCTTTATAATTTTTAAATTCTGATTTCACTGCGTTTGCGACCTTTTCAAGATCAACCCTTGTTCTTCCGCAGGTTGGACAGGATATAATTTCAACACCTTTTTCCATCAGGTCAAAGGCTTTTAAAATTTCTTTTGCCGTTTCAACTTCACGGACAGGATTGCCCGTCAGCGATACCCTGAGCGTATTGCCAACACCCATACTAAGCAAGGCACCGATACCTGCCGAAGATTTAACTACTCCTTCAAAGCCACCACCTGCCTCGGTAATACCCAAATGTAGTGGTATATCGCTTTTTTCCGCAAAAATCCTGTATGCCTCAATGGTTTTATTAACATCCGAACATTTGAGAGATACAGCAATATCATAAAAGCCGTGTTTTTCAAGCAGCGCCACATGACGCTGTGCGCTCTCCACAATCGCCTCAGGAGTCGGAGCACCATACTTCCCAAGCAAATCCTTTTCAAGCGAACCGCCATTAACACCAATTCTTATCGGAACACCATATTCACCCGCAAGGTCGGCAACAACTTTCACACGGTCATCCCCGCCAATATTTCCGGGGTTAAGGCGGATTTTATCCACACCGTTTTTTATACATTCCACCGCCAGCCGATAATCAAAATGTATGTCAGCAACAAGCGGAATGTTTATTTTCTTTTTTATCTCTTTAACCGCCAGAGCCGCTTCCATGTCAGGAACGGCAACACGAACTATTTCGCAGCCCGCTTCTTCAAGTTCTTTAATCTGGCTCACTGTTGCGTCTGCATCCTGTGTTTTTGTATTGGTCATACTTTGGATATAGACTTTGCTGTTTCCTCCGAGCTCAAGCCCGCCAACAATAATTTTTCTTGTATTTTCACGCAAAAACATCTGCAATCACCTACGCAAAAAGTTTATAAATATCACTCGATGTAATAAAAACCATCAGAATAAGCAGCAGTATCAGTCCGGCAAAATGAATAATCCCTTCCTTTTCGGGTGGAATGGGCTTTCTTCTTATAAGCTCTATAATCAGGAAAAAAATTCTGCCACCGTCAAGTGCCGGAAATGGTATCAGGTTGAAAATACCTATATTTACCGACAGAAGCGCAAACATATAAAGAAGGTTTATAATTCCCATCTGCGCCGCCTGACCGATAAGCACAGTCGTACCCACAGGTCCGGACATCTGGCTGACAGGAACTTTTCCCGTCACCAGCATCATCAGTGAATAAATCACTACTCTGACAACAAAAAACATTTCCTTAAACCCACATACAATGGCGTCTTTAAATGTCATATCTTTAGTTTGCATTTCAACGCCTATCAGATAATTTCCCTCATATTCAACCGGCAAAATGCTGACATCTTTTTTCTCGCCGTCACGTTTTATTGTAATTTCAACCGGTTTGGTTTTATCAACACTGCTCATCAGGAAAGAAAAATCCTTAAAATTCCAGACATTTTTCCCGTCAAGGGCAACAATTTCATCGCCCACCTTTATAAACTGAGCCGCCTGAGAGCCGGGAATATCAAGTATTCTTCCAACGTTTAAAGTAGTGTAACTCTGCTGAAACATAAAACATAGCGTCAAAACAATAAACCCGGATATAAGATTGAAACCCGCACCTGCCGCCATAACTGCAAGCTTTTTGCCCGCCGGCTTGTTATTCAGCGCACGTGGGTCATTTGAGTTTTCATCTTCTCCTTCAAGCTTAACATACCCGCCCACAGGAAAAAGTCTGAGAGAATACTGCGTGTCACCCTTTTTCCATTTTAAAAGCCGTGGACCAAACCCTATTGAAAATTCATGAACCAGCACCCCGGAGCTTTTAGCTGCCACAAAGTGACCGAATTCATGAATTAAAATTATCAGCATAAAAACTACAATTGCTATAATAACCGTAAAAACAACGCTCATGTATTTTTCATAGCCTTTCTATTTACTATATTTTCGGGACATTTCATTGTTTATCAAAAGAATATCCTCAAGTGAAGGTTTTTCTATCAGTGTGTGTCTGTTCATTTCTTCTTCAACAATTCGTGCAATTTCGCCGAATTTAATTTTATGGCTTAAGAAAAGTTTGACTGCTTCTTCATTTGCAGCATTTAAAACCGCCGGCATACTGCCACCTTTTTCTGCCGCCATATATGCAAGTTTAAGACATCTGAATGTATCAGTGTCAGGCCTGTCAAAAGTTATATTTTTCAGCTTGAAAAAGTCTATTTTTTCTGTCAGGCAATAGCTTCTTTCGGGATATGTCAGCGCATAGGAAATGGGAAGCCTCATATCAGGTACAGAAAGCTGAGCTATCACCGAATTATCCTCAAATTCCACCATTGAATGAATTATGCTCTGACGCTGAACTATAACATCAATTTTATCTGCCGGCATATCAAAAAGCCAGGTTGCTTCAATAACTTCAAGGCCTTTATTCATGAGTGATGCACTGTCTATTGTGACTTTTGCGCCCATATCCCAATTGGGGTGCTTTAGTGCATCCTCGGGCATAGCATTGTCAATTTCTTGTTTTGTTTTACCAAAAAAAGCGCCTCCTGATGCTGTGAGCAGAATTTTCGAAGGCTTCACCGGACTATTTGCAATGCACTGAAAAATCGCCGAGTGTTCACTATCCACCGGCAGAATTTTTACACTTTTTTCTTTGGCAAGAGGCATAACAATACTGCCACCTGCAACAAGTGTTTCTTTATTTGCAAGGGCAATTGTCTTCCCCGCTTTTATCGCTTCTATAGTTGGCACAAGACCAATAACTCCAACAACAGCAGTTACCACAATATCTGCTTCATCTGCAGTCGCACACTCACAAACGCCCTCTATACCGGACATTACTTTAACAGGCAAATCAGCCACTTTCGCTTTAAGCTCTGCCGCTGATTTTTCGTCCATCATAGCTGCATATTTAGGCTTAAATCGCCTGATTTGTTTTTCAATAAGTTCTACATTTGTATTCGCACAGAGTGCAACAATATTAAACTCCTTATTTATCTCTGCAATTTCAAGAGTCTGCGTGCCTATTGAGCCTGTGGAGCCGAGAATGGATATGTTCTTCATATTTCCTCCATCAAGGGCAAAAGTATATTCAGATAATAGATAGCCGGAGCTGTGAACAAAAGGCTGTCAATTCTGTCAAGCACTCCACCGTGTCCGGGCATAATGTCACCATAATCTTTAATGCCCAGTCCTCTTTTAATCATGGAGGCTGAAAGATCGCCAAATTGCGAAACCACCGAAGCTATAACCCCTGTAATTACTATGTTTAAAAGATTGGCTTTTATTCCGAAAAATATTAAAATCCATGCATAAACAAGCATTGAAATGACGCATATAACCACTCCGCCAATTGCACCTTCCACCGTCTTTTTAGGGCTGATTTCAGGAATAAGCTTGTGTTTGCCGAAGAAATATCCTGAAAAATATGCACCGGTGTCAGTTAAAAATGCCGCTATAAGTGCCACAAAAACCATTGCAAGCCCAAATCTTCCGTTATGGAGCATACGGATATGGAGCATTCCCATAGAAATGTAAAGCGTTGTAAAAAGAAGTATGCAAATGTCAGAAAAGCTGACCGTTCTATGATATGTAACTCCCAACACAAACATTACAATTATAGACATCATAAGGATAAATCCCATGTTTCCGATACCAAGAAACACTGAAATCCCCAGGGCAAAACCAACTGCCCCGAGGAAAAAACGTTTTATAAAACCGAACGGTCTGAATATTTCAAACAGTGCCGCAATAAGAATAATCCCGAGTGCAATATTTATAAGCGGAAGCCTGCTTGCAAAATCTGCCCAAATAAGGACAAAGAGCAAAGCAACCGCAACAAGTGCACTTAAAGTTCTTTTCATCATAATGAGCTTACACCTTCCCGAATCGTCTGTCACGCTGCTGAAAATCGTGTATAACCTGTTTTATGTGTTTCGGTGTAAAGTCCGGCCAACACATATCGGCAAACCAGAATTCACTGTACGCTGCCTGCCATAAAAGGAAATTGCTGAGCCTCAGCTCTCCGCTGGGGCGCATAATAATATCAGGGTCGGGCAGACCTGAAGTGTACATGTAATCTGCAAGAGTTTTTTCGTTTATCTCTCCCGGCTCAATCTTGCCGGCTGCTGCATCCTTCGCCAGTCTTGCAGCGGCATTTGTAATTTCTTCCCTGCCACCGTAATTTACTGCAAGGTTGAGAACCATACCTGTATTATTTTCGGTCATTTTCTCAACCTCTGCCATTTTTTCCTGAATATCTTTTCTGAGCGGCTGGCGATTACCTATAACTCTGACACGGTTATTTCTGCCGGCAAGCTTTTTATCAGCATCACAGAGATAATCATAGAGCAGGTCCATAAGAGCGTCAACTTCTTCTTTAGGTCTTTTCCAGTTTTCTGTGGAAAAAGCATACGCCGTTAAAACCTCAATCCCGATTTGGCTGCAAAAATCCGCAACCACCCGGAGAGTTTCTGCGCCTGCCGCGTGACCTGCTTTGCGGCTTAGCCCACGACGTTTTGCCCATCTGCCGTTGCCATCCATGATTATGGCAATGTGTCTGGGCAAACGGGTCATATCAATTTCCGCATCCTTTATAAACTTTTGTCTGATTGTGCTGTAAAAATCAGCAAGTTTTGAAAATTTCACAATATGTCCTCAGATTGCAAGAAGTTCTTTTTCCTTATCGGCAAGCATCTTGTCAATTTTTTCAATATATTTGTCTGTGGATGTCTGAATGTCTTTTTCCATATTTTTCATATCATCCTCAGTAATTTCGCTCTTTTTCTTCATATCTTTGTATTTGTCAACACAATCTCTGCGAAGGTTACGAACTGCTACCTTCGCATTTTCAGCCATTTTGCGAACATCTTTAACAAATTCTTTTCTTCTTTCTTCTGTCAGCGGAGGAAAATTGAGTCTGATAGACTTACCGTCATTTGCGGGGTTAATTCCAAGGTCTGACATGTTAATTGCTTTTTCAATATCTTTAAGTGCTGTAGCATCCCACGGCTGAATAACAATTGAATGAGCCTCGGGCACTGACACCGACGCAATCTGCGCAATTGGTGTAGGTGTGCCATAATATTCAACCTTTATACCGTTTAAAACAGCAGGGTTAGCTCTGCCTGCTCTTACAGATGCCATTTCGTTCGCAAAGCTCACAATCGTCTTTTCCATTTTTTCATTCATGTTATTGAGGTTTGTTTTCATTTTAATTTCTCCTTCCTTAATCTACAAGTGTACCGATTTCTTTACCCATAACCGCATCTAAAATGTTTGCCGGAACATCAAGTCCAAACACACGGATGGGAATGTTGTTATCCATACAAAGACTGGTTGCCGTTGAGTCCATAACACCAAGACCTCTGTTTAAAACATCTATATATTTGAGAGAGTCAAATTTCTTTGCATTCTTATTGATATTGGGGTCGCTGTCATATACGCCGTCAACCTTTTTAGCGAGGAGAATTATGTCAGCATTGATTTCAGCTGCACGAAGTGCTGCTGTTGTATCTGTTGAAAAATAGGGGTTGCCTGTTCCGCATCCAAAAATTACAACTCTGCCTTTTGAGAGATGAGATTCAGCTTTTCCGCGTATGTAGGGCTCAGCAATCTGACGCATTTCAATAGCTGTCTGCACCCTTGTGGGAACTCCGGCACGTTCAAGTGCATCCTGCATTGCAAGAGCGTTGATTACCGTTGCAAGCATACCCATGTGGTCTGCCCTTGTCCTTTCCATATTTTCGCCACTTCTGCCTCTCCAGAAGTTACCGCCACCAACAACAATGGCTATTTGAACGCCAATTTCCACACATTTTTTTATTGTTGCGGAAATCTCTGAAAGCACATCTTCGTTAAGACCAAAGCCCTGCTCCCCTGCAAGAGCCTCTCCGCTAAGTTTAAGTAATACTCTTTTGTATTTCGGTTGCATATCGAATTCTCCCCTTATTATAATATTCTAACATATATTATACTACATATATTTTCAACTATCAAGCATTTTTTTATTTTTAGGTAAACAAAAAGAGGAATGCATTTTTGCATTCCTCTTAAAATCATTTTTTGCTTATTTTGCAGCCATTTTTTCAACTTCTGCTGCGAAATCGTCTTCTCTTTTTTCAAGACCGTCGCCTTTTTCAAATCTTACATAGTCAAGCAGTTTAACACCGTTTGCTTCAAGATATTTTTCAACAGAAACTTTGTCGTCTTTAACGAATTTCTGCTGAAGGAGACAGCTTTCTTCGAAGAACTTGTTGATTTTACCTTCAACCATTTTTTCAAGAATGTTTTCAGGTTTGCTTGCATTCTTGGGATCTTCCTTAATCTGAGCAAGGATGATACCTTTTTCATGTTCAACATCTTCTGCTGGAACAACAGATTTATCTCTGTATGTCGGGTTCATAGCTGCGATCTGCATTGCTGCATCTTTTGCAGCTTCAACTGCTGCTGCAGCAGAGAGGTCAGCATCAACTTTAACCATTACGCCGATTTTACCTTCGCCGTGAATGTAAGTTACAACACTTCCTTCATATCTTGCAAATCTTCTGATGTTCATGTTTTCGCCGATTGTAAGGATTTTTTCTCTGAGCATTTCCTCAACAGTGAGTTCACTGCCGGGGTAGCTGAGTGCTTTAAGAGCATCAACATCTGCAGGGTTTTCTTTTGCAACTACACCTGCAAGAGTTTTAACAAATGTCTTAAAGTCTTCGTTTTTAGCAACGAAGTCTGTTTCACTGTTAACTTCGATAACAGCACCGATGCTGCCATTTTCGTAAGCTTCAGCATAAACTAAACCTTCAGCGGCAATTCTGCCTGCTTTTTTTGTTGCAGCTGCGAGACCTTTTTCTCTCAGCCATTCAATAGCTTTATCCATATCACCGTTTGCTTCAGCAAGGGCTTTTTTACAGTCCATCATGCCGCAACCGGTCATTTCTCTTAATTCTTTTACTGCTGCTGCTGTAATCATCTTAAGATTCCTCCTGCTTTAATTATTCTTCTGTAGCTTCCTCAGCTTCTTCAGCTTTGTCAGTCATCTGTTCGCCCTGTCTGCCCTCAAGGATTGCGTCTGCCATAGCGCCTGCAATAAGTTTTACAGCTCTGATAGCGTCGTCATTGCCGGGGATTACATAGTCAACTTCGTCAGGGTCACAGTTTGTGTCAACAATTGCAACAACAGGAATGTTAAGTCTTTTAGCTTCAGCAATTGCAATTCTTTCTTTTCTGGGGTCAACAACGAACATAGCACCGGGAACACCCTTCATGTCCTTGATACCGCCCAGGAACTTTTCGAGCTTTTCAATTTCGCCCTTGAGTTTGATTACTTCTTTTTTGGGGAGAAGGTCAAATGTGCCGTCCTCTTCCATTTTGTGAAGCTGCTCAAGTCTTTCAATTCTTTTCTTGATTGTTTTGAAGTTTGTAAGCATACCGCCGAGCCAACGGTTGTTAACATAGTACATGCCAACTCTTTCAGCTTCTTCTTTGATAGCGTCCTGAGCCTGTTTTTTTGTTCCTACGAAAAGAACATCTTTTCCGGCTTCGGATACTTCACGGATGAAGTTGTAAGCTTCTTCAACTTTTTTTACAGTTTTCTGCAGGTCTATAATATAAATCCCGTTTCTTTCTGTAAAAATGTACTCCTTCATTTTCGGATTCCATCTTCTTGTCTGATGTCCGAAATGTACACCTGCTTCAAGCAGCTGTTTCATTGATACTGCTACCATAATAAACACCTCCGTTTAATTTTCCTCCATTTCCGTCATCTCCGCAAAGGACCCGGCATGTAGCAGTTTCCGGGCAACGATAAGCGAATAGGAAATGTGTGTATTTTTCAACTTGTGTATTATATCACACAATTTTCCAAAAATCAAGTGTTTTTTAAAAAAAACAAAAATTATTTTTCCGAATGTTTTTTGTCCTCTTTTAACGCAAAAAAAATCATGTCGTCGGCATCACCGCTTTTTTCATCAAAGTAGTCAACATATATATAATCATAATTATCTTTTTGCTGTTTTTCTTTTTCGTCCATATTTATATTCCTTTCACTAAAGTTCGATATATTTTTCAGCCTCTGAGAGTATATGGACAGTATATGCAGAAACTTTTAAAAAATTTACCGAAAAAAGGTAGCCAGACTATTGCAAAATGAAATATATTATGGTAAAATAGTTTCATTAATATTATTTGAAAGGGGTATCTCTTCATGGATAACAGCTTAAAAAACAAGCTGGAAATTACTGCGTATAAGATCAGAAAAAATGCTCTTACCGCAGTACACAGCGCCGCATCCGGTCATCCGGGCGGTTCACTCTCTATTGCAGAAATTATGTCGGTTTTATATTTCAAACAGATGAATGTAGACCCGAAAAATCCCAAAATGGCGGACAGAGACCGTTTTGTAATGTCAAAAGGCCACTGTGCCCCTGCACTTTACGGCACTCTTGCTGAACGTGGTTTCTTCCCTGCAGAAGACCTTAAAACCTTCCGTCAGGCAGACAGCTACCTGCAGGGACATCCCGATATGAAGGGCGTTCCGGGTGTTGATATGTCAACAGGTTCTCTCGGTCAGGGTATTTGTGCCGCTAATGGTATGGCTCTGGCTGCAAAGCTTGACAATAAAGATTACAGAGTTTATGCAATCTTAGGCGACGGTGAGCTTGAAGAAGGTCAGGTTTGGGAAGCAGCTATGTTTGCTCCTCACTACAAACTTGACAACATCACAGCTTTTGTTGACCTCAATCTTCTCCAGATTGACGGTGACGTAAGAAAGGTTATGAACCCCACTCCCGTTGACAAGAAGTTTGAAGCTTTCGGCTGGAATGTAATTATTGCAGATGCTCATAGCGTTGAAGAAATTGATGCTGCTATCGAAACTGCTAAAACAGTTAAAGGCAAACCCACAGTTGTTATTTGCAACAGTGTAAAAGGTAAAGGCGTTTCCTTCATGGAAAATCAGGCAGGCTGGCACGGTAACGCTCCCAACGACGAGCAGTTTGCTCAGGCTATAGAAGAACTTGATGCCGCTATCGCAAAATTAGGAGGTGCTAACTAATGGCTGACGTTAAAAAAATTGCTACAAGAGAAGCCTACGGTATGGCTCTCGCTAAATTTGGCGACAAATATGACATTGTTGTTATGGATGCGGACCTTTCCAAATCTACAAAAACAGATACATTCAAAAAAGAATTTCCCGACCGTTTTATAAACTGCGGTATTGCGGAAGCAAATATGATTTCAACTGCAGCAGGTCTTGCTACATGCGGAAAAACAGTTTTTGCATCAACATTTGCAATGTTTGCAGCAGGTCGTGCGTTTGAACAGATAAGAAACGCAGTTTGCTACCCCAACTTAAACGTTAAAATCGGTGCTACTCACGCAGGTATTTCCGTTGGTGAAGACGGTGCTACACATCAGCCTATCGAGGATATCGCTCTTATGCGTTCCATCCCCAACATGGTTGTTATCAGCCCCGCTGACGCCGTTGAATCCATTGCAGCTGTTGAAGCAGCTATTAAACACAATGGTCCGGTATATTTAAGATTTGGCAGACTTGGCGTTCCAACAATCAACGATGAAGCTACATACAAATTCGAAATCGGCAAAGGTGTTCAGCTTAAAGACGGCTCTGATGTTACAATTATCGCTAATGGTCTTATGGTCCCCGATGCTCTGGCAGCAGCTGATATGCTCGCTGAAGAAGGCATAAAAGCAAGAGTTATCAACATCCACACCATTAAACCTATTGACGAAGACATCATTGTTAAAGCTGCTAAAGAAACAGGCGCTATCGTAACTGCCGAAGAACACAACATTATTGGCGGTCTCGGAAGTGCAGTTGCTGAAGTTCTGGCTGAAAAATGTCCCACACCGATGGTTAGAGTGGGTATCCAAGACAAATTCGGTAAATCAGGTAAACCTGCACAGCTTCTTAAAGAATACGGTCTTACTCCGGAAAACATTGCTGCTAAGGCAAAAGAAGCTATCGCAAAAAAGAATTAACCGAACAACTATAAAAAGGCACCTTTTAAGGTGCCTTTTGTAACATTTGGCAGGAGCAAGCCCCTGCCCTACAATTTTAAAACGAGGTAGAAAAATGACGGATTTTCTTTTATCCCTCCAGCAGTTTTCAACTCCACTGCTTGACAATGTTTTTTTGGCTATTTCCGCACTGACCGGCGAGCTTTCATACATTATTATTTTAGGAATTGTTTACTGGTGTATTGATAAAGACAGGGCTTATTATATTGGAACATTTCTTTTTCTTTCATTTTCGGTTAACACATTTTTTAAAAATCTGTTTCATATTCCGCGCCCCTACACATATTCGGACGTCCGGCAGATTGACGTGAATACCGGTTATGGATACTCATTCCCAAGCGGTCATGCTCAGCTTTCCACAACATTTGCCGGTATGTTTTCAGCGGTGTTCAGAAAAAAACGGATGTATATCGCAGGAATCATACTTGTTATTCTGACAGGGTTTTCAAGAATGTATCTCGGTGTGCACACCCCTGCAGATATCCTCTGTGGAATTGGTGTTGGTCTGTTGCTGACGGCTTTGGGAAATTTACTAAAAAACAGCTCTAACAAAAAGCTCCTTTCTTTTGCTGCTTTTCTTTTAATGTTTGGCGTTACACTTGTTTATAATTCCGAAGATATTCTTAAACTTTTGTTTTTTGCAGCAGGTTTCCTTTCAGGAAATATAATTGAAGAAAAATACATTGGCTATAAAATTCCCGAAAAGGTAAAACCCCGCATAATTGGTAGTGCGGCAGGTTTTGCCGGCTTAATGTTGCTGACAACCATTCTTAAAATTTTAGGATTAACATATATTAGATATCTCGCATTGGGTCTTTATATGACCATTGTTGTGCCCTCAATTATAAAATACTTGAACATAAAAAGCTCCCTTGTGTAAAGGGAGCTTTTTTACAAATAGGTATTGTAAAATAAAAAAACTTGTTGTATAATAAGCCTTGCAACATAGTTTTAATAATACCCGAAATAGGCATACTGTTTGGTAAAAACGTATGCTTTGGCTGTCATGCCTATTTTGGGAATGAACTATGTTGCAGTAGAAGTCATTGCTACGTTTTTCATGCGTAGCCTTGGCTACGCATTTTTTATTTTTGGGAGGGATTTTTATGGACATCAGACTTGAACTGCTTAAAAAACCTATTTCTGAAATTGTTGAACTAAATATATATAATTTGGATATAGATGCAAATATGATTGCCAACACCAAAGCCATATCAATGCTTAATGAAATTTTTGCAATTATACATAATGGTTTTTCAAGTGAAGACCCTGCTGTTCTTATTAAAAAAATAGATGACGTGTTCTACAAAAATCGCATTTCAGGAATAGATTGGAGTAAATATTAATTACTTTTCTATTTTAATAACATATTCTATATATTGCTCATTATCACGCCTTTCGGCATTTGCATACATACCTGACTTTTTTATCATTTCTACTGCCTGATTTATGGTGTTCAGATAAATCTTTACGTCCTTTACTACCTGTTTCCTTACTCTTTTTCCCTCAAAAGATTCTTTTGCCGCTTCCTTAAGTTTGTCCGGCGAATACCTGTTTTCACCCGCCTCTTCAAGAAGTCTTGCCGCCTCCTCTTCATCCTCTAAGATTGATATGGCTTCAAGATGTTCCTTTGTCAAATCATATACAGATAAGATGTCCCTGAACCGTCTGGGCAATTGCATAACCGTAATTTTATCTGACACCTGCTGCGGGGAAACACCAATTATATCCGCCATTTCGCTGTATGTCAATCCACGTCTGCGGATAAGTGACATAAAGCTTTCGGCGGTATCCAGCAAGTTAAGCTCCTCCCTCTGCTGATTTTCAGCAATTGCAATGGCTGTTGCAATATCAAACCTCGTGTCAACAAGCATAGCAGGTACCGTCATTAGCCCTGCCGCTTTTGCCGCCATGACACGGCGTTCTCCGGAAATTAGCTCGTAGCTTTTGCCGAATTTCCGCACAGTCACCGGCTGAAGTATCCCGAAATTTTCCACCGACCGGGCAAGCCGGTCTATTTTTTCCTGGTCAAAATATCGACGCAGAGTAAATTTCCCGGTGACAATTTTTTCTATATCTATATACTCAATTCTTTTTTTACGAATTATTCTTCCTGCAATCATTTCATACCTCCAAAAATGACTATACCCATATTTTACCATAAATTGGTAAAATATGGGTATTTAATCGATACAAAAATAATTACAAAAAGACTATTATTCTGAGATAATCTGTGATAATTCGAACAATTCGTCCTCTATTCCTTTTTGCTGAGAGAGTGCTTCTAAGATATCCACATCTACAACTCTGCTGTTTTTGAGAACAACAACACGGTTACCAATACCGTCAGCTAAAAGTTCAACAGCCTTTGCACCCATTCGGCTGGATGCAACCCTGTCTTTATAAGTGGGGCTGCCACCTCTTTGAACGTGTCCTAAAACGGTCACCTTGGCATCAAGGTCTATGTCATACTCTTCTCTGAGCATTTCAGTAGCAAGTCTTGTAATTTTGTTTGTGGAAAGTCCTGAGGTTTTTGCAACACCTTCCGCAACTACTATCATAAAGTTTTTCTTGTTTTCATATTTTCTTGCAATGACATTGACAATATCTCTTTTAATGTCAACATCTTTTTCGGCAATAAGTACGCCGTCAGCACCGCAGGCTATTGCAACTTCAACAGCAAGATAACCTGCTTTGTTACCCATTACCTCAACAAACGCGCAACGGTTGTGCGAACGCATTGTGTCATTGATTTTGTCAAGACATTCAATTACTGTATTAAGTGCAGTGTCATATCCGATGCAGTATTCACTACAGGTAATATCATTATCGATTGTAGCAGGAATACCAATTGTGGGAAGTCCGTTAATGCTTAAATCCCTTGCACCTCTGAATGAGCCATCACCACCGATTACAACAAGACCTTTAACGTTAAGCTCTTTAGCATTTTCAACTGCTTTTTTAACGTTTTCCAGCTCTTTAAACTCAAGACATCTGGCGCTACCGAGAATTGTTCCGCCTCTGTTCATAACTTCGGTAAGGTCTTTACCTGTAAGGTCAATAAAGTCCTTTGCAAGAAGCCCTTTATAACCATTGTTGAAAGCAATAACATCCAGTCCAAGATGGGTTGCTGTTTTTGCAACTACAGCTATTGCCGAGTTCATCCCGGGTGCATCTCCACCGCTTGTAAGTACTGCTATTCTCTCTCTTTTTTCCACCTTGCGCATCTCCCATTTATATATAATATTTTAATCAACCCAAACAAAAGATATTATACTACATTTTTTGGTAAAAATCAACTTTAATCATGAAAATATTTATAAATTTTTTTCGCAAGCTCTTCATTTACCCCGTCAGCCGCAGCAAGCTGTGGTATAGTCGCTTTTTCGATAGCCTTTACACTTCCAAAAGCACGAAGTAGTGCGCGCTTTTTAACCGGACCTATTCCCTCAATATTATCAAGTTCCGACCGCATCAGTACATCACTTCTGAGTTTTTTATGATAGCCTATCGCAAACCGGTGCACCTCATTTTGAATTGCCGTGACAAACCTGAAGCTTTCCTGCGACAGCGTTATAATTTCACCGTCAGACGAAATGAGTCTTTGTGTGCGATGCCTGTCGTCTTTAACCATGCCAAACACCGGAATATCAAATCCCAAGGCTAAAGCTGCTTCTTTTATAGCTGAAACGTGTCCCATCCCGCCATCAGCTAAAATAACATCAGGCAGCTTTGCAAACTTTTTGTCCTCGCCACTTCTTTTAAATCTGCGACTTATAACCTCTTTAGTGGAAGCATAATCGTCCACACCTTGTACTTCCTTTATTTTAAAAAGTCTATATTCGCTCTTTTTAAATTCTCCATTTTCAAGAACAATCATTCCACCCGCCGAATTTTTTCCCGAGGTGTTTGATATGTCATAGGCTTCTATTCTGCCCACCGGTTTTTCAAACCCTATCTCTCTGCTGAAGGTTTCTATAATTTCCCGTTTTTCATAAGCCGCCTTAAGCTTTTGTTCACCACGTTGTTTAAACGCCTCGGAAGCATTTAAAAGTGCCATGTTCATTATATCCTTATATGTTCCTCTTTCAGGAACACGCAAGGTAATTTTTACACCCTGCTTTTTGCTCAGCCAATCTTCTATAAGCTCATGGCTGCTTGGCAGTACATTCACCAGCACTGTCTGTGGAATAAATTCACTTTCAATGTAATATTGCATAATGAAGCTTTCAAGAACATCTGCCGGCTGCTCGCCAAGTGACAGATTAACCCAAATCTGA
This sequence comes from Clostridia bacterium, assembly GCA_045633565.1. GTDB lineage: Bacteria > Bacillota > Clostridia > RUG12999 > RUG12999 > RGIG7450. Next base: position 124,359 of record JAZQYO010000027.1, on the reverse strand, counting down.
TTTCTGCCCAGCATTTTGCCATTTCTGATATTGAAAATCTGAATATTGGCAATTTCATTGTCGGCTTTTACTGCCAGAATATCCTTATCTCCACCGCCGGATACGGTTATATTCTGCTTTTCATACAGCTCTCTAATACGGCCGATTTTATCCCTGAGGTCTGCCGCTTTTTCAAATTCTAAATTTTCCGATGCCTCACCCATCTGCACACGCAGGCGTTTTATAACGTCGCCCGCCTTGCCCTCAAGAAAGTCGCATATCTCGCCAATTATCCCTCTATATTCCTCAGATGAAATCTTCCCTGTGCAGGGAGCAACGCATTTACCGATATGATAATTAAGGCAAGGTCTCTCTTTGCCTATATCCTTCGGAAAAACTCTCTTGCAGTCGGGCAAACGGAAAGTTTTATAAATAACATCCATGGTCTGTCTTGCAACGCCGGCAGTAAACGGCCCAAAATATTTTGCCCCGTCTTTCAAATCCCGGCGTGCAATCTCCATTTTCGGAAAATCTTCTTTTGCGGTTATTTTTATATAGGGATACTGCTTGTTATCTTTCAGAAGGATATTATAATGAGGGCTGTATTTCTTTATAAGGTTACATTCCAAAACCAGCGCCTCTGTTTCTGTGGCTGTGACAATATATTCAAAATCGGCAATGTTTGCCACCATTGCACCGACTTTGCCTGTATGTCCCGATTTTTTAAAATACTGGCTCAGACGGTTTTTCAGTGCTTTGGATTTTCCGACATATATAACCTCGCCGTTTTCCGATTTCATAATATACACGCCCGGAAGCAATGGTACTTTTTTAAGTTTTTCTTCAAAAGCCATATCTTTTCCTCCAGAAAAAAACGGATGCCCAAACAGGCATCCGACCGGTTAGTCATCAAGGTTAGACATTATAAGCTCTGCCAGAGAATCTACCGCTTCTTTTTCATCAGAACCGTTAGCACCAACGATAATTGATTCTCCCTGAGTTACGCCGAGTGATAAAACGCCTAAAAGACTTTTGGCATTTACCTTGCGTTCTTCCTTTTCAACCCAGATTGACGATTCAAAAGTGTTTGCCCTCTGTATAAAAAATGTTGCCGGTCTTGAGTGCAGGCCCACCTGGTTCGTAACTGTAATTTCTCTTGAATACATAATAATTTTCGCTCCTTTTTGCCGCATGGCGACAATAGCTCAATTTTATCATTTTATCATATTATATATAATTTTTTTCAGTTAGTCAACCGATATTTGATTTTTTATGTATTTTTGCCAAATTGCAGGGCTATGATTCCCGAAACTTTATTTATTTAAACTATGACTTTTAATCTTTTCAGCAATTTCGTCGGACACCGATATTGCAAGGGCTTCTTCTGCTGCGTTAAAAAGCATATTGGAGTTGACCTCACATACCAAAAAGCCGTTTTTTCCCATAATAAGATCCACTCCGGCAAAAAAGGCACCGGTGGCATCCGCTGCTGCAAGTGCAAGCTTCTCCTGATCTTTTGTAAGGCTTACCGCCTCTACTGTGCCACCTCTTGCTGCATTGGCCCTGAAATCCTGCTCATTTTTCCTTTTTATAGCACCGATTATCTCTCCGCCTGCTATTATTACACGCAAGTCCCATCCTGCGCCCTCAGGAAGAAATTCCTGCAACACAAAAGGTTTTTTGCCGATTTTTTCTATCTGCGAGAGCAGCTCATTTTTATTTTCAGCCAGGTAAACCTGCATGCCCAGTGATCCGAAGCATTCTTTTATAACAACCGGATAACCTGTAATCTCTGCCGCTTTTATGCACCAGCTCTCCTGCTGACACCCACCGTAAATTTTAGGAGCAATTACAGTTTTCGGAATGGGAATGCCTTTTTCATAAAGTGTAAGATAGGTCAGTGCCTTATCATCACAAATTCTGATGCATCCAGAAGAATTGTAAAGCCTTAGTCCTTTCAGTTCAAGCAGCTTTGCGCTGTATATATCTTTATCTAAAAATATGACTGCATCCGGTTTGTTATTCATTTTATTACATCCGGAAAGTACAGAAATATACTCAGATGTCGGCAGCACCCGTGCTTTTACGCCAAGCTTTTCAAAGCTTTTTTTGTAGCTTTCATACTGCCGGGCAAAAGCACCACTATCAAGCTCACCGTTATATAAAATCAGAACCTCTTTCATCTTTTCCCCTCAGTCTATTGACTCAAGATATTTCGCAATGCAGTGTGCGGCTATCGCACCATCAGCTGCAGCAGTTACAATCTGTCTGAGCTCTTTCTCACGGATGTCGCCAACCGCATATACACCTTTTACCGAAGTCTGCATTTTATCATCGGTTATTATATAGCCGGCTTCATTTTTCTTGACATCTGCCGTAATATCTTCACCGCTTGGCACTGTTCCGACTGCCACAAATATACCCTCTGCTTTGATTTCCCTTAAGTTTCCGTCATTATGTTTAACAATTATGGTATTTACCTTTTTGTCTCCCTTTATTTCCGTCACATTTGCGTTTAAAACAAGTTCAATATTATCAATTTCACGCACTCTTTTCTCAAGAGCATACGCCGCTCTGAACTTGTCCCGTCTATGAACAAGATAAACCTTATTACAATACTTACTCAGGAAAATCGCATCCTCAAGAGCAGTGTCCCCACCACCTGCTACAACAGTATCCTTACCCTTGTAAAAAGCACCGTCACAGGTTGCGCAGTAAGACACGCCAAGTCCTGCAAATTCTTCTTCACCGGGGATTTTAAGTTTTCTGGGTTTTGCTCCCATTGCGAAAACAACTGTTTTTGCCGATATTTTTCCCGAATCGGTGGTAATAACTTTAATATCCTGCGAAAAATCAACCTTTTCGGCACGTTCAAATATAATCTCTGCACCAAATTTTTTTGCCTGACCTTCAAAATCCATGGCAAGTTCCACACCCGAGAGAACATTGTTCACACCCGGATAGTTTTCCACTTCAAATGTTGTTCCCATCTGTCCGCCGGGGATAAGGCCTTCCAAAACCGCCACTTTAAGACCCGAACGAGCCGCATAGGAAGCCGCAGTCATACCTCCCGGCCCTGCACCTATTATTACTGTATCATAAATTCTTTCATTCATTCGTAACACCTCTTTTATCATTGTATAATAAGCCTGTCAAAAAATCAATTCTTTTTTTCAAAAACATCTTTACAATTATCAATATTTGGTTTAAAATTAAATTGTCCTAACCTTAATAACCATTTGTGGAAAGTGTGGATAACTTTGTGGATAACCTGTTTTTGCGCCTTTTGGGACTTAGCAATTACAAACATAAGGTTGCAAACTTCATTTATGTAAACCAAATAACAAAAACTGTTTGTTTTATATGCTAATTTTCAAAATAACTGCCTGTGGAAAATGTGGATAACTCTGTGGATAATCTATTTATCAGCGTTTTTTATGCATACTTGTTTCTACATGGTGGTTGCATAATAATTTTATGTTAACAACGAAAGGGGAATTTTCAAATGATTGTTTTTATAATTATCCTTTTAACTATTATTCTCGGGCTTATAATAAGTCTTGTTTTACCTGAGGGACTTAGCGACATAAATATAGGTTTTTACCTGATAATAACTGCACTTTTTTGCTTTGGCGCTCTCGCTGTTATGCTCAGAAAAAAATGGTCTTTTTTTAAAACTTTGTCCGATTATACGGTAATTATTCTTTCTCTCATAATAATCGCTGAAGGAGTTTTAATTTACTTTTCCCAAAACGAAACTTTTTCGGGTAATGAACAGGCAATAGTCGTTGCCGGAAGTGGTCTTTTTGTTGAAAGCCGTATGACATCTGAACTTGAAGAAAGAATTGACAAGGCTTTGGAGCTGCATATAGATTATCCCGAGCTGCCCATTGTTTTATCAGGCGGGTCCGGCGACCCGTTTACACTCCCCCAAAGTGTGGCGATGCAGTCCTATCTTACAAAAAAAGTGAAAGAGCTTGGATGCACAACGCCACAGATTATAGCAGAAGACTCCTCATTGGGACTTTATGAAAATATAAATTATTCACTTGAAAAAGCAGGTGTTTCATCTGCAATTATAATTGTCAGCCGACATAATGTTCCCCGCACAAAACTTATTTTAAGCCGAATTTCGCCAGATTCAACCGTTATTGGCGCAAATTATCCCATTTCCAAATATATTATTTACTATATAAGAGAACTTGGCTATGGACTTAAAACTCTTGTCTGCGACGGAATAATATAAAATATTTGACAAAAGTTTTCAGAATGGTATAATAGTGTTAAAGATTATCTCAGAAAGGAATCAGATATTATGGCTAAAAAATTATATAAATCAATAACCGACAAAAAGCTTTGCGGCGTATGCAGCGGAATTGCAGAATATTTTGACATTGATTCAACGGTAGTCCGTCTTATCTGGGTAGCAGTCACCCTCTGTGGCGGTGCAGGAGTTTTAGCTTACATTATAGCTGCACTTGTAATGTCAAAACCTGAATAAATAAAAAAAACCTCCGAATGCAATTCGGAGGCTTTTTTTATCTTATATCTTCTTTTGGCTCTACTGCCACATCAAGACATTCAGGATTTGAAAGTATACGTTTGAATTCTTTAAGCACCATTGCAAAGTAAAATCCGTCACAAATTCTTTCATCAACCGAAATTGAATAGTCTATATATCTTTTTGTTTCAACAGAGCCATCTTTTTCAAGCTCATTCACCTTATATTTCTTGCCAAATGCACAGAATACCGGCACGTTACCAAAGTTATACAGATGATGATGAATAACCGGAATTCCGAGTGATGCCATGGATGTAAAAAACATTGAGCCGTGGAAGGGACTTACGTCTTCAAGTGCTGTGGGAAGCAGTCCGAAATAGTCCAAAAGTTTTAAAAACCATACAACAAATTTGAGGAACACTCCCGGAAGATAAGAGAAGATTTTAGCCACCATATCAAAGGTGCTATCACTCTCCTCCCCTTTATTTTCACCAACAACTTCTGATACTCTGCTATAGACCTCGTTTGCTGAAACTCCCGGTTCAAACTCCATCTTAACAACAGTGTCGGGCGCCTCGGTTGTCATAGCTTTTTTCACAACAAACGATATGACGCAGTTAAAACGGGAGTAAACCTTCTGGCCGGCAAGGAACCTGTTTGCGCCCGGATAGGCTGCAACAACCCTAAGATATGCAGTAATAAACACGTGCATAAAGCCAAACCCTTTGAGTCCCTCTTTTCTTTTTTTAGCAATATACTCTTCAATGACAGTAAGGTCAAGCGTGTCACGAATAAGATTTTGTGCGCCTATTCTTCCCGGCATAAAATAAGGTGTAATCTGGGACATGGGTGGCATCGAACGGACACGTCTGCCATAGGCGCGGTCATTCCACCTGAGCGTGCAGTTTTTATAATCTCTTTTCATAGCAATTGTCGCAAAAAAGAGCGATGAAACTGCCGTAAAGAAAATCATGGTTGTTATTCCAACCTGTCCGTCCACCAGATATTCACCGACAAGGCAGAACAAATGGAAAAGTACGCTCGTTCCAAGATAATAAACAAGCAACGCACTTGTTTTGATTATATTCATCATTACAAACAGATAAATCAGGGCACAAACTAAAATTGTTCCACCGGAAACCATCCCTGCAGACAAAATCATCAGTGACATGAACCCGAAAAGCGCAGGTAAGATGGTCAGCTTGAAAAATTTTCTTCCAAAAAGGAGTGTTGAAATTACAAATACTGCTGCTGACGCAGACAAGACCGCAGCCCCCGTCATTTTAACGATACTTCCGCCACTTATCATCATAAAATATTTTACACCCGCCATAAGCGACAGAGTTGCAAAAACAAGTGAAATCCACACGGTTATGTTTTTTCTTGATATATAATAAGAAGACACATTATCCCCTCCATTTTTGTTATCTCCATTATACACGAAAATTTGACAAAAAGCAAGTTACTTTTTTCTCTATCGTTATTGATTTATTTTTTCTTTTATGTTATAATGTTTAATAGATTTTGCTTGAAGCCCGGGGTCTTAAACCGTCGGGCATAAACTTTTCACAGCTTAGCTTTACAGAATTGAGGATAAAACATTTATGAAAAATTTATTTGCTCCGACAGATATGACCGTCGGAAAACCATGGAAAGCTATTATTTCCTTTTCCATTCCAATGCTTATCGGAAATATTGCCCAGCAGCTTTACAGTACAGTTGACAGTATTGTTGTAGGTCACTATGTAGGCGATAACGCTCTTGCATCAGTTGGAAGCGTGCTTCCCATACTTAATATGCTGCTTGTGCTTTTTATCGGTATTTCAGCCGGTGCAAGTATAATGGTTGCACAGTATTTCGGCGCTAAAAACCGCGAAAAACTGTCCATAACCATCGGCAACTGCATCACTGTTACAGCCATTGTTTCAATTGTTCTTATGTTTGCAGCCCCGCCTTTCGTGCGAAATATACTTGAATTATTAAACACTCCCGCATCAATTATTGACGGTTGTGAAGATTATCTTGTAATTTCCATGGTTGGTATAGCCGGCATGGCATACTACAACATTTTAAGCGGTATTATCCGTGGTATGGGTGATTCGGTTTCAGCACTTGTTTATCTTATAATTGCAACAATTTTAAACATCTTTCTTGATATATGGTTTGTGGCATCATTTAAAATGGGCGTTGCCGGAGTTGCTCTTGCTACCATTATTTCGCAATTTGTTTCTTCTGCTTTATGCCTGATAAAGCTCGCAAGAATGAATGAGTATTTCACCCTTGATTTTTCAACATTAAAGTTAAAGAAAGACTGTATTAAAACTTTAGTTAAGCTTGGTCTTCCTTCCGGACTTACCCAGGCAATTATGTCTTCTGCCATGATAGTGGTTCAGGCTCTTACCAATCAGTTTGGTGAACAGTTTATAGCCGCCAATATCATAGTAATGCGGGTGGACGGATTTGCAATGATGCCAAATCTTTCCTTCGGTACGGCAATGACAACCTATGCCGGTCAGAACATCGGCGCAAAAAAATTCGACCGTATTTCGGTTGGTGCAAAGCAGGGACTTTTAATTTCAGTAATATGCTCAACACTTATTACCGGAATAATACTTTTGTTTGGCAAATATCTGATGATGGCATTTACAGAAACCGCTTCACTCGTTGACCTTAGTGTACATCTTATGAGAATTCTTGCCGCAGGTTATATTGCAATGGCGGTAACCCAAAGTCTCGGCGGGGTAATGCGAGGTGCCGGCGACACTGTAACCCCTATGTGGATTACACTTATCACAACCATTTTTATGAGAATTCCTCTTGCGTATGGAATCTCATACCTTACAAGATCTCCCGAGTTCCCTCTCGGTTACAAAGAATGTATACAGATTTCCCTTCTTATCACATGGATTATGGGCGCAGCGTTAACAACCGCTTTCTACCTGAAAGGAAACTGGAAAAAGAAATCTATTAACTAACAAATAAGCGGCAATCAATCGATTGCCGCTTATCATTTAATTTAAAGCAAATTCTTTTAAGTCTTTTGCCGACATAAGTCCGCTGTGTCGTTTTTGCTCCTGCCCGTTTTTAAAGAGAATAAGTGTAGGTATTGTCGCAATACCGTATGCTGATGCAAGTTCAGCATAATCATCCACATTAACCTTACCCACGATAACATCTTGTGTTTCTTCTGCAAACTCCTCTATCACAGGTGCAAACATCCTGCAGGGACCGCACCAGCTTGCCCAGAAATCAACCAGGACAGGTTTGTTATTTTTCAGAACTTCATTTTCAAAATTCTCGGTTGTAAATTCAATAGCCATAGTGATTTTCCTCTCCTTTTTCATTATTTTCTCTGCAAGATGATTTTTTATACAAAAGAATCAATCACCCTAAGCGCACGCTCGGCAATTTTGAGATTTTTCTCCTGCTTTTTGCGGATTTTTTCGCCAAGCGGAGCCATAATACCAAAATTTACATTCATAGGCTGGAAACTTGCTGCAGCACCACCTGAAACATAGTGACTGAGTGCACCGATAGCTGTTGTGTCCGGGAACTCTGCCGGCTCTTCACCAAGCAGTTTTTTTGCCAAGGATAAACCTGCCACAAATCCCGACGATGTTGATTCAACATACCCTTCAACGCCGGTAATCTGTCCTGCAAAATAAATTCTTTTTTCGCTTTTTAAATTATAAAAACAGTCAAGCAGCTTTGGCGAATTTATAAAAGTGTTTCTATGCATAACACCATAACGGACAAACTCCGCATTTTTAAGTGCAGGTATCATGCCAAAAACTCTTTTTTGCTCTCCCCATTTAAGATGCGTCTGAAAACCTACAATGTTGTAGAGTGTTCCTTCTTTATTGTCCTGACGGAGCTGAACAACAGCATAAGGCTCCTTGCCCGTTTTGGGGTCAGGAAGTCCTACAGGTTTGAGTGGCCCGAAAAGGAGTGTGTTTTCTCCCCTTTTTGCCATAGTCTCAACAGGCATACAGCCTTCAAAAACCACTTCTTTGTCCGCCCCTTTTATCTCGGTACATTCAGCTTTTATAAGCTCGTTATAAAAAGCTGTGTATTCTTCCTCTGTCATAGGACAATTGATATAGTCGTCATCGCCTTTGCCATATCTTGAAAGGCGATAAGCACTGTCAAAATCAACCGATTCTAAGGTCACAATAGGCGCTGCTGCATCATAAAAATACAAGTTGTCCTCATTTGTAAGCTTGCCGATTTCGGAAAACAGTGCGTCAGATGTAAGTGGTCCTGATGCAATAATAACATCACCATCAGGAATTTCTGTCACTTCTTTTATGACAACTGTTATATTGGGGTGATTTTTTATTTTTTCCGTAACATGGTCGGAAAAGCCTGTTCTGTCAACAGCCAGAGCACCGCCGGCAGGAATTCTTGTTTCATCTGCACACTTCATTATAAGGCTGCCTAATTTTCGAAGTTCCTCTTTTAAAAGTCCGACCGCATTTTCCAGGCGGTCGGACCTTAGTGAGTTACTGCAAACAAGTTCGGCAAAGCCTGTGTAATGATGTGCCGGCGTGAACTTAGCCGGTTTCATTTCAATCAGGGTGACGCCAATGCCACGCTCCGCAAGCTGCCATGCAGCCTCGCAGCCGGCAAGTCCAGCGCCTATTACCGTAACATTATTTTTCATCTTTTTTTGTTTCTTTCTTTGTCTTTTTATTGTAGCTGCAGTTTGCATCCGAGCAAACCTTTATTTTTGTAATGCGTCTGTTTATGCTCTTGAGCATAAGCATTTTGCCGCACTGGGGACATTTTTCCTCAGTAGGCTTATCCCATGACATAAAGTCGCATTTCGGATGATTGCTGCAACCGAAATATTTTGCACCTTTCTGGGATTTAAGCTCTATAATCTCTCCGCCACATTTGGGGCATTTTACACCTATTTCAACTGAAATGGATTTTGTGTTTTTGCACTGCGGATAACCCGGGCAGGCAAGGAATTTACCAAATCTGCTTTCACGTATTACCATGTTGCGTCCGCATTTTTCGCAAATCACATCTGTCTGTTCGGGAGCAATTTTCACATACTGCATCTCTTTTTCGGCTTTTTTCAGAGTCTGGCTGAAATCGCCATAGAATTCACGGATAACATTAACCCAATCGGAATTCCCTTCTTCAACCCTGTCAAGGAACTGTTCCATATCAGCCGTAAACTTAACGTCAACAATCTTATCAAAATTCTCAGCCATGAGCTTGCTTACAATTGTTCCAAGCTCTGTGGGGCTTAAGATTTTCTTGGTGCTTTCAATATATTTTCTCTGCAGAATATTGGAAATGGTAGGCGCATAAGTAGAAGGTCTGCCAATTCCAAGCTCTTCTAACGTTCTGATTAAAGTAGCTTCTGTATATCTTGCCGGAGGACGTGTGAAATTCTGCTTTTCCGCAAGGGATTTCACAGAAAGCGCATCCCCTTCGGAAAGTTTTGGAAGCGCCTGCTCTGCATCATCTTCATCCTTGTGGTCAACCCCTTCAAGATAAAGAGCTGTAAAACCTGCAAACAGTGTTGTTGTGCCATAAGCCTTGAATATATATTTTCCGCCTTTTATGTCAACTGTTGTGTTTTCAACCTCAGCTGGTGCCATCTGGCTGGCGATAAATCTTTCCCAGATAAGCTTATAAAGCTTGAACTGGTCAGCTGTCAGCGAAGCCTTAATTGAGTCGGGAGAAAACGAAATAACCGAGGGACGGATAGCTTCATGAGCATCCTGTGCGTTTTTCTTGTTTTTATATTCGGGAATATATTTAGGCAGATACTCATCTCCCCAGCTTGATTTTATATAATCCCTTGCCGCAAACTGAGCCTCTTTTGCGATACGTGTTGAGTCGGTACGCATATAAGTGATTAGACCGACGCTTCCAGACCCCTTAATATCAATACCTTCGTAAAGCTGCTGAGCAACCATCATTGTTCTTGATGATGTAAAGCCAAGCTTTCTTGCCGCTTCCTGCTGCATTGTACTTGTGATAAACGGCGAAGCGGGCATACGCTTTTTCTTAGCGGATTTTATTGATTTAACAGCAAACTGTTCAGCTTCAAGCTCAGATAAAACCGCCTTTGTCTGCTCTTCATTTTTAAGCTCAAGTTTGCCTTTTGATGTTCCGTAAAACTTTGCTTTAAAAGCCTTTCTTGAACTAGAATGAGAAAGCTGAGCTGTAATATCCCAGTATTCTTCGGGAATAAATGCTTTGATTTCCTCTTCACGGTCGCAGATTATTTTAAGGGCAACAGACTGAACACGTCCTGCGCTGAGACCCTTTTTAACCTTTCTCCACAAAAGCGGGCTGATGGAATAACCCACAATTCTGTCAAGTACACGTCTTGCCTGTTGGGCATCCACAAGGTTATAATTAATATCCCTCGGATTTTTAATTGCAGTCTTAACCGCATCCTTTGTAATTTCATTGAAAACCACACGGCACGCCTTTTCCTCAGGTATCTTGAATGCTTCCATCAGATGCCAGGAAATAGCTTCGCCCTCACGGTCCGGGTCAGTTGCGAGAATAACTTTATCGCTCGCAGCAACCTCTTTTTTTATCTTTTTAATCAAATCACCTTTACCACGGATAACCATATACTGCGGGGTGAAATCATTTTCTATATCAATGCCCATTTTACTTTTGGGCAGGTCACGGATATGTCCCATTGAAGCTTCAACACTGTATGATTTACCTAAGTATTTCTGAATAGTCTTAGCTTTTGCGGGAGACTCCACTATAACCAGATTTTTTGCCATATTTTATCTCCATTCTGCCACGTTTGTGACAATTTTATTTGGATATTCTCTGGCGGACAGCCTCATAAATCAAAACGGCACCTGCCGTTGCGACATTGAGTGATTCCGCATGTCCAACCATAGGAATTTTAACACATGAGTCCGCCATTGTCAATAGGTCGTCGGACACACCGTTTGCCTCGTTACCTAAAATTATAACGACCGGCTGCGTAAAATCCTCTTCATAAATTATTTTTTCTGTATGCGGGGTGGTTGCTGTTATTCTCACACCGTTACTTTTAAAAAATTCCAACGTTTTTATACTGTCATCCGATATGCAAACAGGCACATTAAAAAGGGATGACATTGTGGAGCGAACCACCTTTGGATTATAAAGGTCCACACAATCGGGGCTTAAAATTACGCCGTCACAACCGGCAGAATCTGCCGTGCGGATAATGGTTCCAAGGTTCCCCGGGTCGGCAACTCCGTCGCAGAAAACATACAGACCGTTTTCTTTTAAAATCTCTTTTTCTTTGGCGGTGTTCATCTTTGCAACAGCTAAAATCCCCTGTGGTGTTTTTGTTTCAGAAAGAGAGCATATAAGCCCATGTGAAACCTTTTCAACCTGACAGGGAAAATTTGGCAATGCTGCAGCAAAATCCTCGGACACAAGTACCAGGCTCACGCTTTTTTCAGCATCAAAAACCTGCCGTAATCCTTCAATGACAAACTCGCCGCACTCATATCTGTAGGACTTTTTTGTCTGCAGTTTTTTTATATGTTTAATTAATGTATTTGATGCACTTGTTATCAAAATAAGCCTCACCTTTCTATGGTGAAAATTTTGTCGTATAAAAACCAAAACGACCTGAAATATCAGGTCGGAATTGATTTTATTAAAGGGCAGCTTTTGCCTGCTCTACGAGCATAGTGAACGCAGCTGCGTCATGAATAGCAATTTCAGAAAGCATTTTTCTGTTCATTGTGATTCCTGCTTTTTTAAGACCGCACATAAATGTGGAATAGTTCATGCCGTTCATTTTGCAAGCAGCGCTGATACGTGTAATCCAAAGGCGTCTGAAATCTCTTTTCTTAAGTCTTCTGCCTTTATAAGCATAAACAAGGGATTTCATTACCGCTTCATTGGCAACTCTGAAAAGTTTTGATTTGCCACCACGGTAACCTTTAGCAAGTTTTAATATTTTTTTATGTCTTCTTCTGGTGGTCATACCACCTGTAACTCTAGCCATATCTTTATCCTCCTAAGGTTGTTCTTATTTGTACGGAATAAGTTTTTTGATTACCGGTGCATTAGCGTCCGAAGCGTAAACACCTTTTCTGAGACCACGTTTTCTCTTTGTGCTTTTCTTTGTTAAAATGTGGCTTTTGTTTGCGTGAGCCATTTTAACTTTACCATTTTTAGTAAGTTTGAATCTTTTAGCTGCGCCTCTGTGTGTCTTAATTTTAGGCATAACTATCTCTCCTCTCGATTATTAATTAAACTTTTTTAAACTGATTTAGTTTTTGGGAGCAAGAAACATTACCATGCTTCTGCCTTCCTTTAAGGGGGCTTTTTCTACAACAGAAACATCCTCCAATTTGGAAGCGAACTGATTAAGAAGTGTAATTCCGTTGTCCATATAACTAAGCTCTCTGCCTCTGAAACGAACGGATACCTTAACTTTATCGCCCGATTTTAAGAATTTTGAAGCCTGATTTGTTTTTGTGTTAAGGTCGTTTGTATCAATACTTGGTGAAAAACGAATTTCTTTAACACTTATTACCTTCTGTTTTTTTCTGGCTTCCTTTTCCTTTTTCGCAAGATCAAATTTATATTTGCCGTAATCCATAATCTTGCAAACAGGCGGGTTAGCATTAGGTGAAATTTCAACCAGATCAAGATTTCTTTCGTTTGCAGCATCAAGTGCTGAAGACAGACTCATAATACCGAGCTGTTCACCCTCTCCGCTTATAACACGAACCTCTTTCGCTCTGATTTCTTCGTTAATGAGTAATTCCTTACTGATAAGTAAGCACCTCCAAAATAGAATTAAAAAAAGCCGTCCGCAAAAGAACAGCCTTCAAACATAAACCGATCACTGATATAATCGGTAGATATTTGCCTTATGTGTCTAAGACATAAGGCGAGAAGATGTCTTCTGCTTGTTTACCATTAGAGTTTACCACATCCTGCCGCCTTTGTCAAGTCTTTTTTTATATTTTTTCATAGTCTGCCGTTACATCAGCAACCTGCATATCAGGGTATGACGCCACAAACACTTTATCGCCCTGAGAGTAAAACTTAACGTGCTTATGTCTTTCTGCCGGTTTTATAAGGCTAAGCTGTGGAAGATTTTCAAAATTTTCCTCTGCAAGCAGCTTATTTATCCTTATCTTTTCAAGCTCCTCTTTTTTATCAGCCCACTCCGGCTTTTTCCGGCAGGTTAAAACAAAATCTTTTGTGATTTCCTCTTCCATATTATATGCCACCGTAAATTCTTTTAGAAATTCAAGATAATCCGCTTTGTGATGAGGGAAATCAAGATATCCTTTTCCTGCAAAATATTCCGCAATTTTTTCAAACATCGAAAAAGGTGAATCAAAATATGAAAGCAGCTTTGCCTGAGTATATTTCAACATTCCCGAATTATGAAAAATGTCAAGCACCGCTTCAATATTTTTCAGCTTTATAATCTCTTCTGCCGAAATCCACCTGTTTGAAATAATCTCATAAGGCGGAAAATCATCACTGACCATACCATATTCCTCTGCTTTTTTATGAAGCTCTGTACCTGAAAGCAGCTTTAAAAAGCCAAGCTGCAGTTCGTCAGGTTTAAGGTCAAAGGCAAAATTAAAGCTTTTCCTAAAACTTTCAAAATTTTCATGCGGAAGTCCTGCAATAAGGTCAAGGTGAACGGTTACTCCTGCAACAAAAAGCGCCCGCATATTCCGCTTTATTCTTTCAAGATTGCACGGACGATGAACCGCTGCAAGGGCATCGGGGTTGATGCTCTGCAAACCCGCTTCCACTCGGATGTTATTTTTTATCTCGCTAAGCATATAGACAAATTCGTCATCTATACTGTCAGGATTTATTTCAATATGGAACTCAGTTTCTCCGCCGAGGTTTTTTATAATCTCGAGAATTTTCTTTGCGCGGGGCATATCCGCATTAAATGTCCTGTCAACAAATTTAACAAGTCTAACCCCCGATAAAACAAACTTTTCAAGTTCTGTCTTCACCTGCTCTACAGGTTTATAGCGTACACCCTTGTCAATGCAGGAAAGGCAATATGCACAGTTATGGGGACAGCCTCTTGAACTTTCGTAATAAAAAATTCGGTTTTTATCTTTTAAATCCTCGTCAGAATATATAAACCCTATTTCCGAAAGGTCGGTCTTTTCCCCGTAAATAATTTTGTCATTTATTCCGCCTGAAAGCATATCGACAGTTGCTTTTTCCCCTTCACCGAAAATTATCACATCAATAAACGGGTGCTTTTCTATCAGCTTTTGGGCGTTGCAGTATGCCTCCGGTCCGCCAAGAACTATTTTTATTTGCGGTGCACATTTTTTTACTGTCTGCGCAAGTTTCAAAACATATTCTATGTTCCAGATGTAGCAGGAAAATGCTACAAACTCCGAATCTGTTTCAAGGATTTTTGCTACTGCGCGATGGATTTCTTCTTTGCCCGAAAATTCCTTTATATCAGCACAAATACCCCTCTCGGCAAGATAGTATTTTATACTTCTCACCGCAGGGTTTAGGTGAATATATTTAGAATTCACAGCAACTAAAGTTATATCCATTATCTTTTCTCCTTAAAAAAATCCGTCATAAGTCTTTGACATTCATCTTCCATAACTCCGCCTTCAAAAAGCACTTTGTGGGGCATAACAAAATCGTAAAACAGGTTAAACACTGAACCGACAGCCCCACTTTTATCTTCATACGCACCAAAAACCACTTTACGCATCCGCGCCTGTAAAATAGCGCCGGCACACATGGGGCAGGGTTCTAAAGTAACATAAATATCGCAATCATTTAAAAAAGGCGAATTTAAAACCTTGCAGGCTTCTTTTATTGCCTGCATCTCGGCATGTCCGTCTGCCTGAAGAGTTTTTTCGCGGTTGTTTCTGCCCGTCGCAACAACCTTGCCATCCTTTACAACAACCGCACCAACTGGTACTTCCCCTTCGGCTTTTGCAAGCTCAGCCTGCTGTATCGCCTGTTTCATAAACTTCTCTTTCATCATATTTCATCCAATGTAAGCTTGTATGCAGGAATAAAATGCTCCATAAAATAATCCGCTTCCGGACACTGCATTTTGCAGAGTGCTTTTTCGGTTGCTAAAAGCGCCTTTGCAAACTCACGGTTACCTGCATTTTCTTCTTCAATACATTTAATATATGCTGACAGCTTGTCTGCCGCTTTGACGAGTTTGTTTATCTTTTCATCACTGCTGAAAAGGATTTTTTCATAAACCCCTCTCATATTATCGGGCAGTTTTTCAAGCAGCTTGTTGTTCGCCGCTTCTTCTATCTCTTTATATGCTGAAATTATCTGGGTGTTTTTATATTTCACGGGCGTTGGCATATCGCCGGTTATAATCTCGCTCATATCGTGATACATTGCCACAACTGCAGTTTTTTCGGGCGAAATATCCCCTCCGAAAATTTCGTTGTTTATCACCGCAAGAGCATGAGATATCATACTCACCTCAAGACTATGCTGACTTATGTTTTCCTGACTTGTGTTACGCATAAGTCCCCAGCGGTTTATATATTTCATTCTTGATGCCATTGCAAAAAAGCTTTTATCATTCATACTTTTACACCTCTATATTATCTTATCAATTTACCGCCGGAAAGTCAATAAAATTATGGACAAACCTGTCACAATATGTTAAACTAAACATGAGGTAATTATTATGAAACTTATAAGACTTGATTCTATAAACCCATATTTCAACCTTGCTGCAGAGGAATATTTCCTCAAAACCGGCTGCGAGGACAAGCTCATCTTATGGCAAAACGACAATACTGTTGTCATAGGAAAAAACCAGAGCGCCTTTACCGAAATTAATCATTCCCGTGCGGAAGAAATGAAGGTAAACATTGTACGCAGAATGTCGGGTGGTGGTGCGGTATACCATGATTTGGGTAATTTAAATTACACATACATCACAAAAGCGGGAGATGACGATTTTTTAAATTTTAAAAAGTTTACAAAACCTGTTATTGACGCTTTAAAAAGTCTTGGCATTGATGCCACCCTTTCGGGCAGAAACGATATGCTTATAGGTGGCAAAAAATTCTCCGGCAACGCACAGTATGTTTATAAAGACATGCTCCTTCACCACGGAACACTGATGTTTTCTACCAGCGTGGATATTTTGGCAAAAGTTTTAAATGTAAATGAACTGAAAATAAAGTCAAAGGGTATTGCATCTGTAAAAAGCCGTGTTACCAACATCGGGGAACATAGTAATATTACGATAGATGAATTCTGCGAATTACTCTTTAAATCCGCAGAGGGGACCCGTTACCAACTTACACAAACAGATTTGTCTGAAATTAAAAAGCTTCAAACAGAAAAATATGAAACCTGGGAATGGAACTTTGGGTATTCACCCAAACACAGTTTTAAAAATGAGAAGCTTTTTCCTTGCGGGATAGTGTCTGCCAGCCTTGATGCACAGGATGGCAAAATAACTGACATAAAATTTTCCGGCGACTTTTTTGGAAAGCGGGATATATCAGAGCTTGAGCAGGCTTTAATAGGTGTTCGGCACGATTATAATGAAATTCTTTCTTTACTTAAAAAAACGCCTGTAGATGAATATTTTTCAGGTCTTACCTACACAGATATTGCAGACCTTATAAAACCTTAGGAGTGATATTATGATTATGTCTCTTATAATTACTGTTGTTTTGGTTTTCGGCATACCTCTCGCTGCTGTCTTATTTGCATCAGACGCAGGCATGGCTATCTGCATTTTAAGTTTTTATCTTATAAATCCTATCCTGTCGGTAGGGGTCGGGGTTTTTGCAGGATTTGACTTTAGAAAACGGTGGTTTTCTTCACTTTACGTCGGTATAATTTTTATGATTACTGTATGCTTTTTGCTGACCGCAGATGAGCCGCTGTTTTTCCTGTATTCCGCAATTTACACTTTTTTCTCATTCATCTCCATGCTTGTTACCTCACTCTTTTTAAAAAGAAAAAAATGACAATTTGCAACCTTTTATACTTTTGAAAAGTATTATTAACAAAGGAGGTTATTATATGAAGAAATTTATTGCACTTACAATTACATTAGTTTTATTCCTTACTGTGTTTGCTACCGCAAAAATTCTTGCTCCCGAGGAAATTCCGGCTCTGTCCGAAAGTTCTGCAGAGGCAGCAGGACTTCATAAACTTGGCATTCTTTTAGGCACCGGAAACGGTTTTGAGCTTGAGCGCAGTGTAACCCGCGCCGAAGCTGTTGTCCTTCTTTTCAGGATGCACCCTGAGATAACAGGCTCTGTCGGTATGCCTTCACCCGAATTTGATGATATGGATGGCCACTGGGCATATAAAGAAGTTACTGCTGCCAAAAAAATGGGGCTTGTTGACGGCACTACCGATAAGACCTTTACTCCCGACCGAACTGTATCGGGCAGAGAATTTGCAAAAATGACGCTCAGCCTTTTGGGATATAAAAATATAACAATTGAAAACGCTTATGAGCTTGGCGAAGAGCATGACCTGCTTGCAAATAATTTCACCCGCAGCGTTGTTTTCGATGACCGCAAACTCACCCGCGGTGACACCGTTCGCATCTGCTGGTCGGCTCTTGCGGCAAAAACCGCTGATGACAAGCTTTTATACAGAAAGCTTATAGAAGCAGGCAAATATGAAGAAAATGATTTTTACGGCGTGCTTTTTACAAGCGACCCTGCAGCTCTATCCGGCACCTTTGCTGAAAATATAAATGCGCAGATGCCTGAGGACAAAAACTACATGTTTTCTCCCCTTTCTATAAAGCTTGCTTTTGCAATGGCAGCAAACGGTGCATCGGGCGAAACAAAATCACAGATTGAAAATGCACTTGGTATAGAAGACCTTGATACTTTTAACGAGAATACCAAAACACTTATTGAAAAATATAATAATGCCGAAATTTTAAAACTTAACGTGGCAAATTCAATTTGGATAAATTCTTCCCGAACACCCCAGCGTTTTTCTAAAGACTACTCTGACAAACTGAATTTCTTTTTCAGTGCAGATTCTTTTGTAGCAGACGGTGAAAATATTGTAAAAGATATAAACGGTTGGGTAAATGATAAAACAAACGGCAAAATTGATAAAATCATAAACAGTGACGATTTTTGGTCAATGCTTGTGAATGCTGTGTATTTTAAGGGTGCATGGCAGAATGAATTTTCTGAAAGCGCCACAAAGCCGGACATTTTTACAGACCGAAACGGCAATGAAAAAACCACAGATTTTATGAACCGAACCGGTTACTACCGCTACTTAAATGACGGTGTGAATGAAATTATCTGTCTGCCCTACAAAAACGGATATTTTGACGAGGAAAAAGGCGATAATATTTTCTACGACCTTGATGTTGCAATGTATCTTGTAAAGGGTAATTTTTCCGAACATGCTTTGAATGATTTTACAGAAAATTCGTCAACTGATTACATTTCACTTTCAATGCCCAAATTTAAGTTTGAGTATTCCACATCGCTCAAAAACACCATGCAGAATCTCGGAATAGACTTTGCGTTCCATGCCGAAAAGGCAGACTTTTCGGGTATGTTTGACAGTGGCAATATGTTCATAACAGATGCCCTGCACAAAACATATATAAATGTTAATGAAAAAGGCACCGAAGCGGCTGCTGTTACTGCCATTATGATGGCGGGTTCTTCTCTTCCTCCGGAGCCGATAGAAGTAAAATATAACGAGCCTTTTACTTTTGTTATCCGTGACAATGACAGTGGTGAAATTCTCTTCCTTGGCAGGTACGCTTTTGTGGAGGAAAATTAAATGAAAAAGATAATCAGCATTTTGCTTTTATGTCTGCTATTAACAGGTTGTACAGATAAAGCCATAAACGGCGGTTTTGGCGGAAAACCAAAAGAGATTGTCGGCGAAAAATCCCCCATCCATATGCTCAGAATTAATGGTGCGCTCTTTTATGATACCGGTACTTTCAGTGATATGGTTCCCCGATGCGGTACTTTGGATGGAAGCCTGTTAAATGTGGCGGATGAATATGAAGTTCCTAAAAAAGATAACGGAACAAATTTCGGGCCTACCCACACCACTTATTTCGGTTATCAGACAGGTTTTGACGAATACTGTGTCGAGGTTCCTATTGATGGTGGCTGGAAAATTTTCAGAAAAATTACCGACCCTGAATTTAAGTTAAAAAAGTACAAGTACTGTATGTATTTAAAAGGCACATTGCCCAATGCTCAAAAAGAAACGCAGATGATTGTTCTTGCAAACGATAAAGAGCTTGATTTTGCTGATGTAGCATACTCAATGTTCAGCTCTCACTCTGACGATTATATTGATAAATATGTGATTTTCCCTGATGAAGAAAACTTAAGTTGGGGTATTCATCTTGAAGCGGAGGATGCTACGCCGACAGGGCTTGAGCTTGAAATTTCACAGTCGGGCGGATACCCGTCAGGCGAGCTCCAGACAGGGGCTTGGTACGAAATAGAAAAGTTTGATGGCGAGTGGTTACCTGTGGACCCCATTATTGATAATTATGCCTGGAACGCTATTTCTTATCTTATTCCAAAAAATGGTGAATATGAAGCAAAAATTAACTGGGAATGGCTATACGGTAAGCTACCTAAAGGTAATTATCGTTTAGCAAAAGAGATAACGGATTTCCGGGAGACCGGAGATTTTGACAAAAGAATTTTTTATGCATATTTTGAAATAGACTAAAAAACACCCACAAAGTGGGTGTTTTCATTTCTTGTCACAATTTGTCGACAGAAAAATGTTGCAAAATGTAAAATAAGGTGTTATAATAAACTTGCGACAAAAAGTTAAAATGGAAATGGAGTTGATAGAGTCAAGGGTATTAGTGTATCCTTTTTTATCATTCTCATCAGTAACAGAATCAGCAAAAAACGCTGACTCCAATGGCTGGTGAGATGTTCTGTCATACCCTTCCATAAACTTTTTGTCGCAAAAAAGGGAGTCTTGCGTTTTTCGTGCGTCGGCTCCGCTGACGCACTTTTTTAATATTCCGGAAAAAATTGTTTTGTAGGGTGCAGCCTCCAGGATGCACCGCAAACCGGAATGTCGAAAATCGCCATTCCCTACAATTAAATTAAACGAACGGAGAAGATATAATGGATAATTATAAAGAAATGTATTTAATTTTATTTAACGCTATCACCGAAGCAACAAAAATTTTAGAAGATGCACAGAAAAAAGCAGAAGAAATATTTATAAGTCAGGAAAAGTAATAAAAAAATCCCGTCCATAGGACGGGATTTCATTTTTTAATTATTTTCCTTCAACGAGTGCTTTTGTGTCCATAGCAATCATAAGTTCTTCGTTCGTAGGAATTACAAGAAGTCTTACTTTTGCATCTGCTGTTGAAATGTCATATTCGTCAGATGTTCTGAATGCTTTAGCGTTTGTTGTTTCATCAACCGCTACGCCCATAAATCCAAGGTTTTCACCAACTCTTGTTCTGTACTGAGGGTTGTTTTCACCGATACCGCCGGTAAATACAATCGCATCAATACCACCCATAGCAGCAGCATAACCGCCAACAAATTTTGTAATCTGATGAACGAGCATGCTTTCAACGAGCTGATATCTCTTGTTGCCTTCTTTTGCACCCTGCTCGATATCACGGTTGTCACTGGTTGTCTGTGTAACACCAAGGATACCGGATTTTTTATTGAGCATTGTGTCAACTTCTTTAGCTGTGAGGCCTTCTTTTTCCATAAGGAAAGGAATGATAGCAGGGTCAATAAGGCCACTTCTTGTACCCATCATAAGACCTTCAAGGGGTGTGAGACCCATTGTTGTGTCAAAGCATTTTCCGCCTTTAACAGCTGTGATTGAAGAACCGTTACCAAGGTGACATGTTACAATATTGATATCTTCAGCTTTTTTGCCGAGCATTGCTGCAGCTCTTGCTGTTACATATTTGTGAGATGTACCGTGGAAACCATAGCGGCGGATTTTATATTTTTCATAATATTCGTACGGAAGTGCGTACATGTAAGAATAGTCAGGCATTGTCTGATGGAAAGCTGTGTCAAACACTGCTACCATGGGAACGCCGGGCATTGCTTTTTCACAAGCTTCAATACCAATAAGGTTTGCAGGGTTGTGAAGAGGAGCAAGTGCTGCACATTCTTTGATTTTTGCTTTAACATCAGCATCAATGATAACAGAGCCTTTGAAGTATTCACCGCCGTGAACAACACGGTGACCAACTGCAGAAATTTCAGAAAGAGAAGAAATTACGCCGTGGTCAGCATCCAAAAGTGCGTCGAGAACGAGCTTTATAGCTTCCTGATGTGAAGGCATTGCTGTCTGGAGTTCAAAAGCATCTTTGCCTGTGGGTTTATGTTTAATGAAAGAACCATCAATACCGATTCTTTCGCAGTTACCTTTTGCAATAACATCTGTGCTGGCCATATCAATAAGCTGATATTTTAAAGATGAGCTACCTGCGTTTATAACTAAAACTTTCATTCTTTTTCTCCTCCCTGTTATTTACCCTGAGCCTGAACAGCTGTGATAGCAACAACACCAACTATGTCAAGTGCGCTGCAACCTCTGGACAGGTCGTTGATAGGCATTGCAATACCCTGTGTGATAGGACCATAAGCTTCTGCTTTAGCAAGTCTCTGAACAAGTTTGTAACCAATGTTACCTGCATCAAGGTCAGGGAACACAAGTACATTTGCTTTACCTGCAACTGATGAATCGGGAGCTTTTGATTTACCGATTGAGGGAACGATAGCAGCGTCAAGCTGGAGTTCGCCGTCAACTTTGATGTCGGGGTTCTGCTCTTTACAGATTTTTGTTGCTTCTACAACTTTGTCAACGTCAGCGTGTTTAGCGCTGCCCATTGTGGAGTGAGAAAGCATAGCAACAACTGCTTCTTCTTCAGCGAGGATTTCAAAAGATTCTGCAGAGCAGGCAGCAATTGCAGCAAGTTCTTCAGAGTTTGGATTCTGAACAAGACCGCTGTCAGCAAAAATGAATGTGCCGTTTGCGCCATATTCGCAGTTTGGAACTACCATTACGAAGAAAGCGGAAACAAGTTTAATTCCCGGTTTTGTTTTGATAATCTGAAGGCTGGGACGAAGTGTGTCGCCTGTTGAGTGGCAAGCACCTGAAACAACGCCGTCAGCATCGCCTGCTTTTACCATGAGACAAGCATAGTACATATAGTCACCGAGAGCTATTTTTTTAGCATCTTCGTAAGTGAGACCTTTTGCTTTTCTCAGTTCAACAAAGAGGTTAAGGTATTCTTCTGTTTTTTCGTAAGTGAAAGGGTTGATGATAGTAGCTTTTGAAATGTCAAGACCTTTTGAGTTTGCTTCAACTTCTTCGGGTGTACCGATGATGATGATGTTGGCAATGTCCTCATTTAGGATCATTTCAGCCGCTTCATAAATTCTTCTGTCCATAGATTCGGGCAGGATAATTGTTTTCTTGTCTGCCCTTGCTCTTTCCTTGATTCTTGTAAGAAAATCGCTCATTTGTATATGCACTCCTTTAAAAAATATTCAAATTGACCTATATATTCTATCACAAATATTTCCACATTTCAAGAGGGAATTAAAATTCGCTTAAGTATCTTTCGCCTGTGTCGGGCAGGATTACTACAATAAGCTTGTCCGCATTCTCTTCTCGTGCGGCAAGAATTTTGCCTGCATGAACGCTTGCTCCTGCAGATATTCCGGCAAGGATTCCTTTTTCTGCCGCAAGTTTTTTCGCCTCAAGTTTGGCATCTTCTGATTTTACCGGAACAATTTCATCGCAAATTCCAGCATCAAAATTATCCGGCACAAAGTTTGCACCTATCCCCTGTATCTTATGCGGACCTGCCTCACCCTTACCCATCATCTGTGATTCAAAAGGCTCAACGGCTACCGCTTTTATCTCAGAGTTTTTAGATTTTAAATACTTTGCAGTTCCCGAAAGTGTCCCGCCGGTACCCACTCCGGCAACAATTATGTTAACCTCTTCATCGGTGTCCTCCCAAATTTCAGGTCCGGTGGTCTTTTCATGAATTTCCGGATTGGCAGGGTTTTTAAACTGGTCGGGAATGAACGCTCCCGGCGTTTTTTCTTTGATTTCAAGTGCTTTTTTAATTGCACCTTTCATACCTTTTACACCCTCGGTGAGCACAATTTCTGCGCCATACGCTGAAAGCAGTTTTCTGCGCTCAATGCTCATGGTCTCGGGCATTGTTAGAATTACTTTATATCCCCTGACCGCCGCAACAGCCGCAAGTCCAATACCTGTGTTTCCGCTTGTAGGCTCAATTATCGTTCCGCCTTTTTTTAGCAAGCCTTCCCTTTCCGCTGTTTCAATCATAGAAAGAGCCGCACGGTCCTTAATGCTTCCGGCAGGATTAAACGCTTCCACCTTTGCAACCACTTTTGCGCCTGTTTTTTCATCAGTGTGAATATGCACAAGCGGAGTTTTCCCGATAAGCTCTGTTATATCATTAAAAATTCTCATTTTCATCACCTATATTTCTATTCTTTTGAATGTATATCCCTGTGCTATAAGATATTCTAAAATTTCAGGCATCATTTCTGCTGTGATTGTTTTTTTTGCACTGTCGTGCATTAAAATCACAACGTCGCCCCTGTCGGTGCAATATTTTTTTATTTCTTCCATGCACCTTTCTTTTGAAAAAGGTTTACTGTCCGCATCTCCGTTAAGTGCTGTCCAGTCAACATATTTATATCCCATTTCTTCCGCAATGTTTCGGTAAATATATTTCCATTCGTCCTTTGAACCACCCGGAAACCTAAGTAGCTTTACAATGTTTTCATGACCGATTATGTTTCCGACGGCTTCTTCCCACATTTTAAGCTCATTTATAAACTGTTCACGGGTTCCGTAAACCACATCATAATCGTGACTGAAACTATGGTTACCTATTGTGTGACCCTCATTAAAAATTCTGAGCAGGATATCCGAATTTCTCTCCGCTGTTTCCCCGAGCACGAAAAAGGTTGCCTTTGCATTATATTGTTTCAGTACATCAAGGATTATTTCGGTATTGTGTGTAGGACCATCGTCAAACGTAAGATATGCGGTCTTTTCCGGTAAGTCATCTCCTCCAAGCGTAAGCTTTCGAGTTATATTAGCCTCCGGCTCAAACACATCTGCGCCCGTATAAAGACTGAAATCTATTCTGTCTTTTTCCGGTAAACCAAAATTTAAAATCACTGCCAAGGCAGCAGCCAAAAAAACCACTGCTATACAAATTGCATATCTTTTAGAGAGAAACATCACTTTTCCTCTTTTCGATTCTTAATTTATTGTATCATATTATATGCGGCACTTCAACATTTTTTTACGATTTGCGCATAAAAATATTCCGAGGTGATTGGTTTGAAGAAAATTAAATTTTCTCTTTGTTTTATTATAGTTTTGTCACTTATTTTTACCTGTTCGTGTGAAAAAAGTCAGCCCTCAGGAAATATGAGCGACTCTTTAAGTAAGAAAAAGCTGAGCTGGGGACTAAAAAAGAATCCGGGCAAAGTACCGGACATCAATCCCGGCGAAATTGAGATTCTGACTGCATACGACGGAGTATATCTTGGAGATACTGAAACAAAATCCGTTTATCTTACCTTTGATGAAGGGTATGAAAACGGCTATACTTCAGGGATTTTAGATGTACTAAAAAAGCATAGCGTTCCCGCCTGCTTTTTTGTTACCGGACCTTATCTGAAAAACGAAACCGAGCTTATCTGCCGTATGGTAGACGAAGGTCACGATGTGGGAAACCACACGGTAAATCATCCAAGTATGCCCTCTTTGTCGGACGACGAGCTGGAATATGAGCTGATAGAGCTGGACAGAATATTTTATGAAACCACCGGGAAAACTATGAAATTCCTGCGTCCTCCAATGGGTGAACACAGCGAAAAAAGTATGTATTTTTCCAAAAAATTAGGCTATAAAACCGTCTTCTGGAGCATAGCCTATGAGGACTGGAACGTTGATAAACAGCCGACAAATGAATTTGTTTTCAACGCCGTTATGGATAATCTGCACAGTGGTGCAATAATCCTGATGCATGCAGTTTCCTCTGCAAATGCCCAGACGCTTGAAAGTATTATTATTGAAGCCAAAAACAGGGGTTATACTTTCAAATCTCTTACAACACTTGATATATAGCACTTAATCGTTTTAGTAATTTTGTCTTGAATATCTTCTTTTATTATGTTATATTTCCTATATAAATAGGAGGATTATGCTATGACTAAATTTTTCGGAACAGACGGTGTCCGTGGTGTAGCAGGTAGCTATCTTGATGCTCAGCTTGCCTTAAATCTCGGACGGTATTCCACATATGTAATATCCCGCAAAAACACTAAAAAAATCCGTATTGTAATAGGCAAAGATACACGTATATCAAGCGATATGCTTGAGGCTGCATTTGTGTCGGGTGCACTTTCCTGTGGTGCTGAGGTGGTTACTCTTGGCGTTATTCCCACACCTGCTGTAGCTTATATGACACGAAAACTCGGTGCAGATGCCGGGGTTGTTATTTCTGCGTCTCACAATCCGGTTGAGTATAACGGCATTAAGTTTTTCAACTCAGACGGTGAAAAGCTGAGCGATGAACTTGAAGAGGAAATTGAAGAGTATCTGCTTGGCAACAAAACCATTCCCGCTCCCCTTACCGGCGGTGATATCGGAAGATTCAAAAGCTATGCAGAGGGTTCAGAAGACTACTTAAATCATGCAGTTTCTGCTGCAGGATGTGACCTTACAGGCATGAAAATTGCCGTTGATTGCTCCAACGGTGCAAACTCTTTTATTGCCCCGGAAGCTTTTAAAAAGCTTGGCGCTGAGGTTTTTGTAAAATCTGCATCTCCTGACGGAATAAACATAAACGAAAACTGCGGTAGTGTGCACATTAAAAGCCTGTCCGAATTTGTAACCGGCTGCAAAGCAGATGTTGGCATAGCTTTTGACGGCGATGCTGACAGGGTTTTAGCCGTAGACGAAAATGGCGACGCTTTAAGCGGTGACGTGCTTATAGGTCTTATTGCAATAGAATATAAAAAACGTGGTATTTTAAACGGCAATACAGTGGTAGGTACTGTAATGAGCAATATGGGGCTTTCTCTCACTTTAAAAGAGCAGAAAATTGATTTTGTTGCCACAAAGGTGGGTGACCGCTATGTTTATGAAAAAATGGCGGAAATCGGCGGTGTTATCGGCGGTGAAGAATCGGGTCATATAATTTCAACTCTTTATAACACCACCGGCGACGGACTTGTGTGTGCTCTTGAGTTTTTAAAGCTACTGAAAAAATCGGGCAAAAACACTTCCGAGCTCAGAAAAAGCATAACCATTTTACCCCAGATTGTTTTAAATGCAAAAACAAATGGTGTAAGTAGTGCTGATATATTAAAGGATGAAGAGCTTTCACGCCTCATTTCCGATACACAGGAAAAATATTCATCGTCCGGCAGAGTTTTAATAAGACCCTCCGGAACCGAACCGGTTATACGAGTTATGATTGAAGGCAAAGACAAAAACGAAATGATAAAAGATGCTGAAAAAATAAGAGATTTCATGGAATCTTTAAGCAGAAAAGGAGAATAATCATGTGTGGAATAGTTGGTTATATTGGTAAAAACAATGCTCTCCCCTTCCTTTTGGGCGGTCTTGAAAAGTTAGAATATCGTGGTTATGATTCTGCCGGCGTTGCACTTTTAAATGATGGCGGCATAAATTGCATTAAAACAAAAGGACGCCTTTCGGTACTTAAAGAAAAAACAACAGATAAAACTTTCGGAAATATCGGTATCGGTCACACCCGTTGGGCAACACACGGTGCTCCGTCCGATAAAAACTCCCACCCCCATCTTTCAGGCAACAGCAAATTTGCTATTGTTCACAACGGTATTATCGAAAACTATCTCACGCTCAGAAGTTTTTTAACTGAAAAAGGATTTGAGTTTGCATCAGATACAGACAGTGAAGTAGTTGCGCATCTTCTTCAGCTTAACTATGATGGCGATATGCTTGATGCTATCAGTAAAACTGTAGCAAAACTGTCAGGTTCATTTGCACTTGGCATAATTTCAACCGACCATCCGGGCGAGCTTTACGCTGTTAAAAAAGACAGTCCGCTGATTGCCGGGAAAGGTAAAAACGAAAACTTTATCGCTTCTGATATTCCCGCACTTTTGTCCGAAACCCGTGATGTTTATCTTCTTGAAGATGGCGAAATTGTACGCTGCACAGAAAATGACATTAATATTTATTCCTTAGACAAGCAGGAAATCAAAAAAGAGCTTTTCCATGTGGACTGGGATATTGATGCAGCTGAAAAAGGCGGTTTTGACCATTTTATGCTCAAGGAAATCCACGAACAGCCAAAGACAGTTAAAGACACACTCTCTGGTCACATAAAAAATGGAAAAGTTGTCTTTGAAGAGCTTTCTGAGCTCTCAGACCATTTAAAATCACTGAGCAGGATTTACATCACAGCCTGTGGCAGTGCATACCATACCGGTCTTGCAGGAAAATATGTTATTGAGAAATTAGCTAAAATCCCCGTTGATGTTTGGCTTGCTTCCGAGTTCCGTTACGCTGACCCCATTTTATCTGAAAACGACCTTGTTATCGTGATAAGTCAGTCGGGCGAAACGGCAGACACGCTCGCTGCAATGCGTGAAGCGAAAACAAGAGGTGCTAAAACCCTTGCAATTGTAAATGTTGCCGGCAGCTCTATCGCCCGTGAGGCAGATTATGTTGTTCACACAGTTGCGGGTCCGGAGATTGCTGTTGCAACTACAAAAGCTTACAGCTGTCAGCTTATTATGCTCGACCTTCTTGCTTTATATCTTGCTTCGGGCAAAGGCACCATTTCAAACGATTATCAGGCCGAGCTTTGCGACGAACTTATTGCACTTCCGGAAAAAATCAAAGAAGTTATAGCTCTTAATGACACCTTAAAACAATGTGCAGAAAACCACCATGATGTTTCAGACGCATTTTATCTTGGCAGAGGGCTTGACTATTGTGTATCTCTTGAGGGGTCACTCAAGCTCAAGGAAATTTCCTATATTCATTCAGAAGCCTATGCAGCCGGCGAGCTTAAGCATGGCACAATCTCGCTGATTGAGGAAAACACTCTGGTGCTTGCAGTAGCAACACAGAAAAATATTTTTGATAAAACCATCAGTAACATTAAAGAGGTGAAATCAAGAGGCGCTTATGTAATGCTCTTCCTGCCTGAAGGTATGAGTGCTGAAGGCGAAGTTGACTTTACCATAAAACTTCCCGTGACAAACGATTTATTCTCTCCATCCCTGACAGTTGTCGCTCTTCAGATTTTCTCTTACCATGTTTCAAATGCAAGAGGTTGCGACATAGACAAACCCCGAAACCTTGCAAAATCAGTTACTGTAGAGTAATCATTAAAACCTACTCACTATGAAAAAGCACCGTAATACGCCAGTATTACGGTGCTTTTTTTTAAAGAAAAAATATTAACTTTGTTCTGCTTCCCCTGTTTCCGTTATTTGAATAGCTTCAGTATTCTCCTGTGGCTGCTCAGGCTGAGTTTGGGGAACTTGCTCAGGCTGGGTTTCGGGATAAATTATTTCTTCGCTTACCGGTATATCGACGAAAATTTCTCCTCCTGTCACCTGTCCAATTGTTTCTCCCGCATCAGGACCTTTTCTGATGGTTTTATCTATTTTCTTATATCTGCTTGTTGAAACATGAATAGTTTCAGCGAGCGTTCCGTTCTTGTAAATATGCTTATAGGTCTGCACTACATATCCGGTTTTGCCGGCATAGTCCACAACTTCTTCGCCCGGATTAAGGCTTTCGTCAATTTCTTCAACTATTTCGGGGACAAGTGTCTGAGTGATAACGTTTTCAATTTCAATTGTAACAGACGGGTCAGGCTTTTTGCCCATAATTGTAATATGCACACCTGCATTATCACTTGTCGCTATTATTTTAACAGGCTCGTTTGTATTATTTTTAAACCTGAAGTCAATTTCTCCACTCGCAACTGTTGCATCCTGACCATAAGGAACATATCCAACCGTCAGTGAGTGATTATATCTTTTAACAACTTCAAGATTTGCATATAAAACCGCACTGTAAAGTGCTGATGAAACCTGGCAGACGCCACCGCCGATATCCTTTAAAATCTTTCCGTTGGCATAAACATTCGCACTTTTATATCCGCCCTCAACAGTAATTGGCTCAACATAACCAAGGTATTTAAAAACATCATCCGGATTGATAATAACTCCGTTTATTTTGCTTGTCGCAAGGTGAACGTTGTTAAGACGGTTTTTGTCCTGGTCAGTAATCTTGGAGGTGTATTCAGCAAGCACCTCAGTAAAAAGTCCTGTTTCGTCAAGTGTGGTGTTATCCGGTTTTATAACCTCCGGAACAAAGTAAAAACTTTCGTTTACGCCCCTGTTTTCGTCAATAGCTTTTTTCAGTTCATTTTTATCAAACTCATACCCGTTTTTTGCAGGAACAATATATTTTTTGCCTTCTTTTTCTTCGTAATATGTATTACTCGGCTGTGATGCAACATTTTCATAAATCTCGTTAACATCAAACGGAGCAGGCTCCGCATGTACAACATTAAGAGTAATTTTGCCGCTTTCGCCCTTCCTTAAGAATTCGTCAAGCTGTTTCCTGAAAAGTTCAACATCAACAAAGTTTCCCTCATTGCCGTAAACAAGCTTAATCTTATCCTCTTCCATGAACCAGTAATCATCTGTTTTAACAGGCTGAAGTCCTTCGCACATTTGGTTTACAAACTGCCCGATATATTCTTCATCCATGGTAGGTTCAAGGTGGATGTTCTTATTTTTGAATATAAATCCAACCTTTGTAAAAAAGTTTAAAACCGCATTTTTGTCCCTGCCGGAATTATATGCACTCTCAACTGTCATATTTTCGTCATATCCTGAAATAGCATCTGCAAAAGCTATCTGATAATCCTTTCCGTCAAGGGTTACTGTCACTGTTTTATCAGGGATTTCTTTTTCCGCAATTTCAGCTACAAATTCAGTCAACTCTTCATAGCTCATTCCCGAAACCCATTTACCTTCAACACAAACTCCCTTCGCAACCCCCTCGCCGGATACCAACAATGCCATACCGGCAACCAAAACCACAACCGCGCAGATAACAGAAGCTATTATAATAAGCGGTTTTTTCAAGCTCTTTTTTGTTTCAACATTTTCACTCATATTAATCTTCCTTTACAATTTTTCTATGATTACCGCAATTGGCGGACAGTTTGGTCTGTTTTTATAATCCAGCGTGAGCAGGGTGAACTTTTTAAAATCTATACCTGCAATATATTCCATAACGCTGTTTTTTTCATCAAATCCGGAGTCCCCACCATAGTAAACACCGATTGTTATAACTCCGTTTTTCTTTATAAGCCGCATTGCACTCTCAAGCGCAGCAATAGTGGTGTCTGCCAGAGTCCCTACAGAATGGTCACCGCCGGGCAGATAGCCGAGGTTGAACATAACCGCCGAAACCTCACCATCCACATACTGCTCCATATTCTGGTGACCGGAAAGTATCAGCTCTGCATTGGTTACTCCCTCTTTTTCTAAAAGAGCTGCCGTGCTTTCCACCGCCTGCTTTTGTATATCAAAGGCATAAACCTTTCCGGTTTCACCTACAAGACGTGATAAAAACAGTGTGTCATGCCCGTTTCCCATTGTTGCATCAATTACTGTGTCGCCCATCGACACTGCTTTCTCCGCAAAATGGTGTGTTATCGCTAAAACATTTTCCGGTACTATCATTTGTCAATCCTCTTAATCTCAGAAAGGGTCATATTATCAGGTGTAAACATAGTTTCAAAAACCTTTTTCACATCTTTTTCCGTAACCTGTTCTGCCAGCTCTATAGATTTATAAAGGTCAGCGCCGCAAGTTGTGTTACGTGCAAGTGCACCTGCATAATTTTCCGGGTCATCAAACACGTGCAGGCTGCGACCAAATCTTTTTCTCTTTATTCTTTCAAATTCTTCAGTATCAAACTTAAAGTCTTTTATTCCCTGCAGAATTCTCTCCGCCATTTTTTCCGACATTTCACTTTCATCGGCAATTTCAGCAAATCCATAATCAGTTTCTCCTGTATAATCAGTCGAAAAGGATGCTGAAATCAGACCATCATTATAAAGCGACGCATAAAGCTTTGAGCTTTTACCTATAAGAAGCTCCATTGCCGTTTTTGCTGCTGCACGGCGAAGTTCTATTGCACCGGAAAGGTCCGTTTCCTTAAATCCTATGGTGTAAACAGGCGTCGCAACACTCATTTTACGTACGATGTGTGCTTTTGCAATTTTTGCCGGTTCCTCCGGCATAATCCGCACAATTTCATCTATGGGACTTACCTTTTTCAGTATTCCGTCAAGATATTTTTCCATCTCGGCAGGGTCAAAATCTCCCACCATACACAGCGTCATGTTTGACGGATTATAAAAGGTGTTGTAACAGGTATAAAGAGTATCTTTTGTTATTTTGGATATGCTCTCCACACTGCCGGCTATATCAAGCCTCACTGTATGGTTGCTATAAAGCCCCTGAAGCATATTAAAATAACAGCTCCAGTTTGGGTCATCCTCGTACATTTTTATTTCCTGACCAATTATCCCCTGTTCTTTTGCCACATTTTCATCGGTGAAGTATGGTGTTTGAACAAAATCCACAAGGATTTTTAAGTTTTCACGGAAATTTTCTGTGCACCAGAAATAATAGGTGGTCATATTAAAACTGGTGTACGCATTGGCATAAGCGCCATATTTACTGAATGCGTCAAACACACTCGCCCCGTCCGGCTGTTCAAAAACCTTGTGCTCAAGAAAATGCGCCACTCCGTCCGGAACTGTTATAAGCTCATTTTCTCCTTTGGGAATAAACCTGTTGGTAGTGGAACCGTAGTCTGTGGAAAAATATGCGCAGGATTTTGCAAATCCCTTTTTGACGACCATAAAAACTTTCAGTCCACTCGGGTGAGTATAGCTATATAAAGTTTCATTTAAGTTATCATAGGTTATTTTATTCATTTTCGTTTCCTTTCAGGAAATAAATACTGCCAAGCCACACGTGCGAGGACATTTCCACCACATCCTCTTTTGTTACTGCATTAACAAACTGTGTTACTTCCCGGACAGACACTTCCTCGCCTAAAATTACTCCGCCGGTTTTTGCCGCAATAATTCTTGCCGGCTCATCCTCCATTGATTTATAGGCATTTATAATGCTGCTTTTGGCTGAGGAAAGTTCAAACTCTGTCACATTTCCCTGTTTTATCTCATCAAGCTGAAGCATGATTTCATTTTTTGCTTTTTCAAAGTTGTTAAATTCTATTCCCGACCCGACCGTTATTACAGATTTATATCTGTTAAGGCGTGAATATGCATAATAAGCAAGGCTGAGCTTTTCTCTGACATTGCAAAAGAGCTTGGAATGAGTTCCGCCACCGAAAACCGAATTGAAAACCAAAAGTTTATAGTAATCGTCACCTGTTGGGGCAATGTCTGTTTTAAAGCCCATCATAAGCTTGCCCTGATTTACATCCTGACACTCTGTGACATTTTTAATATCACTTTTTTTGTTTTCAGCTTTACTTTCAGGAACAACCGACGAAGATTTTACATTTTCAAACACGCCGGCTATTGCATCAATATCGCAGTCGCCCGAGACAAATATGTCTATCCTGCTGGTTTTAAGTATATTATCGTAATGCTCTTTTAAGTTTCTTTCATTTATATTTTCAAGGTCAATTGCTCTGCCAAGCTCGCAAATTGCAAAAGGCTCACCTGCGAACATGGTTTCTATACAGCGTTGTTCCGCATACTCTCTTTTATCATTAAAAACTGATTCAATAAGGTTTCTGAGATTGTTTTTCTCCACATCCACAGTTTCCTTTTTAAAAGAATCTCCGGCTGAGTCCGGACTGAATACAACCTCATTTAAAAGTTCCGCTGCTTTTTTAACATTACCATCGCCGGTATATCTGTCAGCCGGCAGAGAAATATGAAAGGAAAGCACCTGAACATCGCCGTTTTTACTTACATTTGCACCAAGTGCCGCTCCATAGAGTGATTCAAGTTCCTTTTCAAGCTGCCTTTTGTCATACTTTTTACTGCCCGCTTTCAGTACACGTGCAAGCAGTGCATTTTTGGTAGCTTCCTCACCCATGGGACGATATATATTCATTCTGATATATACGGTTTTAAATTTATCTCCCGGCAGATATACCAGGTTTATTCCCTCTTTAAGTGTTTTTTTAATCATCTGTTCCCTCCGGATTTTGCTGCAGTTCAATTTCGTCCAGATCCACGTAATCTTCTTTTTTTTCTTCTTCATCTTCTTTTGGCATCATAAATTTGTCAATTGCAGGATATGCAAGCATTTGCTCTAAAAGACCTGCTGCCGACAAAAATACTACAACCATTGCCAAAAGTGCGAGGGGCAAAAAGCTGAAAATAAGTGCTGTAGCCGCAACTCTTATAAAAAGGCTTGCAATATTAACCGGAATGGTTGCCATTGACAGAAGATACGAATTTTTATAAATTGCTTTGGTTTTAAGTTCAAAAGTTACCAGCATACACCAGCTGAAGCTCTGCATGATTGCAAACATCACCATAGCTATTATAACCAAACCTAAAAAAACAGATACCCAGATGGCAGTCTGTGAAAGGGCAAAATAAAAGCGGATTGCAAATAAAAAGCAAATACTTACTACCATGTCTATAACAAACATAAGCGTAGCCTGCCCAAAATTTTTACGGGTAGCTTCAAAAAAATCCGAAGTGGTCCACGCATGCTGCTCCCTCACATAGTTTCTGAGAACATAAGTATATCCTGCTTTAAAGGGACTGGTTGCAAAAAATGTTATCATAAATCCTGCTATCATTAAAGCAAGACCTGTATCCTCTGCTGGACTGTGACCCGGCATAAGACCAAATGCTATGAAAAAGTAAATTATAAATGCCGGTATGCAGGTAATTGCATATAAAAGATTCAGCACTATGTAGCTTCTCCACTTTCTCGAAAAAAGCTCCCAGTAGAGTGCCGCCCCTTTTTTCTTAGGTTCGTTTTTTCTTACGCCTTTGCCCGGCTTGTCGTAATTCTGATTGAAAAGTCCCATTTATTTTTCCTCCGTGTTATTTCAAGGTTGAGAAAATGATGTTTGTGTCAAACAGGTGTTTTGCCAGCCTTGACGTTTCGACATTCTCTATTATCCAGCCGGAACCCTCCTGACCGATAAACATAGTTAAAGCTGCAGCTGCTATCCAACATAAAAATACGCCTATAACAATTCCTAAAATTCCGCCTACAAGACCGTTTGCCTGTTTTATAACCGGCAGTTTAGCGGCAAGATTAAACACCTTAAACAAAATACTCACAAGCACTTTTATCACAACAATAAAAATTACAATTGTTATAAGATACACAACGGCGTCTGCCACCGCTGTTGCAACCGCTTCCTGTCCCTGACTTATTATGTCACTTCCCAGCAACGAAACCAAGAGTGCAGGAGTGTGTGTATCAATAAGTGCCTCATCAATTTTTATTGCCGGAAGAAGTGCTGTTTTGATGCTTTCTTTAAAATTATCAATCGCTCCGGATATTGCCGCATTTTGTTTTATAAGTTCCATAAACGGCTCATAAAGCCAGATTGCCGCAATTATGCTCACTAAAACGGAGGATAATCCAAGCGCCGTTTTTATTATCCCACGCTTTGCTCCCCAGACTGTACAAATTATTATAATCGCAAGAAAAATTATATCAAGCAACATAAATTTTCTCCTTATTTCATTTCGGTTACTTCAGTATATCCACCTTTGTCAAATAAAACCTTATGACCTTTTTTATAGAGGTATCCGCCGTAGATATGTTTGTCAGAGCTTATTTCATCCCTGAGTCTGCCATGCTTATTTATAAGCTGAGCACCTGTCGAGGATGTAATTAAAATTCTGTTTTCATTTGTGGACAGATTTTCTATATCATTTTTGAAAATATATTCACCCTGATTGCGTCCACCGGCAGTAAATGAATATACCGTATATTCTTTATCAAGGGAGGAGTGTCCGAGTGCTATGGCTATATTGTTTTTGTCCTCTGCGCAAAATGCCGCAAGCCTTTTTCCTTCATAGTCAAACTCCCATTTATCGGCACCTTTTCCGTTTAACGCACACATTTTCTTGTCACCGATAATAACAAGCGTATTGTTATCCTGCCAGCTTATGGAAGAAATAAAATTGTCTCCTGTGGATTTTTCTGCATAGGGAGCTCCGCTTTTTTCAATATTAAACATCATAACGCTGCATTCAAGCTTTGTACCGCCGGTATAAATAACCGAAACCGCAAGCTTTCTGCCATCTGGCGAGAGCACCGCATCAAGCAGGTTGCATGTTCCTGCATCCCATTCAAAAAGCGGGTCGCCACGTTTGGAATAAACAACCGCACTGCCGTTATAGGTTTTTTTGTTGGTTATTGCTACCACTTTCCCGTCATCCGACAGTTTAAGATTTATAATTTCGTCATCTGTATTAAAATTCGTCACTTTACCGGACGAATTTACTATGAAAACAGCTTTTTTACCTTTTGGAGCAAACGCTATTTTATTGTCTGAAACTGCAATGGATGGAGAATCAAGCACCATTTTTACCGAAAACTTTTCCTTGCCTTTTTTATCCATCACCACAAGACCCATTTTGCCTATGTACGCCATTTTTTTATTTCCAAAACTGTGAATGATGTGTTCACCCATATCGGTCTGTGCCGTCTTATAGACACTGCTGTCAAGCTTGGGCAAAAAAGATACTACTTCATTCCATTGGGACACTATAAGGGAGATAATTACAAAAACCGACAGAATAATAAGCTTTTTTGCAACAGCACCACTTTCCTTATCCCGCTTTGTCCCTCTGAATTTTATTATTTTTTGTTCCTTAACGGACTGCATCTTTTTCACCTCTTTGTCATTATAGCTATTAATATTCCTTTTTCCACCGAAACGGTAGCTTCATCGCTTATAAATTCGTTGCTTATTCCAACTGTTTTTCCTGCTTTAAGGCAGGCGTTTTTCAGCGGATACTTAAGGCCCGAAAGGGTTACTCCTTCTGCATCTCCCATAGCTGGAATAAGCGAAAGCCAGTCACCGGTCTCCCCTGATACTTTGGCTAAACCGTCAACTGCAAATATTTCAGTATCACTGCTTTTAATTATTAATTTTACACCATTTTGAGCCGCATAAACTGTCAGCATTACGTTTGCAAGCTCATGGTCCTTTCTGCCACCAAGCGCACAAAAAAGCGTAATCTCTTTGCAGCCTTTATCTATTAGATAATTTATGCACGCTTCGGTATCTGTATCATCTTTTTCGCAGTTTAACTTTATCTGCTCAACTTTGTCCGGCAGATTTTTTTCCACCGAATCCATATCGCCGATTATAACATCAGGCATAATCCCGAGCCTTGCAGCATTGTCAAATCCGCTGTCGGCACAGACAACGCAAGATGTTTCTTTTAAAATATCATCAAAATTTGCCGGCAGAGAAAACTCCCCGCCTGCAAAGATTATTCCCTTTTTCATATACATCTTAAGGCTTTCACAGCAGTATCAACATCTTCTGCACCGAAAACGCTGCTTCCCGCAACTAAAATATTGGCGCCCGCCTTTACTGCAAGAGGTGCATTTTCAGTATTGATACCACCGTCAATTTCAATATCAAAATCCTCGCCCATAAAACCCCTCATAACCTTAACGTTGGGCAGAACTCTCTCAATAAACTTCTGTCCGCCAAAACCCGGGTAAACACTCATAAAGAGCACCATATCAGACATTTTTGCATATTCAAAACAGTCCTCTGATTTGGTATCAGGTTTTAAAACTATGCCTGCTTTAATTCCAAAGCTTTTTATCTTTTCGATGCACTCTTTAACATCGCTTTTTGCTTCAACATGAACGGTAATCATATCTGCTCCCGCTTTTGCAAAAGGCTCTATGTAATCAACCGGATTTTCGAGCATGAGATGTACATCAAAAAACATTTTTGAATGTGGACGGAGTCCACTTACAAGGTGAGGCCCGAAAGAAAGATTTGGCACAAAATGTCCGTCCATAATATCAAGGTGCAACCATTCTGCTCCCGCTTTTTCAACTTTCTCTACTTCGCCTCTTAAATTACCTATATCAGCCGCCAGAATTGACGGCGCTATCTTGATTTCTTTTCCCATTTGTTTATTTCTCCTAATTGTCTGAAAATTTCTTTGTAACTTTCGTAGCGTGACAGGGCAATTTTTCCCTCTTCAACTGCGTTTTTAACACCGCATCCCGGCTCGTTGATATGCCGGCAGTCACGGAAGTTACAATTTCCCGTATGCATTTCAATTTCCGGGAAAAAGCTGTAAAGCTCTTCCTTTTCTACGCTTGTCAGTTCAGCTATTTCAAGCTCGGAAAATCCGGGGGTGTCCGCAATATATCCACCATCAGGCAGCTTAATCAAGCTGACTTCACGGGTTGTATGTTTGCCTCTTTTGATTTTTTCACTTACCCCGCCTGTCTTCTGATTAAGGTCAGGTAAAAGCCTGTTTAAAATACTTGATTTGCCAACGCCTGAACATCCTGCAAAAACCGAAATTTTGTCACTCAGTTCTTTTTTTATCTGCTCTATTCCTTCGCCTTTTTCAGCAGAAACCGTGTGGACATTAAACCCCGCCTTGCGGTAAGTATCCGCAAGTGCATCTGTATCCTCGGTGCTTATATCCATTTTATTTATTACAATTTCAGGCTGAGCACCCTCTTTAAGCGCCACCACCGACAGTTTGTCCAGCAGTATTGGCAGCGGCTCGGGTGACGATGCCGCACAAACTATAAACATTTTGTCAACGTTTGCTACCGGAGGTCGGACAAAAGCATTTTTTCTGGGGTGGATTTCTTCAATATATCCGGTCATATCAGGCATGGCAGAAATTTCGCATCTGTCTCCTGCAAGCGGAGTCATTTTCTGTTTTCTGAAAAGTCCCCTCGCCTTGCATTCATATACGCCGCCGGCAGTTTCAACATAATAAAACCCGCCAATACCTTTAATAATTATACCTTCCATATAACTCCTTATCTTGACATCCCATCTGTTTGAGGAACGTGCGTTGCGTCCGGATAGGTCACAATTTCACTGTTGGGATTGTAATTACTATGTTCCCGCATCTTACCAACTGTAACATCAACCTCTGTGCCCGATTTTACTTCAGTACCCTCTAATATGGTCTGGGAAATTACCTTGCCTGCCATTTCCGGATCTACAAACTCTGTTACGTTACCAAGTTTCAGACCAACTGCTTCAAGTGCCGCCTGTGCCCTCTCCAAAGTAATTCCTGTAATAAGCGGAACTCTTGTATCCTCTACACCTGAGCTTACATAAAGCGTTACCGTGCTGCCCGCTTTAAGTGTACTTCCCTTACTTGGAGAATGTCTGACAACCGTGTCAACAGGCATTGTATCGTGCTGGGTTTCCTCTATCACAACATCAACGCCTAGGCTTCTCAGCTTATTCTTAACAATATTTACGTCTTCACCCGTGTAATCATCAAGTGTGAATTTGGTCAGCCCCTGGCTGAGCATAACCTTAATGGTCTCAACCTTTTTATGCATACCCGCCGACGGAGTCTGTTCCATAATCTGGCCTTCCAAATATTCTTCACTGTAGTCCCCGATTTCGCTTTCAAGTGCAAATCCGTTTTCCTCACATATTGCGTGTGCTTCATCAAACGTTTTTCCAAGAAGACTAGGAATTTCTACTCTTTCACCCAATCCGAAAAGTGCCGGTTTAAATGCTGCAACTATAACAAACACAGAAACCAAAAATACCAGAGTGGCAACTACCCATGCCGCTTTTGATGCGGTTTTTCTGCCCTCATCCTCTTCCTCTGCACCTTTAATAATTATTTGCTCCTGCTTTTCAGCCGTATAACCTGTTCCCGCAGGTTTAACCACCGGTACAAACTGTGTAGCATCGTCATCCTTTACGTTGATGCTGTCCGGGTCAGTTATAACTTTTTTAAGGTCTGCAGCAAAATCCTCTGACCTCTGATATCTTTTTGAGGGCTGCTTGGATATTGCTTTAAGAACAATATCGTTAACCGTTTCGGGAATTTCGCCGTTGAGTTCAATTGGTGGCTGAGGCTGGTCGTCAACATGCATTTTTGCTATTGCAACCGGATTTTCCGCTTCAAACGGAACTCTGCCGGTCAGCATTTCATATAAAACCACACCCATAGAATAAATATCCGATTTGAAGTCAACAACGCCGCCACTTGCCTGCTCGGGCGAGAAATAATGAACAGAGCCTATTACATTTCCCGCACGTACAATAGTTGAACTTGTAACCGCCCTTGCAATACCAAAGTCTGTTACTTTCACAACATTATCTTTTGTAATCATAATGTTGTGCGGTTTAATATCCCTGTGAACGATGTTCTTTCTGTGAGCATGTTCAATTGCTCCTGCAATCTGAACACCATAAGAACAAGCTGTTTTCCAGCTAAGCTGCCTCTTATCGATAATTTCCTTGAGAGTTATCCCCTCTATGTATTCCATTACAAAATATTCTCTGTTTCCCTCTGTTCCAACGTCAAAAACCGAAACAATGTTGGGGTGATTAAGACTTGCCGCTGAACGTGCTTCTGCCTTGAATCTTTCGACAAAATCTTTATCATCCTGCAACTCCTCACGAAGCATTTTAACCGCAACATATCTGTCTAAAAGTCTGTCTTTTGCTTTATATACAATAGCCATGCCGCCGCTGCCGATTATCTCTGATACTTCATATCTTTCGCTAAGTATAGTTCCGATCATTTTTCTTCACCTCTGTTTTTTATAACTATTGCTGTGATGTCATCTGTGCTTCCAAGCTCTTTTGACTTCTCGCACAGAATTTTTGCTGCTGTTTTAGGCTCATTTTCCCGTGCCAAAGTAAGTATTGCATCATCCTCCAGCACGTTTGAAACCCCGTCCGAACAGATTACAATTACTGTATCATCCGTTAAATCTGTAAGCTCGGTTTCTATCTTAGCATTTTCTTCAACTCCGAGTGCACGTGTTATAACATTTTTCATTTTATGTTTTTTCGCTTCGGTATCGGAAATCTCACCCCTGTCCACCATCTGCTGAACAATAGAGTGGTCTTTTGTAACGAAAATGTCCCCGTCGCCTTTGTCTATGTAAACTCTGCTGTCACCAATGTGCGAAATAAACAGCTCGTTATCTTTTATCACACACATAGCCAGCGTCGTTCCCATTCCTTTATATTCCGCTTTTGCCGAGGCTTTTGAAAGAATCTGACTGTTTGCTTCCGCGACCACCGTTTCAATTAATTTTTCATTAAACTCCGTAAGGTTTTTTTCTATAATCTCTGTTGCAAGTGCACTTGCAATATCTCCGGCAGCATGACCGCCCATACCGTCAGCCACAACAAATACGCTTACATCTTCGGAATTTTTTATCAGAAAAATGTCCTGATTTTTATCATGCTTTGTACCGTTTAACGTGTACCCACCCGCTATCATTTTCTTTCACTCTCCTTTGCTACGAGTTGACCGCAAGACGCCTTTATGTCATTTCCAAGCTGACGTCTTATGGTTGTATTTACTCCTCTTTTAAGAAGTGTATCCATAAATTTCTGAACGTTTGCGTTTCCGCTTCGGACCATATTTTCCCTTGCCTCATTAACAGGTATCAGGTTAACATGGCACTGCATTCCTTTTATAATATCAGCAAGCTTATGAGCGTGCTGGGGCGTATCATTCACCCCATGAATAAGTGTATATTCAAAGCTTACCCGTCTGCCTGTTTTTTCAATGTATTCACGGCAGGCTGAAAGCACCTGGTCTATTTTATATTTTTTATTTACCGGCATTATGCTTTCCCTAAGCTCATCTGTCGGCGCATGAAGCGAAAGCGACAGGGTTACCGGCATTTTCTCGTCTGCAAATTTTAATATTTTGTCCGCAATACCACAGGTGGAAAGGGAAATATGACGATAACCAATATTCAGTCCGTCCGGATGCCCGACATTTTTTAAAAATTTTATAACGTTGTCATAGTTGTCAAGCGGCTCCCCTATACCCATCATAACCACGTTTGAGATGCGCACATCAAGGTCTTTCCTGGCAAAAATTATCTGGTCAATAATTTCGCCGGGTGAAAGGTCACGTCTTTTACCTCCCACGGTAGAAGCACAGAATTTGCAACCCATATTGCAACCTGCCTGAGTGGAAATGCAAATGCTTCTGCCATGTTTATATTCCATCACGACGCTTTCAATCAGTTCGCCGTCCGACAGCTCCCACACATATTTCACCGTGCCATCCTTTGACAGATATTTCGCACGGATGGAAGGTACGCTCACCATAGCTTTTTCAGAAAGCTTTTCGGCAAGCGATTTGGGCACATTTGACATTTGTTCCAGACTTTCTGCGCCTTTATAAAGCCACGAAAAAATCTGTTTTGCCCGAAACGTCGGTTGTCCTTCATTCTTTATTAAATTTTCAAGTTCCTCAAAAGTGAGGTCTTTCAAATTTATCAATTTTTTTACCTCGTTTTAGTAAATTTTGCTATATAAAACCCGTCCGAGCCACTATCGCACGGTAAAAGCACAAGCGGCTCTGTGGCAAGCTCAAAATCAGAATGTGTTTCAAAAAATTCTTTTGTCACAGCATCATTTTCAACATCGCTTATTGTGCAGGTACTATAAAGGAGCGTTCCGCCTTTTTTGACATATTTCGCAGCCGTCTTCAAAATGCGGCTCTGCAAAGTAGCAAGTTCTTTAAGGTCATCTTCTTTTTTCATATACCTTATTTCCGGTTTACGTCTTAAGATGCCAAGTCCCGAGCATGGTGCGTCAACAAGCACACAGTCGGCAGTGCCGGCAAATTCTTCTTTAAACTCTGTAGCATCGCCAAGCCTTGTATGTATGATGCCCACGCCAAGCCTCTTTGCAGTATCCTTTATAATCTCAAGCTTGTGCGCATATATATCAAAGGCAAATATTTCGCCCTCGTTCTCCATAATCTGTGCAATATGCGTGGTCTTTCCACCGGGAGCTGCACACAAATCCATAACACGCTGCCCCTTTTTTGGTGCAAGAATATCTGCCACCAGTGCTGATGCCTCGTCCTGTGGATAATAGCATCCCTGCTTAAACAGGTCGTCATTTTTTACATTTATTCCTGACGGCAGAAGAACAACATCCTTCTGCAGCTTTGACCTTTCACCGCCACGCATTTTGATAAATTCATCAACCGACATTTTCAGAGTATTAATGCGAACAGAAAATTTGGGTTTTTCGTTCATAGAGCGCAAAATGTCCTCTATTTTTTCAGGGAACATTCTGTCCCACATTCTGCAAATCCAAAGCGGAACAGAATAATAGACACTTAAATATTCTAATCTGTCTTCGGGGTATTTCATATTTTTGTCATCCCGCAAAACCCCACGAAGGACTGCATTTACAAATCCGCTTGCAGAAGCTTTCCGGCATTTTTTTACAAGCTTTATGCTTTCGTTTGTGATTGCATAAGCCGGAATTTTATCCATAAACACCGCCTGATAAATTCCCATACGGAGAATGTTTAAAACATCAGACGAAATCTTTTTCAGGGGAATATTCGAGTAGGTTTCTATAATGGCATCTATCCGCATTTTATTTTGCAGAACGCCGTATATTATATTGGTAGCAAGTGCTTTGTCCTTGTCGTTTAAATTTTCAAGTCCGGATATTAATTCAAGGTTTGAATATTTGCCGTTTTCAAGAACATCGCACAGTATTTTCAGTGCAGTATATCTCATCTGTTTCTGTTTCTCGAAAGAAGAATAAGTCTGAGCAGACTCATAAGACTTGTAAGCATTGCTGCAACATAGGTAAGCGCTGCTGCCGCAAGTACTTTTTTAGCTCCGGCAAGTTCCTCTTCCGACAATACTCCTGTCTCTTTAAGTAATAATGCGGCACGTCTGCTTGCGTTAAACTCCACCGGAAGTGTTACAACCTGAAAGAGTACAACCGCCGAAAACAGCAGTATTCCGGCATTTACAAGCGCAGGCGCACCAAGTATAAATCCAAAAATTGCAAGTGGCATAGCAGCACTTGAGCCAAGCTGA
Source organism: Clostridia bacterium (assembly GCA_045633565.1). Taxonomy (GTDB): domain Bacteria; phylum Bacillota; class Clostridia; order RUG12999; family RUG12999; genus RGIG7450. The sequence continues at coordinate 80,700 of JAZQYO010000027.1, read as the reverse complement.
GCAACCGGCAAAACTGCGTTTCTCAGTTTTATCGCCACATACCCGGTATGATGCTGAATTGCGTGCCCTGTTTCGTGAGCTGCAACACCTATCGCCGCAACCGAGTTTGATGAATAAACAGTTTCCGACAGACTTATCTGTTTTGTTCTTGGATTAAAGTTATCTGTCAGACTGCCACTTATCTGTCCAACCGAAACGTCCGTAATGCCCTTTTTCATCAGAAGCAGATTGGCGGTATCCTCACCTGTCATCCCTTTAGCTGAAAAAACCTGAGAATATTTTTTAAATCTTGACTGTACCATAGATTGTGCAATTATTGAAAGAATAATTGCCGGCACAACAAGAACAATATAATAAATATCTAAATAAAACATAAATCTCCTGCTCCTCTTAAAAAGTCCGCTGCGTTCATCCTTTTTTTGCCCTGAAGCTGGACTTCCTTAAGTTCTATTTTTCCTTTAGCCGTCTGAACTATAAGTGCATTTTTCTTGTCTGTAATCTCTCCGGGTGTTCCCTCAGCAGTTTCATCTGTTACATCTGCGGTATATACCTTTAACATTCCCTTATTTGTCTGCAAATATGCCACCGGCCAGGGATTAAGCCCTCTTATCTGATTATAAATTTCCACAGCAGACCTGTCAAAGCAAATTTTTCCCATTTCTTTTGTCAGCATGGGAGCATAGGTTGCCTCCTCATCATTCTGCGGAGTTCTTGTAGCTGTCCCCTCAAAAATTTTGCTGACAGTTTCGCATAAAAGCTCCGCACCTTCTGTTGCTATACGGTCGTAAAGCTCTCCTGCGGTTTCGTTTTCTCCCACCTTTGTTTTATAAACATCTATAATATCGCCGGTATCAAGCCCTTCATCCATATACATTGTGGTTGCTCCGGCGTATTCATCACCACCGATAACACTCCACTGAATGGGCGCACTTCCTCGAAGCTTTGGCAGGATAGACCCGTGCAGATTAATGCAGCCGTATTTTGGATAATCAAGCACATATTTTGGCAGGATTTTACCGTACGCCACTACTACAATAAGGTCAGGCTTTTCTTTATCAAGAGCCTCCTTAAGTTCTCCGTTTTTAAGGCTTTCGGGCTGATATACACCAAGTCCTTTTTGGAGTGCAAACTCTTTAACAGGCGGCATCACAAGTTCCATTTTTCTGCCCTGCTGTTTATCTGACCTTGTGACAACCGCAGTCACATTATATCCTTTTTCATAAAGTTTTCTAAGACTTTCCAGCGCAAAGTCCGGAGTTCCCATAAAAAGTATATTCATATCATACCTCAGTCAATATTTTCTAAAACACTTGCCCGTTCTATAAACAGTGTGCCGTCCAAGTGGTCAATTTCATGACAGAACGCCCGTGCTGTAAACCCGCTGACTTTATAAATATGCTCCTTGCCCTCTCTGTCCTGAGCCTTAACAGTAACGTTCATGGGGCGCTCAACCGAGCCTCTTCTTCCGGGCACACTGAGACAGCCTTCCGGACCGTCCTGGGCTCCTGATGTTTCGATAATTTCAGGATTAATAAGCTCATAAACTTCGCCGTCACCGGTATCAACTACCACCGCACGTTTTAAAATGCCTATCTGCACCGCTGCAAGACCAACGCCGTTTGCAGCATACATGGTGTCAAGCATGTCATCAAGAAGCTGTCCTAATCTGTCATCAAATTTTTCAACCGTTCGGCTTTTTTTATATAATACATCTTCACCGATTGTCACAATCTGTCTTAATGCCATAATATTCCTCCTAAAGGATTGATGTGGGGTTTATTACTGTGTTAACTGATATTTTGCTTTTTCCCGTTTCATGTTCGCTGAGCATATCAGCGAGCACATCAAGAATTTTCTCTCCGGCTACTTTAAGTAAAATTCTGTACCGGTATTTGCTTTTTATTTTTGAAAGCGGAGCCTTTGCCGGTCCAAAATAGTCTGCACACTCTACATTATATACGCTGAGATATTTTTTTAAAACTCCGTTTATAAAATGTGCATATTCTGCCGTTTCGGTTTCATTTTCTCCTGAAATTACAATATTTACAATTCTTACAAAAGGCGGGTTACCCAGCATCCGTCTGAGCTTTATTTCGCCCTGATAAAACCTTTTATAGTCCTGAGTTTTTGCCATAAGCAGTGCCGGAGCTGCCGGCGAATAGGTCTGGATGATTGCTCTTCCCGCCTCATCGCCTCTGCCTGCTCTTCCGCAAACCTGCGTAAGTATATTAAAGCTGCGCTCTGATGCACGATAGTCGTCCATATTAAGCATAATATCCGCGCTTATCACACCAACAAGCGTAACAAGCGGGAAATCTATCCCCTTGGTCACCATCTGCGTGCCTATAAGCACATCTGTTTTTTCTTTTTCAAATTTTTTGAGTATGCTCTCATGTGCATGTCTGCCCGAAGTGGTATCTGCATCCATGCGGAGAACGGAAATTCCGGGGAAGAGCTTTTTTAGCTCATCTTCAACTTTTTGCGTACCCGTACCAAAATATCTTATGTGAGGACTTTCACATTCAGGACAGGTATATAAATTATCCGTTTCATACCCGCAGTAGTGACATACCAGTTTGTTATTATCGGAATGATATGTCAGACTTATCTCACAGTGCGGGCATTTAGCCACATAACCGCAGCTGCGGCATGTTATAAATGTGGAAAAACCCCTTCTGTTAAGAAAAAGAATTGTCTGCTGTCCTCGATCTAAGTTTTTCCGGATTTCATTCTGCAGTCTTATGCTGAGCATGGATTTGTTGCCTGCCGCAAGCTCTGAGCACATATCAACAATCTCAACATCAGGCATTTTCTGATTATTAAATCTGTCTTTAAGCTCTAAGATTTTATATTTTCCCGTTTCTGCCCGATAGTAAGTTGAAACGGACGGCGTTGCCGAAGCAAGTATCACCGCCGAATTATACTGTCTGCCTCTGAAAAGTGCAACATTGACCGCACTATAGCAGGGTGCAGATTCAGATTTATAGGAGTCGTCATGCTCCTCGTCAACAATTATAAGACCAACATTGTCAAAGGGTGCAAAAATCGCCGACCTTGCACCAACAACAAGCTTTACCTCTCCGTTTTTTATCCTGCACCATTCATCATATCTTTCACCCATGGAAAGACCGCTGTGAAGGAGTGCCACGCTGCTTCCAAACCTTGCCGTTACCCTGTCCGCCATCTGCGGTGTAAGAGATATTTCCGGTACAAGAATTATTGCATTTCTTCCCCCACGGATACACTCTGCAGCTGCATGGAGAAAAACCTCTGTTTTTCCGCTGCCGGTAACACCGTGCAGCAACATTGTTTCAAACTTTTTCTCAGCAAGTTTTCCGGTTATGTAATCTATCGCTTTTTTCTGCTGAGGTGTTGGGTTTTTAGGTTTGTCCCTCATCTCGCCTATCTCAGACGGGCGACGGAAAACCTGTTTTTCTTCGATAATGATATAGCCTCTTTTTTCAAGAAGTCCTACCGACGAGCGTCCGCAGCCTGCAGATGCCATAAGGTCTGTCACCGGCATACTGCCCTGCTCGGACAAAACTTCAAATGCCGCTGCCGCTTTTGGTGATGCGGCAGAAAGCTCGCTAAGTGCATAGTCAAACATTGCTTCTTCAATTATAACGGTAGCAAACAGGCGGGTTTTATCACCGCTGCCGCCAACCATTTTTTCAAACACACGGACTATGCCCTTTTTCTCAAGCGTGTTTATGGCAGACCTTGATTTAAGCCCTGCCGCACGCATAAGCTTTTTAATCTCTATATCCTTGCCGGTTGAGGCAAGAATGTTTACTGCTTTCTGCTGAATATCTGTCAGCCCGTCATCATTTCTCATAAGAGAAACCCAGACTTCAGTCTTGACCGAAAGTGCAGGTGGTAAAAGCAGCCGAACCGCCTGTGCCATACTGACAAGGCAGGTTTTGCTGATATACCGCGCAAGCTCAATTCTTTCTTCTGACAGAACAGGCTCCATATCCAAAACAGATTTTATAGTTTTAAGTTCACCCTGGTAATCGCTTTTATCAGCAAAGCCGACAATATATCCTTCGCAGGTTTTGTTGCTGCCACCAAAGGGCACAAGTACCCTTGTCCCCAAAACAGCATCATCTTGGGCAAGATAGTGATAAATCCTGCCGACACTCTTTATTTGTGAATTTATAATTACTTCAGCAATTTTCATAACCTGCTCCGGTATAAAATTATTCTTCGTCTTCTCCTGACATAAGTGCTTCACCAATAACAGTTACATTTTCAAAGCCTTGTGTTTTAAAGCTTTCGCCATCTTTTGCAATATAAACCTTTCCATCAAGAATGTCATTTATTGCTTTAACAATAGGTTTCTGTACCGGTTTCTCCGTTTTTGTCTTTACGGACATAAAACCACTCTGTTCTACAGGCTGTTTTTCTTTTGCTTTTTCCTCATTGGCAATAACTCTTGCTCTTTTTGCAGTTGCAATTACAAGCTCATATTTGTTACCTGTCTTTTTAACAAGCTGATCAATAGGTGGGTAAATCATTTTTTTGCCTCCTCAATTAGCATTTTATTTCTTTCAATTCTCATTTTTTCCGCTGTAAGAATACTCTTTAGTTTCTCTGCGGCATTTTCAATGGTGTCATTAAGCAACACATAATCATAATGTCTTACACATTCAAATTCTTCCATTGCACGGGCAAGACGTTTTTCAATAACCTCCGGTGTTTCCGTACCTCTGCCTTTAAGTCTTTCCGCAAGCTCGTCAAAGGAGGGTGGCAGAACAAATACAAGCACGCTGTCAGGAAACTTTTTCTTGACGTTCATTGCGCCCTCAACTTCAATTTCAAGCAGCACGTCAATTCCTTCCGAAAGCTTTTCCTCAACCGCACTTTTGAGTGTCCCGTAATAGTTGCCGACAAAGCACACATACTCAAGCAGATTGTCCGACTTTATTTTTTCTTCAAACTCCTCTTTTGAAAGAAAATAATATTCTCTGCCGTGTTCTTCGCCAGGCCTCGGACTTCTTGTGGTTGCAGAAACCGAAAGCTTAACCTCCGGATTGTCTTTTAAAAACTGTTTGCATACCGTTCCTTTTCCGACACCGGCGGGACCGGACACAACCATTAAAACTCCTCTTTTATTCATCGGCATCCTCCCCGATAAGCTCGGTATCTTTACCGACAAATCTGTGGGCAACCGTTTCGGGCTGAATTGCAGATAAAACAACATGGTCGCTGTCTGTTATGAGTACCGCACGGGTTCTTCTGCCGAATGTTGCATCAATCAGCATACCACGTTCCCTTGCTTCCTGAATCATTCTCTTTACCGGTGCCGATTCGGGGCTTATTATTGCAACAAGTCTGTTTGCCGGAACCATGTTGCCAAAGCCTATGTTAATAAGTTTTATTTCTGATTTCATAATCTGCCCCTATTCTATATTCTGAATCTGCTCACGCAGTTTTTCAAGCTCACTTTTCACTTCAACCACAAGCTTTGAAATATCAATATTGTTACATTTTGAACCAATTGTATTGATTTCTCTGTTCATTTCCTGCATAAGAAAATCAAGTTTTCTGCCGCAGGGACCATCGGAAGAAATAATCTCGCCAAATTCTTTTATGTGAGATTTAAGTCTTACTGTTTCTTCGTCGGTGCAAATCTTGTCGGCAAAAATTGCCGTTTCTGTTAAAATTCTTGACTGGTCAACAGATGCTGAGCCAAGAAGCTCTGTTACCTTTTCGGTAAGACGGTTGCGGTAGTTTTCAACTGTTTCAGGCATTGTCTTTTCAATGGTAGCAACTATTTCAAGAATATATGCCGCCTGAGCTTTTAAAGTTTCGGCAATTCTTACTCCTTCTCTTTCTCTCATTGCAACAAATTCGTCCAGCGCAAGTTTTAAAGCCTCGGTAACTTCAGCCTTTAAAATTTCCTCATCGTCGGGAGCTTTTTTAAGAGTCAGCACATCAGGGAAACGTGAAATCTGATAAGCACTTAAGTTCTGCTCTGCACCGCAAAGCTCGCCAATTTCACGAATGGCATTTATGTACTGCACCGCAAGTCCTTTATCAACAGCTACCTGTTTATCTTCGCCTTCTTCATATTCAACAGTTAAAAAAAAGTCAATCTTTCCTCTTGATGCTACCTGAGTTATCATTCCCTTGATATATTCCTCAAGGAACAGATATGTACGGGGAAGTTTTAAATTTATGTCGCTGTAGCGGTGGTTAACCGATTTGATTTCAAGCTTTAAATTTCTGCCCTGACCCTGAACCTCGCCTCGGCCGTAGCCTGTCATACTGCGTATCATTTCTTTTCCCCTCCTCTTGTTTCATCTATAAATTTTTCCGTTGCAGCTATGTGTACCTTTACTGCTTCTGCTGCCGGTCCGCCCGGCACTTTTCTGTTATTCGCACACGCTTCTGCCGTAATAACATCATAAATGTCATTTCCAAACAGGTCGGAGAACTGCCCGAACTCATCCATGCTCATATCAACAATTGCCTTGTCTTTTGAAATGCAGTAAAACACAATTTTACCGCTGACCTCATGAGCATTTCTGAAAGGCATACCTTTTGTTACAAGATAGTCTGCCACATCGGTCGCATTGGTAAATCCTCCTTTTGCGCCCTCTGCCATTGCAGCCTTGTTCACTTTCATGGTGTTTATCATTCCGCAGAAAACAGGTATACAAAGCTTAACTGTGTCAATGGAATCAAAAATGGCTTCCTTGTCCTCCTGCATATCTTTATTATAGGCAAGCGGAAGTCCCTTCATAACAGTGAGTAGTGCCATAAGGTTACCGTAAACTCTGCCTGTTTTTCCACGAATGAGTTCTGCAACGTCCGGATTTTTCTTTTGCGGCATAATTGAGCTGCCCGTTGAAAAAGCGTCATCCATTTCCACAAAGGAAAATTCGTTTGTGTTCCAGATTATGATTTCTTCGGAAAACCTGCTGAGGTGCATCATAACAAGCGAAAGTGCGGAAGCTGTTTCTATAACAAAATCCCTGTCGCTTACACCGTCTAAGCTATTTGCAGTTATATCGTCAAAACCAAGCTCTTTGGCAACAGCATATCTGTCAATCGGATATGTTGTTGTAGCAAGAGCACCCGAACCGAGAGGCATAATATTGACTCTCTTTTTTGCATCAAAGAGTCTTTGAACGTCACGTTTAAACATTTCTGCATACGCCATCATGTGATGTGCCAGCGTAATGGGCTGAGCCTTCTGCATGTGTGTATATCCGGGCATAACCGTATCAAGATTATCTTTTGCAATATTTTTGATATCCTCTATCAAAGTAACAAGCATTTCCGAAATTTCTAAAATTTCGTCTCTGAGATAAAACCGGATGTCAAGAGCAACCTGGTCGTTACGACTTCTTGCTGTGTGAAGTCTTTTGCCCGCATCCCCTATTCTCTCGGTAAGTACTGTTTCCACGAACATATGTATATCCTCGGCAGTCGGGTCAAACTCCAGCTTGCCCGTTTCAATATCTGCGAGAATTTCTTTAAGTGCCGCCGCAATTTTGGCAGAATCCTCTTTAGGAATAATCTCCTGTTTACCAAGCATCCCTGCGTGAGCAATGCTTCCCTCAATATCCTGCCTGTACATGCGGCTGTCAAATCTTATGGACGAATTAAAATCGTCAACTTTTTTATCTGTGCTTTTCTGAAAGCGTCCACTCCAAAGCTTCATTTCATTAAGCCCTTTCTATTCTTCAATAAGTGTCATTTTCTTTATAACTACCGGAACGATGGGCTTGTCCATGGGATTTGTCTGCACCGATGCAATTTCATCCACTACCTCAATTCCGTCTGTTACCATGCCAAAAGCTGCATATTGTCCGTCAAGATGCGGAGCATCCTTATGCATAATGAAAAACTGGCTTGATGCAGAGTTTGGCATCATGGAACGTGCCATGGAAATTACGCCTCTTGAATGTTTGAGTGTGTTTTCCGGATAGCCGTTAGCCTTAAATTCACCTTTAATATTTTTTCCGGAACCGCCCATACCAGTACCTTCCGGGTCACCGCCCTGAATCATAAATCCTTCAATTACACGGTGAAAAATAAGTCCGTCATAAAATCCTTCTTTAACAAGGTTTTCAAAATTTTCAACTGTCTGTGGCGCAAACTTAGGATATAATTCCACTGTCATTTTGCCGCCATTTTCCATTTCTATTAAAACTTTAGACATTTTTTAATCCTCCAAAACTTTAATGCTTTCAATTACTACCGGTTTAACCGGCTTATCATTTTCGTCTGTCTCAACAGATGCAATTTTATCTACTACATCCATGCCGCTTATAACCTTACCGAAAGCTGCATATCCACCATCGAGATGGGATGAGTCCTGATGCACAATAAAGAACTGGCTTGATGCGGAATCGGGATGACCTGCCCTTGCCATGGATATAACTCCTCTTGAGTGCTTAAGCAGATTCTTTTTAAATCCGTTAGCAGAAAACTCGCCATAAATATTTTTGTCCGAGCCACCTGTTCCATCACCTTTGGGGTCCCCACCCTGAATCATAAATCCTTCAATTACACGATGGAAAGTAAGTCCGTCATAAAATCCTGTTTTTACAAGACCAAGGAAGTTTTCAACTGTTATGGGAGCATACTCAGGTGTAAGTTCCACTGTGATTTCCCCAAGTCCGTCCGCCATTGTAATGAGTACCCGGCTGCGTTCAGCTTTTCCGGTGGTTTCATTACCCTTCCCGGTTTCTTCCTGTTTAACCGGTTCTGATTTATTATTGCCCTGTTGTGTTAAGCTTGTATTATTCCCGCAACCTGCAAAAATGAGCATTGTCGCCAGAATAATTGTTATAATCTTTTTCATCTTGAATACCTCATCTGTTATCTGAATGTTCTTTTATCAGCTCTGTTTTAATATTCCATAGTTTTTCCGATAAATCCACGTAATATTTATGCGGATTTTCAAAACGCTTAACCTCGTCCCAGATTGTGTCAAGCTGACCCTGGCAGTATTCTCTGACCTCTTTTACATCCGGAAGGTCATACACACATCTGCCTTTGTCAAAGATTTGTCTCAGCAAAGGTTTTGCCGTAAAATCGGTCACCGTTTTGCGTTTCCATGTGTGGTCCGGGTCAAAGATTTCAAAAGGTTTTGTGTCGTCAATCACTTCGTCGTGCAGTGTTACAACATCGGCAAAAGCTTCTCCGCTTTCGTTGGAATAAAGTCTGTAAACCTGTTTGAAGCACGGGGTTGTGACCTTTGCAACATTTTCGCTTAATTTGATTTTTGGCGAAACAACACCGTTCTCTTCCGTTTCGCAAAGCTTGTAAACGCCGCCAAGCACCGGCTCGGATTTTGATGTTATAAGTCTTTCGCCGACACCAAACGAATCAATCTGTGCTCCCTGCATGATAATGTCGCGAATAATATATTCGTCAAGCGAATTGGACGCAACAATCTTGCAGTCGGGATATCCTGCATCGTCAAGCATTTTTCTGACTTTTTTTGTGAGATAGGTTATGTCACCGCTGTCAATTCTGATGCCTAAAGGGCGTTTGCCCATCGGTGCAAGAACTTCATCAAACACTTTAATGGCGTTGGGGATACCGCTTTTTAACACATTATAGGTGTCCACAAGCAGTACACATTTATCGGGATAACGTTCAGCATAAGCTTTGAACGCATCATATTCCGAGTCAAACAGTGTTACCCAACTGTGTGCCATCGTTCCGGAAACGGGAATTCCGTATTCCCTGTCTGTGATTGTACATGAAGTTGAACCACAACCTGCTATGTAAGCAGCTCTTGAGCCAAGCACTGCCGCACTATACCCTTGTGCACGTCTTGCACCAAACTCCATCACCGTTCTGCCACCTGCTGCACGGACAATTCTGTTTGCTTTTGTAGCAATCAGGCTCTGGTGGTTCATGCATAAAAGAAGCATGGTTTCGACAATCTGTGCCTGTCCGACCGGACCTCTCACTATAACAATAGGCTCTCCCGGGAACACAGGTGTTCCCTCCGGAACTGCCCATACGTCACATGAAAACTTGAAGTTCCTAATATAGTCGATAAATTTATCGCTGAACATATTAAGACGCTCAAAATATTTAACATCTTCGTCGCTGAATTTAAGATTGTTCAGATAATTCACAATACTTTCAAGCCCCGCAGCGATTACAAAACCGCCTTTGTCGGGTACTTCTCTGAAATAAGCGTCAAAACACGCAATGGTATCCTGTTTGCCGGAATTTAAAAAACCGTCAAGCATGGTAAACTCATAAAAATCCGATAAAGTTGCAAGATTGTCCTCTCTAAGCATTTTTAAACCTCTCCGAGTGCATCAAGAAGCCAGAACTCAGCTATGTCCATAGCCTTGTAAAATCCGTTTCTTTCAGCTTTTTTTACCAAGTTTTCCTTTGTTTTTCTGTTATCTTTAAGCTCAATAAGAATATTTCCCGCAACCTCGTGACCGAGCTCCTGCTTCGTGTCGGTGATTGTCATTTCAATCATAAAGTCGTCATCAAAGCTGCCGTAGTATATCTTATCGTCCCGTCTGATTAACGGTTTTCCTTTGAAAGTAAGCATTTTTTCTGCCATATTTTCGCACCTCTTTTTAAACATATTTTCTTATTATATATGATAACACGACTTAAACATATAGTAAAGAGATTTTTTATTTTTTTGGACGATTTTTGGTTTAATATAACAAAAGTTTTGAAGTTTTTTCGTCATTTTTGTAAAAATAATAAAAAAAACTATTGCAAAATGCCCAAAAAAATATTATGATATATAGTGAATGATTATTTTTACCGCTCAATCATTTTCCACAGAGGAGGATTAACTTTATGAGTAGAATTTATCAGAATGTCATATTACAGCTTAAGGATTTATACAACCGCCGTATGGGTGTTATTGACTCAAACGGCAGTCTTACTGCGTGCACTTACGGAATTCTTGATTCAGCTACCATTGATTTTATACTGAAAAAATATTCCGACCCGAATGCGTTTTATTCATACAACGGTTTTACATATAAACCGGTGGGTAACCGCAATAAGCTTGAGTTTATTACCTTCTGCGAAGGTTCGGATGAGGTTGCAAGAACCTGTTGCAGCGTGCTTGCCATCACTCTTTCCAACATCAAGACCCTTCATGACGAAAAATATGACAAAACAAATCTCGTGAAAAACATTCTCATGGACAATATTTTGCCCGGTGATATTCTTATAAAGGCGAAGGATTTGCATCTCGCTGTTGATGTAAACCGTGTGGTATTTATAATCCAGACAGCCGGTGTGGCAAACTTCTCAATTTATGACATTCTGCAGAACCTTTTCCCCGAAAAGGGTAAAAACTTTATAATCAACGTGGACGAGCATTATCTTGCCCTTGTGCGTGAAGTCAAGGAAGGCACAGACGGCAAAGACCTTGAAAAAATTGCAAAATCCATTGTGGATACCCTCTATACAGAAGCACTTGTTAAGGTTTATGTGGGTATAGGTTCCGTCTGCGGTAATATCCGCGACCTTGCCTTAAGCTACAAAGAGGCTCAGGTTGCCCTTGAGGTAGGCAAAGTTTTTGACATTGAAAAACAGATTATAAATTATGAAAATCTCGGCATCGGACGTCTGATATATCAGCTTCCCACAACACTTTGTGAGCTTTTCCTCACTGAGGTGTTCAAAAAGGAAACCCTTGATGTTTTAGACCAGGAAACAATTCTTACAATACAGAAATTCTTCAAACACAACCTTAACGTATCCGAGACCGCTCGTGAGCTTTTCGTCCACAGAAACACACTTGTTTACAGATTAGACAAGATTGAAAAGGTCACAGGTCTTGACCTGCGCGAATTTGACCAGGCCGTTACATTTAAGGTTGCAATGATGGTAAAAAAATACCTCTCTTCAAATGCAGTAAAATTCTAAAAAAGGACTGTCTGTTATGATACTTTTCCAAAATGTTACCAAAATATACGAAGACCGTGTCATTGCATTAAATGACGCTACTTTTCACATAAATAAAGGCGAGTTTGTTTTTATTACCGGTCCCAGTGGAGCCGGTAAATCCACACTTACCAAACTTATTACCCACGAGGAAACTCCCGACAGTGGTAAAATCACTGTCGCCGATTTTGATGTAACCTCTCTTCCTGCAAAAAAAGTTCCCTATCTGCGCAGAAGCATGGGAATAGTTTTCCAGGATTTCCGTCTCCTTCCCAAGAAAACCGTTTATGAAAACGTGGCCTTTGCCATGGAGGTTGTCGGTGCAAGCAGCAGGCAAATCAGAAGACGGGTTCCCGATGTTTTAAGTATGGTGGGCCTTACAAACAAAGCAAAATCCTATCCCGACCAGCTGTCGGGGGGCGAACAGCAGAGAGTTGGCATTGCCCGCGCTCTTGCAAACAAGCCGCACATTTTAATTGCTGACGAACCTACCGGAAATCTGGACAATGATACCGCCTGGGAAATCATGTCCATACTTGACCATATAAACAAACAGGGTACTACCGTTTTAATGGTTACCCATGCTCAGAATATCGTTGATGAAATGCAAAAACGTGTCATAACAATAGAAAACGGTATTGTAACATGTCCCGAGGAGGAGCTAAGCTATGTTTAATAATTTCAAATACTATCTGAAACAGGCTTTTTCCGGAATATTCCGCAATAAACTTATGGTTATCATAAGTGTATCCACCATTATTTTTTCAATGCTCCTTTTAGGTCTTGCAATTGTTTTCGGCACCAACCTTGGTTTTATATCCGAGCAGCTTGAAGCAAGTTTTGAGATTCATGCATTTGTAGATTTGTCCTATTCTGAGGATGCTGCACGTGCTCTGGAGACAGATATTGCTGCAATTCAAAATGTAAAAGCGGCAGTTTTTGCAACCAAAGAGGAAGCTCTTGAAAGTTTGGAAAGTACATACGACGACGCTGCATTTTTTGCAGGTCTTGACGAGGATAATCCTCTTCATTTTTACTACAAAATTTCCCTTTCGGACGTTGATGATGCCTCTGCTGTTGAACAGTCACTTTCGCAGATTCCGGGTATTGTAATGGTGTCCAACAGAACGGATGTTTTAAACGGAATTATTTCCTTCACAAGCATCGCCAGAAACATAAGTGTTTTTGCCATGATTATTTTTGCAATTGTTGCAATTTTCATAATTTCAAATACCATAAAACTTACTTTAATGAACAGAAAACGTGAAATTGAAATAATGAAATCGGTGGGTGCAACCAACCGCTTTATCCGTTCACCCTTCATAATTGAAGGTACCATTGTAGGGATTATCGGCGGTCTTATAGCTTATATCCCCGCTCATTTTGCCTACAGAGCATTTTTTGGTTGGTGGACTTCCTTTTTTGGTCTTTTCAATCTTGTTGAAATTGGAACAATTTCTATCCTTTTATTAGTTGTGTTTATTATTGCCGGTGGTGTTATCGGCGCAATAGGCAGCATGCTGTCTGTCAGAAAATATTTAGACGTATAAAGGAGGCTTCAGATGAAACATCTAAAACCCCTTCTGATTATTTTTTTAGCTGTTATTTTAGCCTTTTCGACCAGTGCACAGACACCTGCCGAAAAGCGTGCAGAACTTGAGAAAAAACTTACTCAGGCTGATAAAAAATATGCTTCGGCAAAAGAAAAAAAGCTCGCCTATGACGAGAAGATCACTGCCCTTCAGGATGACATTGATGAAGTAAATGATATGATTTCCACACTGGACAGCGAAATAGCTGAGCAAAATGCCAAAATTGACGATTTAAACGTTCAGCTTGACGTAAAAAAAGGTAATTTCGAAACCCGTCTGCGTGCTCTTCAGTACCGTGGGTCAACAAGTTATCTTGACGTTATTTTGGGTGCTGACAGTTTTTCGGATTTTCTTCTCCGTCTCACTCTTGTCAGCAACATAATAAATCATGACCGCGATGTAATGAACGAAATATCAAAGCTCAAAACAGAGGTTGAAGACGCAAAAGCTCTTGTTGTAGCTAAAAAAGACGAACAGGTGCAGTCAAGAAACCTGCTTTCTTCACAGAAATCACATCTTGACAGCTTAGCTTCCGAACAGCAGTCTGCAATGAAAGAGCTTGCTGCTGATATAGATGAATATAAAAAAGCTATTGCTGCCCAGGAGGAGGAAACAAAAAAAGCTGCTTCTGCTCTTTCCAACGATTATAAAGTGGCTAAAAAAGGCTCAGGTCAGCTTCAGTGGCCCGTTCCTGCAGGCGGATATATTTCCAGCAATTTCGGTTATCGTTCTGAAACAAAAATAAATAATCACACCGGCATGGATATTGCTATCGCAACCGGTAATGCTATTGTTGCGGCAGACACCGGTACCGTTTCAAGAGTTATTTACGGCAACTATGGTTACGGCAATTACCTGATTGTAAACCACGGAAACGGAATGTCTACTCTTTATGCGCATTGCAGCAAAATATATGCTACAGTGGGACAATCTGTATCCCGTGGGGATACAATTGCTGCCATCGGCAGCACAGGTTATTCCACCGGTCCGCACCTTCATTTTGAGGTTATTCTTAACGGAGTAAAAGTTAATCCTGCACCGTATATTACTTGATTTTTGAAAGGTATTTTTCTATGTTGGAACATTTAAAGCAGTTCGCTGAACTTTGGGCGTTTTTAATATCTATGGTGCCTGTTATAGAGCTTAGGGGTGCGCTGCCTGTTGCGCTTGCTTCAGGTGTAAGCCTGCCTCTTGCGATAATTCTGACCATAGCCGGAAATTTGCTCCCAATTCCCTTTATACTTTTGTTTATAAGACCCATTTTTAAATGGTTTAAAAAGCTCGGTGCACTTCGCACATTTGTGCAAAAACTTGAGGAAAGAGCTTTCAAAAAATCAGACAAGGTTATAAAAAACAATTTTTGGGGACTTTTGATATTTGTTGCAATACCACTGCCGGGCACGGGTGCCTGGACAGGTGCACTTATCGCCGCATTGCTTGATATGCGATTAAAGTATGCACTTCCTGCGATAACACTAGGTGTTATAATTGCATCTGTAATAGTTTCCTCTGCATATTACCTTGTTGTTTCAGGAGCAGCACCATTCCTTAACTGGATATTAGGATGATTGTTATGAACCACTTAAAAGAGAAAATACTTTCATACGGCTGCCATGACACCGGCTTTGCTTTAATCGGCGAAGATACTTCCGAAAAAGTCACCGACAGCCCCCATTTTAAATATGCCGTATCCATTGTTGTAAAGCTTTCGGATGCTGTAATAGAAGGCATCACTGATGCTCCCACGCATGTATATTTCCACCATTACAGAACTGTGAATGCACATATTGACAACATTCTTTTAAAAACCGGAATGGAAATAGAAAAAATGGGTGGCAGATATATTCCCGTTGCGGCATCTCAGAGCATTTCCGGATACAGCGGATTTTTTCAGCACAAAACAGCAGCAAGACTTGCCGGACTTGGCGGCATAGGCAAAAGCGGACTTTTCATTTCCCACAAATTTGGTCCCAGGGTACGACTTGGTACACTTTTAACAGATTTGCCTCTGCCGGCAGATGAGCCGTTTAACGGCGACATCTGCGGGGATTGTGAAGTTTGCGTAAAACTTTGTCCTGCAATGGCAATCAGTTCCACTCCCTTTAGTCTTGAAAATCCCACCGAAACTCTTGACAGGCAGGCTTGTTCGGAATATATGAAAAAGAATTTTCAGCATATTGGCCGTGGAGTTGTCTGCGGGATATGTGTAAAAAATTGTCCCAAAGGAAAAAAATAAAATAAAAAAGTTGTCCACCCGATTGGGTGGACAACTTTTCATCTGGCGTCCTTTTCAATTTTGCCTTTTATTGCTTTAAGAATACTTTCCATAAATGCCGGCACTTTTACCCCTATATCGCTTATGTTTTCCAAAATGGAAATCACCTCATTGCAAATAAGCCATATCGCTACAAAGCAGCCTGCCATAAAAGAAACTGACAGGTTGATATGTGCTACAGAAGCAGTGTAAATCAGCATTTTATCTATTATTACACCCACCGCTACCAAAAGCCACATACATATTTTTTTTGCAATGCCACGAAATCCTTTTCTGCTGCATATATTTTCACCCTTGTAGTATGCCGCTGCAATTCCCGTTGAATAATCAACTATATTTAAAAAAATCAGTATATAAACAGGGACTGCAAGTATTCCCAGTTTTGCTGTTATCACTGCTAAAAGACCACTTATGGTAATTTTTATTTTTTCCACCTATTTCACCTCTTTACGTATATAATTCACACATTTTCTCGCAAGCCAGTATGAATTTTCATCCTGTCCCAGTTTTTCAAGCCAAAGGTCTTTGTCTATTATTATCCCTCTCTCAGAAAGTTCCCTGACAATATCGTTTACTTCTGTCAACTCCATATAGCTTTTCACCTTTTTCAAAAATCTGTCCCAACCCAAATCAAGTGTTCTGTGGGGACAGTATTTCCCTGAAAAATCCTGATGTTTTTTCACCTGGCTAATAGTCCAGCCCCACTCCTTTAAAAGCGACGCAACAAGTTTTGCTGCATTTTCCTCAGCTTTTAAAAACCTTTCTCCACCCGATTTTGAGTAGCAAATCTCTATTGCAATACCATATCTGTTTCCTTTTCCGTCTGCACCATCGCCTGCGTGCCATGTGTTACGACAGGTTGGAATTGCCTGAATTATTTCAACATCATCAACAGCATAATGATAACTTGTTTCAGAGTCATTATTTTTCATATATGATATCTCATTTTTTGCACTCGCATCATTTGCAGTATTATGTATTACAATAAACTCGGGCGTCATTTTGTAAGGACATTTGAGAGCATACTTTTCCTCTGGAATAAAATCTCTAATCATTTTCCGGCACGCCCTTTTCCTGTTCTGCCAATATTTTTTCATATTCTGCATCGGTAATTTCATACCAATTATCAGGGCTGTCATTTTTGCCGAGATAAACCTCTTTTCCGTACGCTTCACCATTTGTGAGTGTCATACCTTCGGCAGCAGTAAGTTTTCTGAGCTCAATTTTTGTTTCAATCACGCAAGTGTCCATCCTTTCTCTGTCGCAACAGCTTTTTCTGCATCGGTCAGCTTTGCAAGGTTTTTTGTGCCAAGTGTTAATGTTTTTTTATAACTGCCATCAGAATAATCTGCAAGTGCGTTTATAATTCGCATTATTGTATCCTTTCCTAATGGGCTGTAAGAAAAAGAAAAACTATTGCCAAACACCCCTTCAATTTCCAAAATAGTAGTTAATGCGTTGCAATTCATAAAAGCAGCCGTTGTATTCATTGATGGCTCTGCTGCCATAGGCAATATAAGTTTTTCGATAGTATGTAAATTTATCGCACCAAAAAATACATAATAGAGTCTGTTTGACAGTTTCGACGCATTTATTGTACCAACCGCATATATAGCAGAATCGCTTAAAAATTGGTCTAAAGATGTACTGTTTGACAAATCAAATTCAACGCCAAATCTTTCTTTGAATTGCGCCGGTCTAAGGTCTATTGCTAAAAACCGTGTATTGTAAAAAATACTTTGTGCCTGCAAGGGTTTTATGTCATATTTCGGTTTAAATATTTCCTCATTCCAGCCTGCATCAAAATTGCCTATGCCACGGAAAGCGTGTCTGTAATCAGTTCTTTTTCCGTTGTGCTGAAACGCATCCCAAAAGCTATCATATTCAGACTTTGCCCCGGCTTTAAAAACCTCATTAACCTTACCTGCAAAGTCAGAAGGTTTTATTAATCCGGTTTCTCCTGTTTTACTGCGTATCGCATCAGCAATCTCAGTAAATTTTTCCTTATGAATACTCATACAGCAACCTCCCAGCTGTCAAGAATTGCTGACTGTATGGCGGAGTCAACATAAGCTTTGTCGACTTTTTCCGAAACGGCCTGAATGTTTGCAAGTTGCTGTGCGGTAAGCTCTTTTTGAAATCCCGTATGACCACTTTTGTCAAAAGAAAGATTGCCAAGATTATTGTGCTGGTTTTTACTTTTTGACTCTAAAATGATTTTTTGCGGGGACTTTGCGGATAAAATTAGTTCTGCCATATTAAGCACCCCATTTCACTTCAAGCTGTCCGCTTTTTTGGGTTATAACACTTTTGTCTGCGCTCATCAGCACTATTCTGTAAACATATTCTCCAAGTGCAGGCTTTTCTTCTTCCGTCAGTTCAATCTGAAAAGTCGCACCGTCCGGACTGAAAATTTTATCAATCAAAAGTTCCCCATCTTCATCTTTTGCCACCTGAAATTTTAAGCTTGTACCGGCCTCAAACCCGTTTTCCGAGTCAACCGTAAGTAAAAATGTGTCTTCTGTGCTGCAGCTTATTTTTTCACCGCCGGAATAAATTTTTATCATAACCGCTTCCCCCTATCGTACACAATAACCACAAATTTTTACTTCACGAATATCGGTGCTGTTTTGGGTACTGTTTTCTATTGACAGCGTTAGTCTGTTGCCACTTACCGCAACGCCGATTTCTCTGCTTCTTCCGTAGACATTCATAGGCAATAGCTCACCCTCGTCAAACATTCCGTTGGAATATTGCCAATAAATCCGCCCGTTTTCTTTAGGAAATATATTAATTATCATCCATGAGTTTGAGGCAAAATCCATGTAGAATTCTACCATACTACAGTTGCTTTTCGGCAAAGTGACAGTTGCTGTTGAACCGACAGTATCCATCAGACTGACTGTTTCACTAAAGCTTTCAATATACCTTTGTGTGTCGGCAGTTTTAAGCTCTGTAAACTCCCTTTTGTCCGATATTTCGCCAAGTTCATCAATTTCTGCAAGCATCACATAATCATTTTCGGGAAAAGCTGTTGATACAATAACTTCGCACACTCCCGCAAGCGTATTATTCAGAAAATATACATAATTAGGCTGTCCACTTACATACTGTCTTTCTACGCCATCGGAGTCAACCTCAATTTTTGAGCCATCATCAAAAATCGCCTGGCCTTTACATATTTTTACAACACCGTCTGATAAAATTGCCTTGCAGCTGTCTGCCGACTCTTCCACAACACCTTTTGTCAGAATACTTTTTCTTATAGCGTTTATATCATCTGCTCCGTAAATAACATTATCTTTAAAATCAAAACTGTATGCCATTTTTCTCACCTCTTAAATATCTTTTAAAATAAGCTGCCTGGTCTTTTTTCCGTTTTCCCAGCCAAGCTGAACTCCCGAAACCTGTTTTTTCACTGTCCTTGCAATTTTCCCATTTAAAAACTGCACCCGCAGAATATCTCCCGGTCTGAAGTCTTCTCCCAGTACATCGGTAACAATTTCAGATTTTACCGTCTTTTCTTTAATCAGGCTTTGGACTTCGCTTTCCACAGTCGCATTTATAGTACACTCATTGCGGAAAATGCCTGTTTTCTCATCCTTTACAAATTTGGTCCATACCGGATCGGGAAATTCTCCGTCCACAAACTGTTGCTCCTGCTCATACCAGCATTCAGAAAAGTAGTTGTCTATACTGTAGGTATATTCCATTCCGGAAGCATTTCCGTTTGCACCGGACAAAATCATTTCAGGATAGGCTGGCGGATAAATGTTAAAAATCCATCTTTTGTTTATCCTGTCAAACTTTACATCATGTCCCGCGTTTTTCTTTGCAAGAAGGTCTGACACCACATCCGAAACGGGATTATATGTGTTCCTCCAGAAGCTATCAATATCCTCGAGTCCCACATATTCACCAAGAATAAAATTATCCTGATCGGAAAAAGCATTCGACACAATATACCGTGCAATCTCCTCCGGATTACAGCTTACCGGCAGGTCACTGCTTATAAATTTTGGCACAATTTTTCTGGACAGAAGCCAGTTACAGGTTTTTCCGTAAATTGCAAAATCGTCACTCAATCTGATTCCTGTTACAATTCCCTGCAAATCTCCCTGAAGGATAACCGGAATTTTATTTTGAATAAAGTCAAAGTTCCGGGCTATTATCTGAGCCGTCTGTGTGTCGGCAAGGGTATGTATTTCAAAGGTTCCCACCGAGTTAAAGTTAATGGTCCAATTGGATGAAACAACGTCATTTTCTATATGCAACAGGTTAAAATCTGTATCATAAATACGGATATCATCCATCAGAAAATCCCCTCCCTGTAACTGCTGCGATAGCTTAAAATCACACTTATGTCCTCGCCGGTATTTCCATGCCATGCGCAAAGATGATTTAGACCGGGTTTGAGCCAGAATTTACTTAAGAATGTGTCGTCGGAAATAAGGTGCAGAATGTCACCTTTGTCCGAGCTTGTAACTTTTCGGTTTTTTATATCAATGGTTATACACTCATTCTTGGTCATGCCCGTTTCAAGTGTTATTTTCTGCCCGGTGGTAATGTTTTGGACAATTATTCCCTTTTCCTTATTCTCAGGATTATCAGCATAATTGTAAATATATATGACAGGCTCAACATTTACCTCACCAAAAATTTCTATTGTCGCCTCGGTGTTTTTTCTTGTAAACACACAGGGGAAAACAATATCTCTTAGCAGCATATCCTCTCTTGCAAACACAGCTGTCCTTGTCTGAAATGTATCGGTAAAATACACCTCATCTGCAACAAGGGTTAAAACAAAGCTGGTATATCCTCCCCTTCTTGCCCCCAACGACAGGTCTGCCTGGTTGCAGAAAATTTCACGTTTTTTATTTTCAAAATCAAGCGTAAGTCTGCCCGGCCCATCCAAAATTTTAAGCATTTTTTCAGACAGGCTCCGGTCCCCCCAAATATCGCCGCTTATAACCATTGTCCTTGCTTTTGCGACCGCACCGGTAGTCTTCTGACCAGGTTTGCCTGCAAAAAAAGCAGCAGAATAGTTTTTTTCGGGATTACCAAAACCGGAAAGGACACTTATCCGGACAGGACCGGTTCCGCCAAGCAGCATTTCCATCCTGCCCCGGTCGTTTTCAAAAAAAATTTTACCTTTCATTTTTCAGCTCCTTCCTATCCCACTGCCCTGAGTTGATTTATTATTTCTGCACGTCTTGCTTCGCTCAGCTGCTCGCTGACTGTCTGCCCGCTACCGTAAAAATTATAGCTTGGATTGGAATAAGTCACATTTGAAATGTTACTTACCGCTGAACTTACAGAGCCAAACATGGCATTCATGTCCTGCATTGCGGACAAAACTACTCCTCTTGCTTTATCCATTTTTTCCTCAAGCCCCTGAACAAAACCGCTGCCAAAGCTTATTCCGCCGGCCATACCTTCTGCAAAAAAATCATCTGCTGCCTGTCCAAAGGCAGCCGTCACTGTATCTGCCAGTTTATAACCCATCTGTTCAGTATTGTGTGACAATGCATCCCTGATTGTGTAAATATCAAATATAACCTCGTCCTTGTACCTCCCAAGATTTTCGAGGCTGTTATTTAAATATGCTTCTTCAGCTTTGCTTGCCTGGTTATAATAGCTTTGATAACTGTCAGCCGGCAAGCTTTCGTTTCCTCCCTGCCACGCCGCATTTTCCGACAGAACAGATATTTTTGAAGCAATGTTTGTAACGGTGGCGATTATCTGTCTTGCAACCGATGTAATTGAGTTATATCCTGATTTTGCGAGTCTGCTGATTTTGGTCAGGTTAGACCTGAATTTTTTCATTGAAATTGTGTTTTTCGCCATATAATGCACCCCCTTTAAACAAGTCCTTCAACAGCAAAAACAATTTCATTTTCTTTTTCGCTGTCGGTTCTTAAATCGGGCAACTCCCAGATTTTTTTGAGTTTACTATATTTTCTGCGCATGTCCGCATCCTTTATTTCTGACAGGTTCATTTCCCGAAGCTGCATAACCTCAGATATCTTGTTGTCACTTTTAAGTCCCTTAAAAAGTGCACGGAATTTATACCAGTGCATATCCTGGCTTGACAGGTCAATCCCATACTGCGTCAAAAACGCTGCATAAATAAGCTCCGCATCATAAAGAAAACTGTAACTTGCTTTTGAAGCGCCCTTTCCTTTTTTTGTATTTCCGCAATAGAATTTCATACACGCCTTAACAGCCCTGTCTGCACTTGACGGCAGTTTTTTAAAGCAAAGCGGCAAAATTGCCGCCAGCTTTATTTCATCTTTCAATTTGGGATTTGTCATAATAAGCTCAAATTCTATCCATCTTTTAAAATGGGTTTTCATGTAGCATTCTTCGCCGTCCACCGTCACCCTGTCAGGCAACACATCCGTCAAAATATTAAACATTTGGCTGGAATGTGCAGGTCTGCCAACCGTCAGCAGTAGTTGCTTTGCCGAAAATTTTCTCACCCGCAGCATTTAATGTGCCTGAATAAGTGTAAGCATAAGCAGAGTCGCCCTCTTTATCGGGAATAAGCGTAAAATCACGCTTAACTGCATTATACTCACTGCCGTCTCCGCTGCTTAAATCCACAATTACAATGCTGCGAAGTGCACCGTCGCCCACCTGTTCGGTGTCAAAAATGTCTGCTATATCGCCATGAACTTCATTATCCTTAAACAAATCAAATGAAAATGTAAGTGATGTGGTGTAGCCAACAACATCATTTCTTTCAAAATCTTCATCCACATACTGGCGTTTATGTTCAATTGGATTTTTGTTTACTGACATTTCGGTAAATCCTGTCATTCTTGTAAACAGTACATTTCCTTCTTTTACCACTCCGTAAAATGGTATCTTTTCACTTCTTTTAACAATGTTACTCATATAAATTCTCCTTCCCGGTAATAAACCAGTCTAAGCTTCATTTCATAAATTCCTGCACTGACATCAGTTTTGACAAGCACCGGTTGCTCCAGCACATCAATATACTGTGCAAGTCCTTTTGAAAGCTCGGGCAGAGATTTTACGTTTGTCAGCCAATGCGTAATTTCTTTAAAAAGTTCATTGGCAGCCCCCGTATAATTATCCCTTACAAGAATTTTAAAACAAATCTGCCCCAGCATATCTCCCGATGTATAGGCTTTCAAAACACTTTCTCCGCCATCCGGTGCTATTGCCACACTGCCCGACTCAGGCCCCAGGTAATCTTCTCTCACCATTTTTCCCGAAAGAGCAGGACAAGTCCTGAAAAAGTTAACTATTTCTCTCATATATCAACCCTCACATGTAATTTTGATGTGACGGACATAACTTGTTCCCCGGCCGTTATCGGTAACCCCCGTCACCGTCATAGCATCCGGTGGACATTCTCCTTTTACAAGTCCAACAGCAATTTTATCGCCGCAGTAAACATCGTTTGGGTTTTTAATCTTAACACGAATGATTGACTGCCCTGCATATTTCACGCCTCTGAGTCCCTCGTGAATCCCACGACAGTTATGAATCAGTGCGTTTTTGATGTAAAAGCTTGTCCATCCGCCCGATTCTGCATCATACCTGAAAAGGGTGAGATTTTTTCTGTCTTTAATCATTCGCTCACCCCTGCATACATCAGTCCGCTGTCAGCAAGATATACTGCCGTTGCATCGTATATACTTTTTTCAATATCACTTTCAGCATAGCTCACACTGTACCCGTCAACATTTTCTGAGGTTATTCCCTGCCTTGATTCGTCAAGATACAAAAGCTCCGCAACATTGCAGACCGCAAGTTTTACGCTTTCTGTGTGGTCTCCCGGGTCTCTGCCAAAAATAAGACTACCGACATAAGATTCCGCTTTGCGCAGATATTTTACATGGTCTCCCACAGGAATAATGTTTCCCCGATAAATATTACTGTAATAATCATAATCTATATTCATATATTCACCTCTTTTACAGCAGATGCCGCAACATGTGCGGCATCTGCGTATATGGATTAACCTACCTTGATATTTCTTAAAACGCCTGCCGCACGGGTAGCTTTAAGCGCTACGGCTGAAATCATTTCAACCTCACCTTTTTTAACAGCACCCGGTTCTGCCATATTGGGAAGGTATGTATTTACAATATTGTTTCCCTCAGGAGAAATTGCGTGAACACCATCAAGCCCGATTCTGATAGCATACAGGGATGTTTCTCCCTCGCCAGATACAGGAATAATTGATGTTTCACCACCAAATGCGCCCGGCTTGTCACCAAGTGAAATAATGGGAATACCTGCGTATTTTGTAACAGGTGCGCCAAATGCGTCCGCCTCGTTGGTTGAGAAATAACCACTTCTTCTTGCAATACCGTTGATTACAGAAGCGAGCTTTCTGTTAACTAAAATGGCAGTAGGTACGCCATCGAGATTAGAAAGCATTCTGTCAAGTTCATCCATGAAAAGGTTGCCGTTTGCAGTAATCATTTCAGAAGTAGAAAGATCAATTGACGCAGTCGGAACAACCTCAGTGTTACTGTCGGTAAGAGCTGTATCAATACCATCAAAAGCGTTGCCGCTGTCTGCATCGCCGTTGATAAAAGTATCGGTAAAGAGTGCTTTTGTAGCTTTAATTTTCTGTGAAAGCTCAAACTGAATAAGGTCCATTACCTGCTGCTCGTCGCTCTGGAGAATTCTGTCCACCTCGAAAGAGCCGCCAAAGGGTTTAAGTGTTACTGTGTACTGTGTAGTTTTTGCTTCCTGTGCAGTATAATCAGAACCGATAGCTCTGAAATCCGCTGTCGGCAGAGTTGTCACTCTGTTGTAAACATAGGTCAGGGATTTGCCACCCTGTGCCTTTGCATTGTTGTCAAAAAGCATCATGTCAAAGAGAGGGTCGTGTCTGAACTCGTCAATGACCTGTGCGGAAAATTTGCTTCCCGATAATGCCTGTGCATCTGAAAGTGTTAATGCCATAATAAAATTACCTCCGATTTTTTATTTACCGAAGAGTCTTTTTCTGAGTTCCTCCTCGGCTGATGATTCTTTCCGGGCACTTCCCTGGCGCATGCCGGTAGCTCCCGGAGTAAGTGGCTTTTCAAAAAGATATTCGTTTTCGTTGCGGATAATTTCAAGCTGCTTTGCGACTGACTCAGCATCAGCATTTTCAAGGTCCAAAAGTGCTTTTACCGCTGTAAGATTTTTAGCTCCCGAGCTTTTTATCAGCATATCAATTTTATGACTGTTTTCAGCATCTGCCATTTTTAATTTAAGCTGCTCTATTTCCTCTTTTAAAGGTTTTGCACTTTCTTCTTTAAGCTTTTCAATCTGCGAGCATAATGCGTCGTATTTTTCACGGCTTACATATCCGCCCTCCGACAGATTTGCAAGTTTAATTCCACTTTCACTTTGCTCATTAAATCTGTCAATTTTTTCTTTAAAACTTTCAAATTCTTCTCCCAAAGCCTCTTTTAAAAATTCCATTTTTCCTCCGATAAATGCAGAAAGTTTATATCCCGTTCCGCAAGGGAATTTTTGGCAGTTTATATGTCCTGCCACGACAAATGTTTCAGTTAACTGACACGCCGATTATATTATCTTATTTATCGTTACTACTATCATCATTTTGCAGCGCACGTATAAGCTCCTCCAAAATACCGTTATCCGCCGGCTGAGCAGTATGTTTGGTGAACTTTTCAAGTATTGTCCCTACTGCTGTCGCAATCTGATGGATTGGCGCTCCTTCAAGCTTTTCACGGTTTTTTAGCTCGCCCAGATACATTCCGACAATTCCGCAAACCTCTCCCTGAATTTCTTCAAGGTATGTTCTTAAATTTGTCTGCTTCTTTTTTGTCATATACCGACACGGCTTTTTATTTCATTTACCTTTTGCACTGCCTGGGCCTGCGACATATTATAAACCCTCATAAAATATTCGGTTTTGTCAATAATGCCGTGTTCCAGCTCTTTAAGTGCCCTGTCGGAGAGTGTGGCAGTATCTTCAATAACACAGTCATCAAAATATGTGCTGATTTCGTTATTTTCAAATCCGCCCAGTCTTAAAACACTGTCCGCAAGCTCTGTAACCGCCCGTCTGATGATAATTTCATGCTTTCTGACGCTCTGGTAAAGCTCATTCTTATCACTTATAACCTCAGTTGCAGTTTTTACACTTCCGTTTTCATAGCTATACCTACCACTGCCCAGACCGCATTTTGCAGAAAGTAAATCGAGATTTTTCTTAAGAGCCTTTTCATGAGGCTCTGCCCGAAGTTCCATGTTGATTTCACGAAGTTCACCCAGCGACTTGTCATTCATAACATAAAATTCGGTATCGTTATCGTCAAAAATAGGCATAATCCCGGTATCATCCCTGTGAATATGTGCCATTCCGGCAGGAATCA
Source organism: Clostridia bacterium (assembly GCA_045633565.1). Classification (GTDB taxonomy): domain Bacteria; phylum Bacillota; class Clostridia; order RUG12999; family RUG12999; genus RGIG7450. The sequence goes on along the minus strand of JAZQYO010000027.1, from coordinate 54,550 downwards.
AAATTCGTTTTTTACCTAATCTGAACTCATTCTGATAGCTGTCATACACAAGGTCAATTCCCTGCAGAACATCAAGCGAGTTGGCAAAAATTGAAATTCCCATAGGGTTGTCCGGGTCGAAATTATTGACAATATTAGGCGTTATTATCTGGAACATGGGCTTGTCGCTTACTGCAATATATTCAGAAGCAATGCCTTCGGGAAGCTGAGTTTCCTCAATGCCCCCATTTTTTCTTTTCACAAAAAGCTTATTAATGATTTTATAGCAGCCCTTTTCCTTGACGTGCATATTAAGATATATGCATTTTTGTCCACCCATTACTTTTTCGCTGGCAAAAGCACATTCGGTAATTTCTCCGTTTTCCCAGCTTAGCGGATAAATCATATCTGCGCGAATATAATCTATCGCTATGCCATCCTCATCCAGATACTCCACAAACGCACCCGTTCCCATAGCATAAGTAATTTCAACAAGTCTGTTGCTTCTTACACGGAAATTGTTTTTCTCAAGCACCCTGTTTAAAAACTCGTTTGCCTCGGGATTTGTTACACGGACAGACGTTTTTTCATTCAAAAGAAGGTCTGCCCAATCCTCGCACACTTTTTTGCTCATACCAAGGGAGTACCTGTTTCTTTTCACAGCCTTTTTACCATTAAACTGACTGTACTGGTGAAAACTTGGCACCTTCCCCGAATACCAGTCAAGCCAACTGTAAATCTGCCTGTAAAAATCCTGACTTATCAGGCTAAAACCTAAACTTTTAAGGTATTTTCTGATAGCTTCCATATTTTTCCCCTTTCTCATTGTAATTGTAAATATTTACACGCATATTCTACTATAGTTACTTTTTTACTACTATCAACAAATTTTTACTGATTTTTGTTGATTTTTGGTGCACTTTGTTATATAATTAATTTATATTAATTTTTTCACTGAAAGGGGCTCGGATATGAAAATAACCGCTTTTAGAGGCGGAATTCATCCGCCATATAAAAAATCGCTGACAAACAGCTGTGAAACCATATTTTTAGACCCGGGGCAGTTTGTGTACATACCACTTTCCCAGCACATCGGTGCTGCCTGCACCCCAATCGTCTCTCCCGGCGATGAGGTTTTAGTGGGACAGAAAATCGGTGACAGTGAGGCATTTGTTTCCTCACCGGTACACTCCAGCGTGTCAGGTACCGTAAAGGAGATAAAAAAGTACCTTCATCCCTCCGGTAATATGATTGAAACAGTAATTATTGAAAATGATTTCAAATATACCGAGATACAAAAACAAAAAAATAATTACAGGAAAATTCATGCCGGAAAACTTCTTGAGATTATACGTGAGGCAGGTATTGTCGGTATGGGTGGTGCAGGTTTCCCTGCTCATATCAAGCTTAATCCACCCAAGGACAAACCTATAGACTGTGTTATCATTAACGGTGCAGAATGTGAGCCTTACCTTTCTTCTGACCATCGTGCAATGCTGGAGCAGCCTGACGATTTAATACGTGGTCTTGAAATAATTATGAAGATTGTCGGCTGCAAAAAAGGTGTCATTGCTGTTGAAAATAACAAGCCTGACGCTATAAGAACCCTCAGAGAACATATTGGCAAAACCCCTATTGAAATAGCAGTTTTAAAAACCAAATACCCTCAGGGCTCGGAAAAGCATATTATTAAATCTGTCCTGGGACGAACAGTTCCCTCCGGAAAGCTTCCTGCAGATGTGGGTGCGGTTGTCACAAATGTTGATACAGCTATTTCTATAAAAAATGCGGTAGAAAAAGGAATGCCTGTAATACGCCGCAGAGTAACTGTTTCAGGTTTTGGAATTAAAAATCCCGGCGTATATTCGGTTTGCATGGGAACTTTGTTTGACGAGGTTATTTCTGCAGCCGGCGGATTAGGTGAGGATGTCATTAAGGTTGTTTCGGGCGGTCCTATGACCGGAACGCAAGTCTTTGACACCGAAGTTCCTGTAATTAAAACAACTTCAGGAATTCTTGCACTATCGTCAAAAGAAACTTCTGTTTATTCAGAAAGCCCATGCCTGCGTTGCGGAAAATGTGTAACTGCCTGTCCTATGGGACTTGTGCCGCTTGATATTTCTGCAGCCGGCAGAAGCGACAATGCTGAAAAAGCGCTTAAACTCAATGCTGCCGACTGTATTGAATGCGGTTGTTGTTCGTATGTATGCCCTTCACGCAGAAATCTGCTTGAAAGCATCAGGATTGCAAAAAACAAGGTTCAGACTCTTTATACAAACAGAAAATAACACAGAAAGGCGGATTTTATGAAACTGAATAATACTGTGACTTCATCTCCGCATATAAAAACAAGCGAAGGTGTAAGTTTTGTAATGCTCGACGTTATAATAGCACTTATCCCAACAGGACTTGCTGCAATTTTCTTCTTTGGTATTTCCGCACTTTCCGTCATAGCTACATCAATTGTAAGCTGCGTGCTTGCGGAATATATTTGGTGCAAACTTGTGAAAAAGCCCATCACAACAGGTGACCTTTCAGCAGTTGTAACGGGTCTTTTACTCGCATATTCACTCCCCCCGTCAACACCACTTTGGATTGTAATAATCGGAGGAGCTTTTTCGATAATCATTGTAAAACAGCTTTTTGGCGGGCTTGGTCATAACTTTATGAACCCTGCACTTTGCGGACGTGCTTTTCTGCTTGCCTCATGGCCGGTATATCTCACCCAGTGGACTGCTCCTTCCTTTTTCGGAACAGACGCCATTTCAACTGCCACTCCGCTTTCATCCTTAAATGCCGGGAATCTTTCAGAGCTTCCACCACTGTCTTCCATGTTCTTCGGTAACATCGGCGGTTGTATCGGTGAAACATCTGCGGTACTCATTCTTCTTGGCGGACTTTACCTTGTAATAAGAAAAGTTATCTCTGTGAGAATCCCTCTTTCTTATATGCTCACTACGTTTGTTATGGGACATTTGTTTGCGGGCGGAACTTTCTCGGAAGGTCTGATTGTGGGAACAATGCATATCATGACAGGCGGTCTCATGCTCGGTGCCGTTTTCATGGCAACAGATTATACCACCTCTCCGGTTACCCCGCTTGGTCAGATTGTAATGGGTATCGGTTGTGGACTTATCACCAGCCTTATCCGTATGTGCGGTGGCTACGCAGAAGGTGTAACCTATGCAATACTTGTCATGAACGCAGCGACACCTCTTATTGACAGATATATCCGTCCCAGACCATTCGGCCACTTTAAAGAAAAGAAGGAGGCCCAGGTAAATGCTTAAAAAAGTTTTTAAACTCAGCGGTATTCTCCTTGCTATATGTGTTGCAATGGCGCTTTTATTAGGTGTTACAAATGAAGCAACCAAAAACACCATTGCCCTGCGTCAGCAGGAAGCAAAAAATGCCGCAATGTCACAAGTTATTCCGGCAAAAAATTACACACTTCTCGAGAGCATAGCTGACGACCACGAGCTTTATGCCGCATTTAACGACAACGACCTTGTTGGTTATGCAGTATCTCTCTCAGAGTCGGGCTATGGTGGCGAAATAAATATGATGATAGGCATCAACGCAGACAAAACTGTCAGCGGCATTTCCATAACCGACATGTCTGAAACTCCCGGGCTTGGCGATAATGCAAAAAACCCTGAGTTTACAGGTATGTTCGAAAACCTTGCTGCCGATGAAGTAAAACTTACAAATGACGGCGGTAAAATTCAGGCTATGTCGGGTGCTACCATTACATCAAAAGCCGTAACCGGCGGCGTCCAGCGTGCCCTTAACATTGTTGAAAATAAACTTGCGGGAGGTATGACAAATGAATAACAAATATTTTAAAACCTTCCTTAATGGTATAATCACGGAAAACCCCGTTTTAGTACTTCTTCTCGGTATGTGTCCCACACTTGCCGTTTCAACCTCGGTAAACAATGCAGTTGGAATGGGACTTGCAACAACCTTTGTACTTATTTGTTCAAACGTTGTAATTTCACTACTGAGAAAAATCATCCCCGACGAAATCCGTATAGCATCTTTTGTTGTAATAATCGCCGGTTTTGTAACCATTGTCCAGATGCTCCTGTCAGCATATCTGCCCGCTTTGAACAAAAGTCTCGGCGTATTTATTCCGCTTATAGTTGTTAACTGCATAATTCTCGCCAGAGCAGAAGCTTTCGCTTCCAAAAACAGCGTTCTTCACTCTGCACTTGACGGACTTGGCATGGGCGTGGGATTTACCCTTGCGCTCAGCATTATAGCTACTGTTAGAGAGCTTCTTGCAAACGGCAGTTTTTATGGAATTTCCCTTTTTGGCGAAAATTTTGCCGGTGCAAAAGTAATGACCGTGGCACCCGGAGGATTTTTAACACTTGGTATTATAATTGCCGTTTTAGGCGTAATCAGAAAACGCAGGGAAGGCGGTGAGGCTGAATGATTTTACATTATATTACAATTGCTTTCACGGCGATGCTTGCCGAAAACTTTGTCCTTGTAAAAATCATGGGTATTTGTCCTTTTTTAGGCGTATCCAAAAAAATTAATACTGCTATGGGTATGGGTATGGCAGTTTTATTTGTAATACTGCTTTCCTCCATATTCACCTGGCTTGTTCAACTTGCACTTAATGCACTCGGTCTTGCATATCTGCAGACGATAGCATTTATCCTGGTTATTGCATCCCTTGTTCAGTTTGTTGAAACGGTAATGAAAAAATATCTTCCGGCACTTTACAAATCGCTCGGAATATACCTGCCTCTTATTACAACAAACTGTGCCGTGCTCGGTTCTGCAATTTTAATCCAGACAAATGGCTACAACCTTGCCGAAGCGATTGTGTTTGCAATATTTGCCTCACTTGGTTTTACACTTGCGATAGTCATTTTTGCAGGAATAAGAGAACGTCTTGAGGAAAGTGACATTCCCGAATTCATGAAGGGTCTGCCCATTTCTCTTGTGTCCGCATCACTTCTTTCACTTGCATTTTTAGGCTTCCAGGGCTTTAGTTTTTAAGGAGGGTGAGCTATGAATATAATTAGTATTATTTACGCTGTTGCCATTTTAGGCGCACTCGGACTTTTGTTTGGTATAGCTCTCAGTCTTGCCTCCATATTCTTCCATGTAAAAGAAGACGAACGTGTGGAAAAGATAATAGAAATTCTTCCGGGCGCAAACTGCGGTGCCTGCGGATTTGCGGGCTGTGAATCCTATGCAAAGGCAGTTGTCGAAGGGACCGCCAACCCCGGTGGATGTGCACCCGGCGGCGAAAAAGCTGCTGAGGCCATTTCGGAAATTATCGGCAGAGATGTAGATTACATAAAACAAGTTGCAAGAATCAAATGCTCGGGCAATTGTGAGCACGCACCTTTGAGATATGATTTTGACGGCCTTTTTGATTGTCGTGCAGCGGCTCGGCTTGGCGGTGGTCCAAAAGCCTGCTCATACGGATGTCTGGGACTTGGAAACTGTGTAAAAGCATGTATCAACAACGCCATTTCCATTTCAGATGGAATTGCCGTGATAGATGAGTCTCTTTGCGGTGGATGTGGTGCCTGTGTTTCTGCTTGCCCCAAAAACCTTATCGAACTTGTCCCTGCATCTAGTGAATATTTTGTATCCTGTGCTTCAAAAAACAAAGGGCCTGAAATGAAAGGTCTTTGTGACATTGGCTGCATAGGCTGCAAAATCTGCCAGAAAAACTGTCCGGAAGATGCCATAGAAACCCAAAACAATCTGGCAGAAATAAATACGGACAAATGTAAAAATTGCGGCATTTGTGCAGAAAAATGTCCTAAAAAGATAATTAAAAAATATTAATAGCAAAAAAGCTCCTTTGGGAGCTTTTTTTGTGTAAATTTTCCTTGCAATAATCCTCTTTTTGTTATATAATATAAGTTGGTATTATTTTAGATAATAGAAGGTGCAATTATGGATATAGGTCGAAAAATCAAAAGGCTCCGTCAGGAAAAAAACCTCACTCAGGATGAGCTTGCCCTGCGTTGTGAGCTTTCCAAAGGATTTATCTCTCAGCTTGAAAGGGATTTAACTTCTCCAAACCTTTCAACACTTGCAGATATTCTGGAAACACTCGGAATAACTCTCAGCGAGTTTTTCAGCGATGATAAGGATGAGAAAATTGTTTTCAGTGATAACGATTATTTTGAAGCTGAAAATGAAGATATGGGTTATTCTGTTGAATGGATAATTCCCAACGCTCAGAAAAACGAAATGGAACCCATACTTTTAACTCTCCGTCCAGGCGGTGCATATAAAGAAGAAACTGCACATAGCGGAGAGGAATTTGGTTATGTTCTTTATGGAAGTATTGTTCTCCATTTAGGCAATAAAAAATACAGAGCTAAAAAGGGTGAGTGCTTCTGCTACAAGCCCAACAACAACCACTACATCTCCAACAACGGAAAAACTGACGCAAAGATACTTTGGGTGTCTTCACCCCCATCATTCTAAGGAGCTTCTTATGACAAATTTCAGAGAAATAATGCTTCCGGGCAAACCGTTTACAAAACATGCCGTAGCTCTTGCACTGCCTGTTTTTCTGCAAAATTTAATAACCTTTGTGCTTGGAATGATGGATGTAATCCTTCTTCAGGGTAAAGGCGACATTGCTGTTGCGTCCGTAAGTCTTGCAAACCAGGCATATTTTTGCATCAACCTTTTGATATTCGGAATTTCGAGCGGTTCGTCGGTGCTTATTTCGCAATTCCGTGGCGGAAAAGATTTGCCCTCAATGCGAAAAGTTGTAATAATTGCCCTTTGTGCAACAATTTGCCTTGTTGTTCCTTTTGTTGCATTTTTTACTTTTTACCCCGAAACAGCCCTCAGCATTATGACTTCTGAGTCGGAACTTGTTGAGGCAGGGAAAAATTATGTGAAAATTGTTTCTCCGTCATTTATTTTAAGCGGAATTTCCTTTGTTTTCGCATCTCTTCTTAGATGTACAGATAAACCCCGTTTACCGCTTTTTGCGAGTGTAACTGCCATCTGCCTCAATACGGGATTAAACTATATTCTCATTTACGGAAAACTTGGAATGCCGTCACTTGGAATAGAAGGTGCCGCAATTGCGACTGTTATTTCAAGAGTTGTTGAACTTATTTTGATTATTTTCTTTGTATATCTCGGTAAAGACCGTGTTATAAAGGTCTCGGCAAGGGACGTTTCCGGTCTTTCCCTGATGCATATTAAAAAGTTCTTTATAATTTCCTTCCCCATTATATTAAACGAATTTGCATGGGGACTTTGCAACACAGCATACTCTGCCATTTACGGACGCATGGGAACTTCTACAGTAGCTGCCATGAGCGTGGCAAACGTTATTTATCAGGCTTTCGCCACTCTCCCTAACAGTATTGGATTTACCACTGCAATCATATTAGGCCATCTGCTCGGCGCTGAGAAATTCTCCGAAGCTAAAATGCGTGCCAGCACCTTGTCAGTCTATGCCATCTTCTTTGGTATAATAATGGGCGGCGTTATGGTGCTTTGTGCTCCCTTTTTCGCAGGAACAATGTTTGGTGCGCTCAGCCATGAAGTTACATCGCTTGCAATATCATTTATAGTGGTCTTTGCGTGCTATCTTCCTGTTCAGACATATCTTTTCACAATGATAGCAGGAATACTCCGCAGCGGTGGAGATACATTGTTCGGCGCACTGCTTGACTTTCTTCCCATGATTTTAATCGGTGTTCCTGTAGGTATAATCCTGGGCGTAATTTTTAAATTAAATCCGGTACTTGTAGTTGCTCTTATGTACACAGACGGGATTGTAAAAGGCATAGTAGGATTCTTTCGTGTACGAACATATAAATGGGTCAGAAAAATTAATTCTGCAAACTAAGGTTTGGTGATATAGTATGTATTTTAAAAGTATAACTCTGCAGGGGTTTAAATCCTTTGCCGACAAAACCGTTTTGGACTTTAACGGTGGCGTTACCGCCATTGTCGGTCCTAACGGCAGCGGTAAAAGTAACATCTCCGATGCAATCCGCTGGGTAATGGGTGAAATGAGCGCCAAATCCCTCCGTGGTTCCAAAATGGAAGACGTTATTTTCTGCGGAAGTGAAAAGCGCAAACCGCTTGGCTTTGCTGAGGTTACCATCACTATGGATAATTCGGACAAGTCTTTAAAGCTTGACTTCGATGAGGTAAGTGTTACCCGTCGTGTTTATCGCAGCGGTGAAAGTGAATATTACATAAATAAAGCCTCCTGCCGTCTTAAAGATATCCATGAGCTTTTCATGGATACGGGTCTTGGCAGAGATGGTTATTCTATAATCGGTCAGGGTAAAATTGATGCTATTTTAAGTGCCAAATCAGAGGAACGCCGCCATGTTTTTGATGAAGCTGCAGGTATATCCAAATTCCGCTACCGTAAAATCGAAGCAGAACGCAAGCTCCAGACCACTAACGACAACCTGCTCCGTGCAAACGATATTATCGCAGAGCTTGAATCCCAACTTGAGCCTTTAAAAGAGCAGGCAGAAAAGGCAAAAGAATATCTTGAGCTTCGTGATGTTTTAAAAAAGGGTGAAATCAATCTCTGGCTTACAGATATGGACCGCAATAAAGACCTTTTAGACAGCGCAAAAAAGGACCATAAAATTGTTGCGGACAACATCTCCTTAATGGAACAAAACATTAAATCCACCGAGGAGAAAATTGCAAAACTTAAAGAAGACAGCCGGATAGCCGATTCGGCTATAGACTCTCTCCGTGCAGAAATCTATAAAAAGCGTGAAGAGATTACAAAGTCTGAAAGTGAAGCTGAAATTATTAAAACAAATGTTGAGCATTCCTCAAATGACATCTTAAGAATCACCGGCGAAATAGATGTCCTTAAAAAACAGATTGCCGCACTCACATCATCTCTCGAGGAAAAGGCATCACTTGAAAAAGCTTTCTCTGAAAAGTCATCTCTTGCTCATAAAAAAGTGTCATACTGCAGAGGCAGGCTTGATGAAATTTCAAACGAAATAAAAGCATTGCGTGACGGTGTTTTAACAGCTGATGCAGACAGCGAATCCATAAATGAAAAACTGTTTAGATTAAATGCGGAATCTGCTGCAAACAAACAGCTTATAATCTCCGAAAGCGCCCGTATGGCTACTCTTGAAAAAGAGATTTCAGAATCAGAGAAACTCTGTAAAGAAAAGAAAGATGTTGCAGAGAGTCTCCGCGAAAAAACAATGCGTCTTTCAGAGCGCTCAGGCAGTCTGCAGAAAACCCTTGAGAGTGCGAAAGAGGATGCTGAAAAAGCCTCTTTAAATCTTGAAGGTTTTAAAGAAGAACTTGCAAAAGACAGAACTACTCTTGCAACACTCGAAAACCGCAGGAAGATACTCACCGACCTTGAAAATAATTTTGACGGATTTGCCGGAAGTGTTAAATCGGTTATGAAATCTCACGAGTCCGGTGACCTTGCAAAATGTAATATCTTTGGCCCTGTTTCGTCGCTAATTAACTGTGACAGCAAATATGTCCATGCGATAGAAGCAGCTCTCGGCGGTGCTAACAACCACATTGTAACCTCCACCGAAGAGGATGCAAAATCGGCTATCTCCTACCTTAAAAAATCAGGCAGCGGCAGAGCGACATTTCTGCCCATGTCTGCAGCCCGTCCGAAACCTTTTGAATATAAAGATGTATCAAAGCTTCCCGGCTATATAGGACTTGCTTCAAGCCTTGCCGAATATGACAGTAAGTTTTCCTCTGTGATAGACTATCTGCTTGGCAGGGTTGTGGTTGCGGAAAATATTGATGCTGCAGTTGAAATAGCCAAAAAGAATTCCTATTCATTTAAAATTGTAACTCTCCAGGGAGACACGGTCAATGCCGGCGGCAGTATATCCGGCGGTAGTGTTACAAAATCCGGCAGCCTTTCAAGACGTGACGAAATTGAAAACATTTCCGATAAAATTGCAAAGCTTGAAAAAGAAATTGACGGGAAGGCTAAAAAGCTTGACGAATATGCCGACAAGGCTGAAAAAGCCCTTGCAGCACAGGAAAGTGCATCCCGTCTTTTATGGGATACACGTCGTGAGATGGCAGAGCATTCGGCAGCCGTTAAACATTCTGACGAAGCTATCGCCCAGTCGCTTAAAATCTTAAGCGATTTAAAGGCTGAGCTTGCTTCGGTTAAAAAATCAAAAGCCGATGCAGAAAGTTTTGAAAAATCTGCATCTGTAACCTCTGCTCAGTTAAATGAGCAGCTTGCGCTTTCATCTGATAAGCGCAGCGACGCTGAAGATAACATTTCATCACTTCAACAGGAATTTACTAAACTTACTGAAACATTAAACGAGCTTACAGCTCAGTCCGTTTCAGCAGAAAAAGACCTTGAAATGTGCACTAATTCCATAGAAAGCATAAATTCAGAAATATCATCCGCTACTGCTCAGATTGCTGCGAAAAACGCCTCTATCGAGGGTTTCAGCAAAAATTCGGGGCTGCTTCTTAAAAAAGCGGATGACCTTAAAGCACGTGCAGAAAATTTGCGTCATGAAATAGAGAGTGACGAGGCTCGTCTTGAAATTTTAAGTGGCAAAAAAGCTGACAGCAATAATGCGATTGACGATGCCGAGGCACTTTTAAAATCACACAACGAAACTGCGTTCCGTCTCCAGAGCGAAGAAGGCAGACTTATGTCCAGAGTTACAAAGCTTGAGTCGGAAAGTGAAAATATTCTTACAAGGCTCTGGGAAGGCTATGAACTTACCTATTCCACAGCCCTTGTATACCGTGACGAAACTTTAGAGTATTCTGCTCTGCAAAAAGAGGTTGCCACGCTTAAAAATAAAATGCGTGCAATGGGAAATATTAATATTGGCGCTATTGAAGATTATAAATCGACAAAAGAGCGTTATGATTTCTTAACCACACAGCGCGAGGATATTTTAAAAGCAAAAGAGCAGCTTGAGCAGCTCATTGAAGAGATGGTCAAGGTAATGACCGAAATGTTCAAACAGAACTTTGAAAAATTAAACACCGTATTTTCCGAAACCTTCCGTGAGCTTTTCGGTGGCGGCAAAGCCTCTCTTTCTCTTTCAACTCCGGACGATATTTTAGAAAGCGGCGTAGAAATAAACGTTCAGCCTCCCGGCAAAAACCTGCAGAGCATAACACTTCTGTCAGGTGGAGAAAAAGCATTTACTGCTATTGCTCTCATATTCTCCATCCTCAAAATTTCACCAACACATTTTTGCATTTTTGATGAAATTGAGGCGGCGCTTGACGATGTCAATGTGTTCAGATTTGCGGAATTTTTGCGCAAGCTGTCCAAAAAAACACAGTTTATTGTTATTACTCACCGTAAAGGTACAATGGAATCTGCCGATACTTTGTACGGTGTAACCATGCAGGAAAAAGGTATAACCCGCCTGCTTTCACTTGAGCTTGATAAAATATAAAACGAGGGATTAATCATGGCATTTTTTGATAAACTTAAATTAGGTCTTACAAAAACAAAAAATTCTTTTACAGAAAAAATCGACAGTGTTCTGAGTGTTTTCCACAAGGTTGACGAAGACCTTATGGAGGAACTTGAAGAAGCACTTATAACCGCAGATGTGGGTGCCGTCACCTCAATGGAGATTATTGACCGTCTGCGCGATAAAGTCAAGGAAGATCGGATAAGCGAGGTTGCCGGGGTAAAAGATGCCCTTGCAGAAATAATTGCTGAAATGATGTGTAAGCCCCAGCCGGAGGAACCCTCCTCCAAAGAGCTTATTTTGGTTATCGGTGTAAACGGCGCAGGTAAAACTACTTCTGCAGCAAAACTTGCATACAGATACAAAAAAGAGGGCAAATCAGTTCTTCTTGCCGCTGCCGACACTTTCCGTGCCGCAGCGATTGACCAGCTTCAGATTTGGGCGGACAGATGCGGAGTTGACCTCATAAAACAAGGCGAAGGCTCTGACCCCGCAGCAGTGGTATTCGATGCCCTTTCTGCTGCCAAAAGCAGAAACACCGATGTTTTAATCGTAGACACTGCCGGCAGGCTTCATAATAAGAAAAACCTCATGGAGGAGCTTCGTAAAATTCTTAGAATTGCGACAGAAAAGTTCCCCGAAGCAAAAAAAGAAGTTCTTCTTGTGCTTGATGCAGGTGCCGGTCAGAATGCTCTTTCACAGGCAAAGCTTTTCGGCGAGCTTGATGAAATTACCGGCATTATTCTCACAAAACTTGACGGTACTGCAAAAGGTGGCGTAATAATAGGCATCAGCGCAGAACAACACATCCCCGTTAAGTACATCGGTCTGGGTGAAGATATTGATTCTCTTGAAAGATTTAAGCCCGACCAGTTTGCAAAAGCTCTCTTTGAATAGGCGGTGAAAATTATGACAAAAGAAAAAAACAAAGACCATATTGGTTCAGTAAAAATAAAACATAAGTGGTTGTGGATTTGGCTGCTTATACTTTTTGTTTTAGGTTCGGCAGCAATAGCTTGCGTTAACATTTATGCCAACGCATTAAACATTACGGAAATAGGCGAAAAATATCTTTCTGTGTATATTAAAGATATAAAACTTGGCATTTTATGCTATTCGCTGGCTTTTATTCTCAGTATGTTGCTCTTTTCGGCAACAAGCATAATCCTAAAACGCAACCTTTTAAAATGGGAAGAAACTGCAACATTTCTTAAATCAAAAACTGTATTTTTTATTTTAAATGGTGTATTCTCGTTTATAACTGCATATTCATTGCCATATAACATTCCGCGTTCAGTAATGCTGGCAACAAACCCCACCTGGTTTGTCCATGCTGACCCTGTGTTCGGGAAAAACATCGGTTACTACGTTTTTCAACGCCCGTTATTTGTTGACCTTTCAAACTGGGCACTTATTCTGCTTTTTGTTATTCTCATATATGTGCTTACCATTTATTTCATGTATTACGCAAGAAATGGTGCCGGCGGATTGAAGGTTTTCGCACAGCAACCACAGATTGTTGCCCATATCTGTGCCATTGTTTTAACCGGATATATCATCAGTGGTTTTACAAGCGTATTTTCTGCAGAATATCTTATGCTTGACAATACTTTGACGGAATCACAGGGTGGATTTACAGATATAATGATTTGGTCAAATTTCTATAAATTTGTTCCCTTCATGGTTGCCGTTATAATAATATTAACCGTAATCTTTATGATAAAAAAGCGCACCAAATATATGCTCTGTTCAATGCTTGTATATCCGGCTGCCTGGCTGCTTGTTGCTATTTATGCTCTGGGCGTTCAGTCTTTTTATGTAAATCCCAACAAAGCAACAATTGAGCGTCCTTACACCAAGTACCGCATTGAAAGTACTCTTCGTGCCTATGGTCTTGACGGTGTAGACGAGGTTACATACCCACTGACCGGTAAAATCACCGCAGAGTCGGTAACAGACAATCTTTCTCAGCTTGAATCCGTTATCCTTACCGACGGTCAGACGGCCCTTAACATCTTAAACCAACGTCCGGATTCAAAACAGTTTTATCTGTTTAAAAATGCGGACCTTGTTCCCGATTATTCAGGTGAAAATCTTAAGGCAAGCTATACTGCCGCACAGGAAATTTTTATTCCTGACGACAACCAGACTTTAAATGAATATAACAACCGTAAGATGAGATATACTCACGGTTTCGGCATGGGAACAGTTTCAGTTCAGGATTCTCCGGCATCACAGCCCCAAAAGCTCTCTCAACCGAGAATTTATTTTGGTGAATCTGAAAAAGATTTTAAAGAAGATTATATCATCACCGGCACAACCATCGGTGAGTATGATGCCGAAAGCGAGTCGGAAAACTCCGGTTATAAATATGACGGACCGGCAGGCGTATCCTTAAATCTGTTTAACCGCATTATTTATGCTTTCAGATACCAGGACCCGTCCATACTTTTCTCGGGCAATATAACATCCCACTCAAAAATTCTCTTTAACCGCAATGTGACTGAACGTGCACGAATTGCACTTCCCTTCTTAACCTACGACGATGACCCTTATCTTGTCCAAACAAAAGACGGCAGACTTGTATGGATTTTAGAAGGTTATACATCCACAAACAGTTTCCCCTATGCGGTAAAACTTTATGATCTTGATGAGGATTTTGGCACAAACTACATCAGAAACTCGGTAAAAATAACTGTGGATGCCTACACTGGTGAGGTTAAAGCTTATATAATTGACTGGGATGACCCCATCATAAGAACACTCAGCAACATTTATCCCGAAGTGTTCCTCACAGGCTCTCTGCCTGATGAAATTGCATCTCACCTCAGATATCCAAAGAAACTGTTTGAAATGCAGTCAAACATCTATAAAACTTATCATGACACAAATCCGGCAACCTTCTACACCCGTGACAATGCCTGGGAATATGCCATGAGTAAATCAGGTGAAGCCTCCACTGTTAAAAGTCTGACTCCCTATTATCAGATTATAGATTCTGGAAACAAAGCGCCTAAGCTGTCGCTTATCTCGGCATTTACACCAGCTGGTAATTCCGAGCATCTCACTGCACTTTTTACTGCATCCTCGGATATTAACAGTTATGGTGAGCTTACTTTATATACCTTCCCCAAAAACACACACGTTTTTGGAACTATGCAGACTGAAAACAGAATAGAATCGGACCCCGCCATATCCGAAGAAATTGGAAAATTGTCCTCCGAAGGACCGGTGGTTTTCGGACCGCTTACAACCCTTCCTCTTATGGACACAATATGCTATGTTAAACCGGTCTATGTAAATTCCGGCGCACTGCAGCTAAAACGTGTAATCGTAGGTTGCGGCGAAAGTATCGCCATTGATGTAAATCTCTCCGGAGCTTTCAAAAAACTTGCAGTCATGAATCCCAAATCGGACTATTCGTTTGAGGTGGAGTCCAAACCACAGGAAGATGAAGAATATACCCCGGCTGAATATAATTCACTGGTAATTTCTGCACTTGACAAGTATAGCGAAGCAAAGCAGTTTTCTTCTGAAGGTGACTGGGTAAATTACGGCAAGGCCATGGAAGAATTTGAATCTATCTTAGAAGAAATCAGGTACGACATTAATTATCCGGAAGAAGAAAAAGAAGAATAAAAAATTTCAGGTGGCCTATTGGCCACCTGATTTTTTAAATAATAATTGATTGAACAAATAAATTGTGTTATACTTAAAATGATAATTATATTTCAGGAGTTTTAGGATGTTTAAAATAAAAGAATATTCTTCAGGCGTACGCCTTATTTATCAATGTATGCCCTATGCCAAAAGTGTTGCCGCAGGCATATTTATTAAAAGCGGCTCTGCGTATGAAACAGGTGCTTTTCACGGCATTTCACATTTTATTGAACACATGCTTTTTAAAGGTACAAAAAAACGCACAGCACTTGATATTGCCACTTTATCTGAACTG
This sequence comes from Clostridia bacterium, assembly GCA_045633565.1. Taxonomy (GTDB): domain Bacteria; phylum Bacillota; class Clostridia; order RUG12999; family RUG12999; genus RGIG7450. Next base: position 39,166 of record JAZQYO010000027.1, on the reverse strand, counting down.
ATGGGTGGCAGACTCAATGCTTATACCGACAGGGAGTGTACCTGCATTTACACACGCACTCTCCCGGAAGACCTTGAAATTTCACTTGACCTGATGAGTGATATGGTCTTAAACTCTTTATTTGAAGTGGAAGCAATGAGTACCGAAAAAAATGTTGTTCTGGAAGAAATCAAAATGTATGAAGACAATCCGGAAGAGCTCGTTCACGATATCTTAGCGGAAATTACATATCCTGCTCATCCCATCGGCAAACCGATTGTCGGCACTTTTAAAAGCGTGCTGAGTTTCAGTCCGGACCTTATAAAAAAATACATGAAAACCCGTTATTCCGGTAACAATATAGTTATATCCGTTTCCGGAAAATTTGATGAAGAGACTCTTATAGAAAAAATAGGCAGACTTTTTGAAAACTCTCACGTGTGTGCAGACCATTTTTCTGATACAGTCGCTGAGTTTTTCCCTGCCTCAGACATCCGCAAAAAGGCGGTTGAACAGTCACATATTGCACTTGCTTTTCCCGGCTGTCCCTCATCAAGCGATGATAAATATGCACTCAATCTCATAAGCAATATCTTTGGCGGAAGCTCAAATTCCAGACTTTTTCAGAAAGTACGAGAAGAGCTCGGCCTTGCTTACTCTGTATATTCCTGCCCCAGCATTTTCACCTGTGCAGGCTATACTGCAGTATATGCTGCTTGTGCGCCCGAAAATCTTAAAACTGTTCAGGAAATACTGCTTGAAGAATCAAAATCACTTTATGATAACGGCATAACTGAAAAAGAGCTTGAGTTTGCAAAAAAACAGTTTGCCTGCAGTTTTGTACTGTCTTCGGAAAACTGTTCAAGCATCATGTCATCTCTGGGCAGACAGCTTCTTTTATTAAACCGGGTTAAAACGGATGAAGAAATCTTAGGCAAAATCCAGTCTGTGGATATTGTCGCCGCAAACCGGGCAGCAAAGCTCTTTAATCCGGAAAATGTTTCCACTGCAATAATTACACCTTAACCCGGCTTGTGGCTGAAAGGCCAAAGCGATGGAACAAAAACATAAAAGCGCAGACCTTATTTTATTACTTGTGGCTGCAAGTTGGGGTGTATCCATTCCTCTTACAAAGCTTGTCATAGGCGACATCGGTATATTTACTCTGTTGTTTTTCCGCTTTTCAATCGGCTCTTTAATAACCGCCTCTGTATTTTACAGACAGCTAAGAAAAGTTAGCCTGAAAACAGTGGTCATTTCCTTTTCACTGGCACTGCTCATGTCAACAGTAAATGTACTTGAAACCTGGGGACTTAAATTTACAACCTCCACCAATGCCGCATTTTTATCAGGTCTCAGCCTTATAATCGTGCCGGTTATAAGCTTTTTTCTGTATAAAATAAAACCCCGAAAAAAATATTGGCTCGGACTTTTTTTAACCCTTTCGGGATTTTACTTTTTAACTGCAGGAGCAGGCGGCATAACCTCGCTCACCATTGGAGACACAGCAATTATTCTTTCTGCGTTTATTTATGCAATCTATATTGTGCTGATAAATCATCTTATAAGAAAGGACGATTCTGTCTGTGCAGGAATTTTTGTGCTTATTTTTTCAGCCGCAATCTATTTTGTGCTGATGTTTTTGCCTGAGCCTGTTCCTATTTTGGCAAGTGGCAAACTTACTGCAGTAGTTTTAACAACAGGTCTTATCTGTACGGCATTTGCCTATTCGGGGCACATTTTTGCACAAACCCGCATAGCTCCGCTCAGAGCATCACTCATTATGATGACAGAGCCAATTTTTACAACCATTTTCAGCCTTGTCATTCCAAATGCCTCAGGGCAAACCGAATCGCTGACATTATTCAAAATAGCCGGTATACTTTTAATGACACTCGGAATGCTTACGGCAGAATTTGGACATTTATCCAAAAAATAATTCTTTTAAAAAAATCTCCTCTGCACATCATAACTGTGGAGGCGATAAAAAATGGAAGCAAAAGATTTAATGTGGAAAATGTTTTATGAGACCGGAAATGTAAATCACTATTTATTATATAACCAACTTGAAAACAAGAAAGGCGGACCCCTTCATGGACCAGTTAAAAACAAAGGCAATAGTTCTGCGGAGCATAGCGTATGGCGACCACGACAAAATGCTCACTCTGCTTGGCGAAACGACGGGTAAAATATCAGTTATTGCCAAAGGTGGCAGCAGCCTAAAGCATGGCGCCGGCTGCTCCAACTTTTGCTACAGCGATTTTATAATAACAAAAAAAGGCGACAGACTTTCCATGTCACAGGTTTCACCAATTGAACCTTTTAGCGGCCTGTCAACTGACCTTGATGCACTTTCTGCTGCAGCGAAAATGCTAAAATTCACCGAATATGTCTGCCCCGAAGGCGAACCGCAACCCCACCTTTTAAGAACTCTTTTAAACACTCTTTTTGCAATGGCAAACCTTAAAACCACTCCCACAAAATGCGAAGCAGTATTTTATTTTAAAGCACTCTCCCTTTTAGGCTTTTCCCCCGAGCTTGACTCCTGCTCGGCTTGCGGTGAAATGGACGGGCTGTGTGCATTTTCCGTTGAATACGGCGGCGTTCTCTGTTCCGATTGCGCAGGCTCAGTTGAAGATAAAATCCCCGTAACTGCCGAAGCTCTTGCAGTAATGAAATACATAGCAGAATGTGACATTAAAAAGCTGTTTTCCTTTAACGCCACAGACGGCGCACTCTCTGAAGTAATGAGGATTGCCGACAAATTTTTAAAACACTATCTTGATTTTTAAAAGGCAGAAGATTTCTGCTTTTTTTCATTGTCGAAATTTGACGATAAAAAATTGTTGCAAAATGTAAAATAGAATGTTATAATAATACTTGCAAAACAACCTTGAATATGAAACGGAGATGTTGCCCACCAAGGGATAATTATGCCCTTTTATAATATTTTAAAGCATAGAAATATCGATTTAGTAAAAATGCTAACTCCGAATCATTTCTGTGCTTGTATGGGTATTCCCATCTTCATTTCGATATGGTTGTTTTGCAACGGAGCGAGGCGTTTTTCGTGCGTCGGCTTTGGTCGGCGCATTTTTAATGCCGGAAAAACAAATTGTTTTGTAGGGTGCAGCCTTCAGGATGCACCGCAAACCGGAATGTCGAAAATCGCCATTCCCTACAATTAAATTATACGAATGGAGAAAAAACAATGAAAAACTACAAAGAAATGTATTTAATTTTATTTAATGCAATTACTGATGCTGCAAAAATTCTTACAGAGGCACAGAAAAAAGTCGAAGAACTTTATATTAACCAAGAATAAACTAAAAAAGGACTGATACAATATCAGTCCTTTTATTATCTGTTCAAAAGATAAATCATAAGGTTTAAATATCCCGCAAAGGTCACCCATAAAAGATAGGGAATCTGCAATAGACCTGCTACAGGCCGGATTTTATAAAATTTCACAATCATAATTAAAATGAGCACCCACAGTAAAATCAGCCATATAAACGCAAATAAATAGTTTCTTAAATTAAAGAAAATCAGACTCCAGAAAAAATTTACAATAAGCTGAAGTGCGTACACCTTAATCGCAGAAGCTTTTTCTTTAGGACTCGCATTTTTATCGGTATAAACAATCGTAGAACTTATTCCCATCAGCACATAAAGAACTGTCCATACCACCGGGAAAAGCCATGCAGGCGGCGCAAGTGCCGGCTGGGTTATGCTACCGTAAATATCCATACTGTCCATAGTAAGCCAGGCAGCAAGCCCTCCCACTGCAAGCGCAAATAACACTGAAATTACATAAGATTTAATTTTTTTCCACATATTATTCACCTCTTAAACATATTTTCCCCAAAAACACTTGATTTAAAAAGAGTTTTTCATTATAATATATTTATTGGAAATAAAATTATGATATAATTTTAATGAGGTGAAAATTATGAACAGATACGAATCTTCAAAAGAACTTTACAAAAAATATGGCGTAGATACAGATTTGGCCATTGAAAAATTAAAAAACGTCCCCATTTCGGTACATTGCTGGCAGGGCGACGATGTAATCGGCTTTGACGGTGCAGACAGCTTGTCCGGCGGCATCAGCGTAACTGGTAACTACCCTGGCAGAGCTCGTACTCCTGAAGAACTTATGGCAGATATTGACAAGGTTTTCTCCCTTGTTCCCGGCACAAAAAAACTCAATCTCCACGCTTGCTACTCACTCGGTAAAAACAGCCGTGATAAAATGACTCCTGCCGATTTTGAAGGCTGGCTTAAATTTGCAAAAGAAAGAAATATCGGTATAGACTTCAACCCCACATTTTTCTCACATCCTATGGTGAAAGACGGGCTCACACTTTCTTCACCTGATGAAACCGTGAGAAAATACTGGGTTGAACACGGCAAACGCTGTATAGAGATTTCTCAGCATTTTGCTGAGCAGACAGGTATTCCCTGCGTTATGAACATCTGGATTCCTGACGGTTATAAAGACATACCGGCAGACCGCCTCGGTCCAAGAAAACGCTTTAAAAAATCGCTGGACGAAATTCTGTCCGTTCCATACGACAAAACAAAGGTTTACATAACATTAGAGTCCAAGGTGTTTGGTATCGGTGTTGAATCCTACACTGTAGGCTCATCCGAATTCTGTATGAACTATGTTGCAGAAAAAGGTATCACTCCTCTTATGGACAACGGTCATTATCATCCCACAGAAGTTGTGTCCGACAAAGTTTCAGCAATGCTTTTGTTCAGCGATAAAATTGCTCTGCACGTTACAAGAGGCGTTCGTTGGGACAGTGACCATGTTGTAATTTTAGATGATGAAACAAAAGAAATCGCAAAGGAAATTGTTTTTGCCGATGCTCTTGACAGAGTATTTTTGGCAACCGACTATTTTGACGCATCAATCAACAGAATTTCCGCATGGACAACAGGTCTCAGAAGTGTGCAGAAAGCTCTTTTAAACGCTCTCCTGCTCCCTGCAGAGAAAATGAAAAAGCTCCAGGATGAAAATGATTTAACAGGTCTTATGGTGCTCACCGAAGAAATGAAAACCATGCCCTTTGGCGATATCTGGGAAGAATATCTCCGCCGTGAAAATGTTCCGGCAGACTACCTTTCGGAAGTAAGAGCATACGAAAAAACTTTGAACAGATAATTTAAGGTGATTTAAATGAAAAATTTTATAGAAAAAAACAAAACTGACCTTGCGGCATTTTCCAAAATGTCACAAACCGCAGGCGCTCGCGCTGACTATGTTCAGGGCGGTGGCGGAAATACCTCCGTAAAGCTCGGCGAGCTTATGGCTATAAAAGCTTCCGGTTTTTGTCTTTCGGACATTACCGAAGATAATGCTTATGCACTTATAAAGCTTGAGGGACTTCAGAAATTTTATGGTGAAAATTCACCCGAAACCCTGTCGGATGTTGAAAAGGAAGGTGCAGCCTGCACAAAAGAAAACACCGTTGTTTTAGACGGTATGAATCCTCTTCGCCCCTCGGTTGAAGCAGGTTTTCATTCAATTCTCAAAAAGTTTGTCTGTCACACTCACAGCGTTTATGCAAATCTTTGCTGCTGCTCACACGAGATGAACGAGATTGCAGAAAAAGCATTTTCAGGTGCAGCATACAGCTGGGGCAGCGTACCTTATACCGACCCCGGCGCAAATCTTACCTTTGCAATTCAGAGCGAAATTGCCCGTGTTAAAGAAAAATCAGGTAAAGAGCCGGCAGTTATCTTAATGCAAAATCACGGCATTATTGTTCACGGTGATGATGCAGACGAGGTGCTGAGCGTCCACGCAGATGCAAATGAGCGTCTTGCAAAAGCATTTTCGCTCACAGGAACATCCTTCCCGAAAGTAACTGTAAAACCCGTGTCTGATGGTGTTTTTGAAGCTGATGTCCCCTATATGACAGAGGTTTTAAAATCGGGCAAATACCCTGTAAAGACACTTCTTGAAAGCCCACTTTATCCCGACCAGATGGTATTCTTAATCGGCTCACTGTTTGAAAATAAAGAGGCCCTTGAAGATGGTGAATGTTCAGTAGATACCAAAAGCGGTGCTCTCACTCTTAAAATGAATGAGAAAAAAGCGCTTACAATAACCGAAACCATCACCGCAGTTCTGTTCATTTCAGAACATATAAAAGAAAGCGGATATTCCCTCTCCTCAATGGGCGAAGCTGCTAAAAACTTCATTGCCAACTGGGAAAGCGAAAAATATCGCAAATCCCTCGCAGGAAAATAAGAACCCGACCCGATTTCGCAATCAAAGATTGCGGTCGGGTACCCCGGAACCTTGATTGTTTCACAATAACATAAAAAGTCGGAGCAATATGAGGTGTGCTCTAAAGGATAGTAAAAGGTCGTAGCAAAATCGCTACGACCTTACGTCATTATAAAAACAATCTAATTCCCATTTCAAAGGGTTGGTGTCTATATATTGCCATATTTTTTGATAATCTTTTTCTCCGCGTATTATGTGGTCGTGATAGGATCTTTGCCATATTTTTTCGTTATCTGTATTATGTAACTTTTTCGATACATTCATTTTTAGAAACCCTACCATTTTGTCAATAACAGAACGATGGTATTGTAGGGGCGATTCACGAATCGCCCGTTTTTCATCATTATAGTTAATTTCTATAATCAAATGAATATGATTTGGCATAATAACATATTTAGGAATTGACACATTAAATCTATCAGGCAGTATGTCGATAATCCGTTCTGCAAATTCTCCATATTGCGTTAATTTATTTTCGGGCGATTCGTGAATCGCCCCTACGATATTTGATAATAGACATTTTCTGTTATGCGTGCATATGGTTACAAAATATGCTCCCGGTGTGGAATAGTCATATCCTTTTAATCTCGTTGGTTTTCGTTTTGGTAAATTATTTTTCATCTTCTATATTTTCTAAAGCAACTCGAACTGCTTCAACCACAAAAGCAGTAAATGTGCAATTTTTGCCTTCTATTGCCTTTTCTACAGCATCAATTATATCATTTGGAAATCTAATACATTTATTAGTTGTTGGTGGAATAGACGGAATTTTAAATTTTTTCATATAATCACCTCTGCAATACAATTATATATAAGTATATTTTTATTGTATGCATAACAAATGTATTGCGTTTTGCGGAATTATATGTTATAATGTTTTTGACAATTAAGTCACGATTAAATTTTAGGAGGTAAAACAAAATGAAAAAAAGATTACAAGGAATTATTGCTGGTGTATTAATTGGTGCAATAATGACAAGCGGAGTGGTGCTTGCAAAACAAATCAGCGAAACAGCAGAGTTGTTTTATAACAACATCAAGATTTACATTGACGGTGGAGAAATTGTTCCAAAAGATGCTAATGGTAATGTAGTAGAACCATTTACAATGAACGGAACAACATATTTACCTGTTCGTGCTATTTCTAATGCATTTGGAAAGGAAGTAGAATGGGATGGAGCAACACAGAGCGTTTATATTGGCAAAAAAGACCAAACAAAGCCGGATAATTACTTACATAAGATACAGTATAATGATTATAAGGAAGCTGATGCGGACAACGAGTTTGCTATTATAAATGGTACGATTAATGACTATAATAACAATGTGTACACTAATGGATTATTGTTTTTCACTGATTGGCACAGGGGTTTGCAAGACGATACTGATGAAAGTGATATATTAGTTGCATATCCTGTAAACAGTATTTATGGTAATTTAAAAGGTAAAATTGTAATTCCAAAAGAACGCAATATAAGTACTACGGATGCAAAGTGGTGTGAAGCTGCAAGCAATGATGTTTACTTTTATGGAGATGGGAAATTACTTTATAAGGCTACTGAGGTCACATCATCAATGCCGTTTACTTTTGATATAAATATCAAAGGTGTAAATCAGTTAACAATAAAAATTAAATGTGCCTATGGCTATTCATCACATATAGCACTTACAGATTTAGCTCTTTATAAATAATCGTCCGGAACTGTAACAAGCAGGGAAGATGTATCGCATCTTCCGAATATTTAGGATAATCCTAAGACCTTATTAAACGGGCGATTCGTGAATCGACCCTACGAGAAAAGGCTGAACGATTGATTTCGTTCAGCCTTTTGAATTACTGTCCTTAAGAGTACTCGCCTTAAGCTCCGTCTTTTTTTATGCCCCAAGTCTTGCTTTTATTGTTCTGATATAATCAGAGGGTGAAACACCCTGCTGCTTTTTAAACATCCGGCTGAAATAGTGTACCGATGAAAATCCAAGCATGGCAGAAATCTCCGTAAAGTTGTATTTCCCTTCTCTGAGCAACTTTTTCGCCTCTTTTATCTTCAAACGATTTATATATCCAATCACCGTATCCCCATATGCCTTTTTAAAGGATGAGCACAGCGTGGTTTTGTTTGTTCCGAAAATAAAACAAAGCTCCCCAAGCGTAATATTTTCCCTGAAATTTTTGTTTACATAATTATAAATTTCGTGAGTTTTCGGGTCAAGCATGGTATTATCAAGCCCCGCTTTTTCAGTCATTTTGCTCCGTACAAGTTCAATGAGCAGCATTTCAAGTTTTAATTTTATCATCTGGTCTGCACCGAAAGGATAATCCCTTCTTTTTTTCATATCCTTAAGGTTTGGCACATCATAAGGCGCTTTAAAAACTGTTCTGCCCTCTTTAATAATTTCGGTCAGAATTTTTTGTTGTTCACCCTCCAAAACAACGGGTGATTTTGAAAACATATCCAGTTCATCCGCCCTACATTCAAACCCGATTATAATAACATTTGGCGCACTGTCATCAGGACAGGTCAGCGAGTGTATTTCACCCGTTTTATGTATAATCAGCATATTCTCGGTCAGCCTGCCGCTATAATCTTCCGCCTCAACATTTATTGCGCCGGTATCCACATAAACAAGTTCACGAAAAGCATGGTTGTCCTTAAAAGTCTGGTACTGCCTTGTAAACTCAAAATAGTGAATGTTGGCAATTCTTGTAACCTCAATTTTCTTTTCAAACCGCTTAAGTTTAAATTCCATAAAATCACTCTACTTAAATATATTCCAGGGATGTTCGCCGGGAGGCATATCCGATATATCAAGCCCACCCGTCACAATTCTGTGTGAATAAAGCCCGATGGGGCAAACCTCTCCGCTGCCATATTTTCTGTCACCGAGTAGCGGATGCTTTCGACTTGCAAACTGCACTCTTATCTGATGACTTCTGCCCGTCTGCAGTTCCACCAAAACAAGCGAGCAGACTTTATCGCCAAACAAGCTTTTTTTCATGACTTTATATGTAAGACGGGCTTTTTTCACGCCTTTTCTCTCCCGTTTCACCACAAAACTCTTGTTTTTAGAAGAATCTTTGAATAAAAGGTCTTCCATAACCCCTTCATTTTCCGAAAACTCACCCTCGCAAACCACAAGATATTCTTTTTTGAAATCTCCGTTTGCAGAGATTTTCCTGCTTATATCTGCCGCTGATTCTTTGGCTTTTGCATAAACCATAACTCCGCCGACAGGCTTGTCCAATCTATGCACCGCATAAATTTCTCCACCAATCTGACTTATAAGCTTTTCGGGCATTTCTTTTTCCGAATCAATCCCCGCCGGCTTTATGCAAAAAACCACTTTTTTATCTTGATATAAAATTTTTATCATACTTTATCTCCGTTAATGTCAGGGTCTAAAAATCACTTCTTTTTTTCATTAAAATAGATGATGAAAGCCCCCATAACAGCAACAGCAACAATAGCTCCTATTTCTGAAAAACCATTCATTTCATCATATCCAAAAGCGGTACCCAATAATCCCATAACAACTGTAACAACCAATGCTAACAACGCTTTTCCCATTCTTATTCTCCTTTTAGTATTTATTTCATTCTACACTCATTATACCACACGCCTTTTATTTGGTCAATATTAAAATTATTTACTATTGTGCAAAAAAAATTTAATATTGCCCAAATACAAAAATGAGCCTTTGTTTTATAATAAAATTACAATATTTTATAAAAAGGAGAAATGTACAATGTCAAGAATTTGTATTCCCGATTATGAGTATAAGGAAAGAGTGGCAAGAGCTGCTGAGCTTGTTCGCAAAAAAGGCCTTGATGTAATGGTTGTTTGCAGCACAGAGTCCGACTATGCTAACGCTCGTTATTTCAGTGGTTTTTGGCCCTTATTTGAAAGAGCAGGTGTTGCAATTTCTGCAACCGGCGAAGCTGCTCTTATGGTTGGTCCCGAATGTATCATCTTCGCGCAGGACGTTGCTAAAATTGACAAGATTTTCTGCCTCAGAGAGTTCAGAGAATCTGCCGACCCTGCTTATCCTGAACTTTCAGCTTCCACATTCAAAGATGTGTTCAAAGCTATCGGCGTAACAGGCGAAAACATCAAAATTGGTCTCGGCAGCTATGTTGAATGCACACTGCCCATTTTCGAAGGCTTAAAAGACAGCTTCCCCAAAGCTGAAATTTCAAAATGTAACGATATTATGGTTGAGCTCCGTCAGATTAAATCCAAAAACGAGCTCGCTTGTATCCAGGAAGGCTTCAGAATTGTTGACATCGCAACAGATGAAGTTATCCGTCACTTAAAACCCGGCGTAACAGAACTTCAGATGGTTGGTATCGCTCAGAAAGTTATTTACGAAGAGGGCGCTGAATATGAAGGTCTTCCTATGTATGTATTCTCTGAAAAATCAACAAGACACGCTATCAGCCGCTCAAGCTACAGAACAATTGGCAAAGGCGATATCGTTCAGCTTAACCTTTCCGCTAAAATTGACGGTTACTCACCGGCTATCGGTCTCCCTGTTGTAATGGGCAAACTCGAAGGTGAAAGAAGAAGAGTTGTTGAATTCTGTAAACAGGCTCACGACTGGACAATCGACCAGCTTAAAGAGGGCGTTATGGCTTCCTCCATCGCTAAAGACTTCTACAAAATGTATGTTGATAACGGTTTCAAAGACAGCTTTGTTTACGGACCTTGCCACGGTACAGGTATGATTGAAGTTGAAGCACCCTGGATGGAAACATCTTCAGATTATCCGCTTAAAGAAAATATGACATTCCAGGTAGATACATTCATTATGGGCGACGGTTTCGGCTGCAGATGGGAAATCGGTGCTGCTATCACTAAAGACGGTTGCCACAAAATGACAGACTACCTCAAGAAAGGAATTATTGAACTCGATGTGTAATAATTGCTTAGGTAAAAAGAACTGGATAATTCCCGACTGTGAACTTCCCCAGGAAGGCGAAGGCGTTGCAAAAGGTCACGAATCTGTTATTATAGTTAACGATTCTGACGTTGATGCTGAAATTTCTGTTAGCATTTTCTTCACCGACAAAGACCCTTATACAGACATTAAGTGGACTGTTGGCTCAAAGAGAGTTAAATGCTTCAGAATGAACAATGTTGAGCACATGTGCGGTTTTGTAGTTCCTTTTGAAACTCAGTATGCCATGAAAGTATCAAGTAACACTCCTATTGTTCTTCAGTACGGAAGACTTGACAACACACAGTCAAATATGGCTTTCTACACAACACTCGGTTACACCGAATAATAAAAAAACATCCCTCTTCGGCGGTTGATGTTAGGGATTATTCGTCCAAAAACCAATATTTTGGCACAGAATGTTGTCAAAACCATTTAAAATCCGACAGGATTTTTGCATGGTTTTTCCTAATTCTGCACACAAAATAATGTTTTTTGTGATGCAAAGCAGTTCCCAAATACAGATTTTTAGAATTATACAAAGATTAAAAGCACGGTAATACTGGCGTATTACCGTGCTTTTTGATGTAGTATAAACTGAAAATATGTTTGGGAACCGATTTCTCCCTAAGACCAACCGCCGTTAGCAGAGGGATGTTTTTTTATTATTCTTTATTCATATAAATTTCTTCTGTTTTTTTCTGAGCCTCTTGTAAAATTTTGCTCGCCTCTGTTATTGCATTAAATAAAACCATATACATTTCTTTATAATTTTCCATAGAACAATCTCCAATCTTTTGTTTTACGGGCATAAAAAATGCGCCGACCGGAGCCGACGCATAAAAACGCCGAACTCCATTGTTTTGCCAAACAAAGTCACGAAGAAAGGTCGCCAATCAAAGCAATACCCTAACATTGTAACAGGTTGGAGCCGACATTTTTGTCATTTCTTTCCTATTACAACATTCTAAAAATGGGTATGGTTATCCCTTTATCGGAAACCTTACCATCTTCGCTTATTAACTTTGTTTGGCATAATTTATTATATCATTATGTCAAGGAGATTGCAACTGTTTTTTCTCGTCAAATATCGACAAATTTTACGATACCCTATTTATTTTTATATTTTCCGCCGCAACTTTGGTGTTGGACAAAATTACATCAGTAATCTTTGCCACCTGTTCGGAGGTCAGCTCAGCATCGGTATTGACGGTAATCGTTGCAACACCGTCCGCTATGTAAACCACCATTTCTCCCATACCTTTGGAGTTTAAAATTCCCTCACATATTCCCTCTTTTTCCATATTATCCGCCATCTGTGCAAGCTGAGAGAGTGCCGATGTCTTGGAATCTTCGTTGGTAGACGGATTGTTTACAATTTCATTTAGCAACTCCATTGCTTTGTTCCTTGCTGTAGTTTTTGCCTCCGTAGCCTGCTGTATCTTGCTTTTTTCCGCACTTGCATTTACCATTTCTGCCTCACCTAAATATTCTGAGTGCTCATTTGACACTGCTGCCGAATTTCCGTCCTCCTGATATGCCCAGTTAATATATCCTGCGGCCAAAACCATACAAAATATTATTGCAATTACCACCTGTTTTCTTTTAAACACAACCATTTTTTCCTCCTAATTCCCTTCAAGGATTTTTATTCTGTGCGGCATTATAGCAAGCGATGCCTCCACCGCTGCCGCAAGATTTTCTTTCACAAATTCACTTTTAGCTCCCTCAGCCACTACAATCACTCCTTTGACTTTTGGAGTGGCAACCCTTGTCACAACAGGTGATGAGCCTGAACCGGACCCTTTAAGTACCGTTGTCTGCTCTGATTCGCTCTGCTCATCTCGCAGCACCTCCTTCAAGTCTTTGGCATAATCTGTTGCACCAAAATCCTCAAGAGACACAAAAACCGAAACTTTTCCTGCTCCCGAAACCTTCCCGAGCACCCTCTCAAGTCTTTGTTCCAGGCTTTTTGCCGGGTCTTTTTCAGCTTCTTTTATTTCAGAATCAGATTTACTTCCCCCAAAAACAAGAAAAACTATCAATGCACAGATTAATACAATGAGAACCGGAAAGTTCTTTTTATCTGTAAAAAAAGCTTTTATGTTCATATTTTACTCCGCCTGATGTATTATTTCATAAGGTATTCCCAGAGCTGCAGCTGCATCCCTTGCTGCCTGCTCATGCACTGCATCTATGTTTACAGCTGTAATGTTTCCCTCATTGTCAAACACCACCTCCGCAGTCACTCCGCCTATTTTATACACCTCAAAAGCTTTTCCGACAATTTCCGACACTTTGTCCGAAATCACCTCTCGTTTAAGAGCATTTACTTTCTCGCTACTATATAAATTATATGATTCTTCTTCAGGAAATATGTCCGTAAATTCAGGCTCACAACTTTTAAGCGGTGAAACGATAAGCAGAGAAAGAATTATTCCGCAAATAAACTTCACCGTCCTTTTTGCCGGCATTTCCGGTAGAATGGCACAGGTAAGAGAAGAAATAAAACTGAAACCCACAAGGGAAAGTATATAACTTTTTACTGTTTCCATACTCTCACCTCATATTGCTGCAATTATTCCGGCGCAAATTATAAACATAACCGCTGTGAAAATAACCATTGCAAGAATTATAACTATTGATGATGTGAATTCTTCAATTGCACCCGACAGTCTGCCGTCAGATACCGGAGCTATGACCATTGCAGTAAATTTATATGCCACTATTATTGCAACAAGCTTAACAATGGGCGACAGACACAGATAAAGCAGCACAATAACCGACGCTCCGCCTGCTGCACCTTTTACAAGTCTGCCACAGGCAATTATGCTTTCAAGTGTTTCAGACAGCATTCCACCCACAACCGGAACAAATGTCCCGGCGGCATATTTTATTGTTCTGCCCGTAACATTGTCAAGATTTACCGCAGCAAAAGTCCGGGTGCTCATAATAGTAGTGAAAATTGTGATTATTATTCCAAGACCCCACAGAGAGGCCTTTTTAAGTGCCGATGAAAATCCTTTAAGGCTGTGGTCACCGCTTAAACCTCCAACCCCACTGATAAGTGCACTCATCATGCTGACAGGAAAAAGCACATTACTTATAGCACTTACCGTGGTGGATATTGCAACCACTGACACACTTATAAGCGTTGTCCGCACCACTCCTCCTGATGCCGTCATCAGACTTCCCAGAACGGGAATTGCCCCTTTCATAAAAAAATTAAGTTCGTCTATTGATGTCCGAGCAATGTCCGCAGCCGTTTTATAACTTACCGTCCCCATCATAAAGATAACCATGTAGCATACATAAAAAGACAGGTCAAAAACAGCGGCGCTGTCGCCCGCAGCGTTTGTAATAATATTCAGCACCACAACAATTAAAATCACCGCAAGGCAAAGAGATATACTTTCTCTGACCGCCCGGGTCATTCTGAGAAAAAATGCTTTAATTATTGACTCTGACGAGGGCGAATTAAAGGAAATCAAATCGCCCGCAAGGCCTGAAAAATCTATTTCATCATTTATGTAAATTTCGTCTGCTCCCGAAGCCTTTAGCTGCCGGGATATTATTTCCTCTGTTTCCATTGCGTATGCAGGCTGGAATATAAGGAAAATTATCAGTAAAATTATCTTCATTTTATCACCGAAAGTATAATATTAAACAGCGTGTTTATCACAGGAACCGCAAGAATTATAATAGCAATTCTTCCGGCTATTTCGAGCTTTAGGGCAAGTGACGAATTGCCTGCATCACGGCAGGTGGATGCGCACACGCTTGTTATCATTGCTATCACACAAGATTTTATTATTACCGTTATATACTCGCCTGAAATCCCTGCAATTTCCGAAATTGTCATTATTGCCTCTGCTGCCATCCTGGCTGCAGGCAAAATAAGAAAAAGAATTATTGCTCCCGCCGAAATTGAAATAAAAAGTGAAAATTCAGGTTTGTCCCTTTTTAATATCAGTGATAGTACTGAGGCAATAATCCCTATAATGCTTACACCGATTACATCTTCTATCATAGGTCAAAAAGTGTTTTTATGGTGTCAAACAAATTTTTAACCTCAGAAAGCACCATAAGAAGTACAACAATAAGTCCGGCAAGCGTTGTCAGCATAGCCTGGTCCTCTCTCCCTGACCGCATTAAAAGCTGTTGAAGCACCGTTACTGTGATGCCGATAGCGGCAATTTTAAATATTAAATCAACCCCCATAGACTTCACCTATATCAGAAGAATTGCAATAACCACACCGGCAAAAAAGCTCATGGACCGGTAAATCCGTGAATTTTCATTCAAGTCGGTTTTTGCCTGCAAAAGATTAGCCTCCAGTCTTGATTTTGACAGCCTTATCTCATCAAGCTGTCTTTCGCTGTCATACGAGCCAAGCTTTACAGAAAATTCAGCAAGCATTTCTTTGTCCTGAGGTGAAAGTCCCGTAAGCTTTTCAAGTCTTTTTGCCCAGCTTTCACCTGCTGTCAAACCGCTGAAAAATTCTCCCACATTCCCTTTTGACTCTGCAAGTGTCCGGTAAATCTCAGACAGTGGCATTCTGACTGTGCTAATAAAGCTTTCAATATGCCCTACTGCCGCAAGCATATCCGTCAGCACCCTGACCCTCATTCTCATAAGGTTTGACATTTTTACACCTACATAACTGCAGGAAATTACTATCACTGCAGCACATATAATTTTAATTGTCAAAATGCGTCACCTCTTCCACAGTTCCCACACCAAAACGTCGGCTGAGTGTAATTATCCGTTCAAAACCCCTTTCGGTAAGTTCCCGCAGGTTGGGATGACCCGTTATATCCCCCGGGCAATATCCGTGTGCAGAAGCAATAACCTTTATGCCTGAGCCGAAAGCATTTTTTATTGCCCGTACATCCTCCATTGTTCCGATTTCATCGGTAATAATCATTTCAACCCCCATTGTCCGCACCAGCATATTTATTGCCTGTGCCTTTGGGCACAAATCCATAACCACCGTTTTTTCGCCCACATCAGTTTGCGGAACTCCCATGTAAGATGCAGCGATCTCACTGCGCTCGTCCGCAATCCCAATTTTATACCTGCTACCGAGCACCCTTGCAATATCACGAAGCAGAGTGGTTTTTCCGCATCCGGGTGGCGAAACTATAAGCGTATTTCTTGCAAACTTATCATAAATCATCGGAATTATCTCCTTTGAGCTGCCTATCGCCTGTTTCGCAACCCTTATGTTAAGTGCCGAAATATGTTTTATATATGTAATCTCTCCCGATTTTACAACCGCTGTACCGCAAATTCCTATTCGGTGCCCGCCTTCTATTGTCACAAACCCATGTCTTAGCTCCTCCTCAACTGCGTAAACCGAGCCGCCACACGCTGCTTTATAAACATCATTTATCCCGGACGACGTAATTGTTATCCCGCTTCCGGCCGACTGTGTGATATCGCCTACGGCACTTATATAATAGCTTGACCCCTCCATAAAAACAGTAACCGGTTTGTTTGCTATAAGCCTTATTTCCTCCACATCATATTTTGCAACAGCAAGTGAAATTTTCTGCGGCAATATACGGAGCACAGGCTCAATATTTATTTGCAGTTTACTCATGTGTAACCTCCGAAATATAGTTTGTATATATTTATTATGTTTTGTCCGGTTTTATGCATGAGTTTTCACCGGAAGTAATTTGACCAAGCCTCGCCAAATATAATGTAAAAAAAAGATGAAATGAGGGTAATAATGTTAGAAGCAATGCTGTCTGTACTTGCAGTTATAGCTGTAAATGTATGGTTTTTTGCAGGATACATAGGCTCAAAAGGGAATTTCCCCAAACCTCTTTCAAAGGATGAAGAAGAAAAATATCTTAAACGAATGTACGCCGGCGATGAGCAGGCAAAAAATATTTTAATTGAACGCAATCTGCGCCTTGTTGCACACCTTGCCAGAAAATATTCGGGTTCAGGGCAGGACAACGAAGATTTGATTTCCATAGGCACAATCGGACTTATCAAAGGAATTTCAAGTTTTAAAGCCGAGAAGGGCGCAAAACTTGCTACCTATGCCGCCCGTTGTATTGAAAATGAAATTTTAATGAGCATGCGGAGCAGTAAAAAGTTTCAGAACGAGGTTTCTATTAATGACAAAATAGGCATGGACAGTGATGGCAATGAAATTACACTTATAGACATTCTTGAAGATACCGAGCCGGATGTATCCGAAAAGGTATCTTTAAAAATGGAAACCGCCAGAATGTATGATAAAATAAAAGAAACCCTCTCCGAGCGGGAAGCAAAAATAATCGCTCTCCGGTTCGGCCTGGGCGGATGTAAACAGCAGACACAGCACGAGATAGCGGAAAGTTTTGGAATTTCAAGGTCTTATGTGTCCCGTATTGAAAAAAAGGCACTTTTAAAACTGAAAAGTGCCCTGCAAAAAAAAGACTTGCATTAAAACATAATTTGATGTATAATAATAAATTATATCAAATGTTAGGAGAATACATATATGAAGGAAATGGATTTAATTTTACACATTCACTGCTTAGTCCGGCTGATTCTCGCAGGCATGTGTGGTTTTTTCATTGGCTTTGAACGTAAAAACCGTGCAAAAGAAGCCGGCATAAGAACACATTTCATTGTGGCAAGTGCCTCCGCACTGATGATGATTATTTCAAAGTACGCCGCAATGGATATGGGTGTGACGGGTGACCCTACGAGAATTGCCGCACAGGTAGTTACAGGCATCGGTTTTCTTGGCGCCGGTATGATTTTTGTTCATAACCGTGCAATTTCAGGCCTTACTACTGCTGCAGGTATCTGGGCAACCTCAGGCATCGGTATGTCAATCGGCGCCGGACTTTATTTGCCCGGTATTATATTAACTATTATGATTCTGCTTATACAGACAGTTTTCAGAAACTTCAAATGGATGAAGGGTCACAATGCAAAGCAGATAACTCTTACAACTGCATACGCTGATGATATGCAGGAACGTATTGAGCAAATTTGCAAAGAACATAATATCATTATTGAAGGTACCAACCTGAAAAAATGTGACAACGGAACAAAACTTATATTTTTCATGTCGGTAGAAATGCCGTCCACCATGAATGAGCAACAGGTTGTTTCTCTGTTCGACGGTGATTGCTCTGTAATGTCACACTAACTAAAACAAAAAATAAGGACTGATGATTATTTATCAGTCCTTTTCTTTATTAGCCGTTATTTTTTATGTAGTTTACAATGTCCCCAACTGTTCTAATTCCTTCAAGTTCCTCGTCGGGCATCTCAATTTCAAACTCATCTTCAAGAGCCATCGCAAGGTCAACAACAGAAAGCGAATCTGCACCGAGGTCATTTAAAATATCAGTTTCAAGTGTAATGTCACCTTCGTCAACCATAAGTTCACGTGCGACAATTTCTTTTATCTTATCTATCATAGTATCATTCCTTTCTTATCTTGTTATTATTATAATATCTGTCACGCAGTATGTCAACAATTTTTATTAAATTAAAGCCCCTTTATTGTTTCGAGCACATAATCGCCGAACTCTCTGCTTGTAGCACCGGTATCTCTGCCTGTAATTACCAGCTTCTTTTCTGTATACATACAGATGTCAAGAGCTTTTTCAAGACGTGTTGCGATTTGGGTTTCTCCAATATGTTCAAGAAGCATTACGCAAGCACGAAGAACGCTGCACGGATCTGCATACTGCGCTCTGCCTTCTTCAACCATTCTCGGAGCACTGCCGTGAATAGCTTCAAACATTGCGTATCTTTTACCGAGATTTGCACTGCCGGCTGTTCCTACGCCACCCTGGAATTCTGCCGCTTCATCTGTTAGAATGTCACCGTAGAGATTGGGCAGAATGAGAACCTGGAAACCTGTACGTCTTTTTTCATCAATAAGCTTCGCTGTCATGATATCAATATACCAGTCGTCAAATTCAATTTCAGGATAATCCTTTGCTACCTCTTTGCAGATTGAAAGGAATTTACCGTCTGTTGTTTTAACAACATTGGCTTTAGTAACAGCAGTTACTTTTGTTTTACCTGTTTTTCTTGCATAATCAAATGCAGCTTTTGCAATGCGGTAAGTACCTTCCGTTGTGGTTACACAGAAATCCATTGCAAGCTCGTCTGTAATGTTTATACCGTCGCTGCCGAGAGCGTAACTTCCCTCAGAATTTTCACGGTAGAAAGTCCAGTCAATCCCCTTCGAGGGAACCTTAACAGGACGGATATTTGCAAAAAGGTCAAGCTCTTTACGCATAGCAACATTGGCGCTTTCAATGTTAGGCCATTTGTCACCTGCTCTCGGCGTGGTTGTAGGGCCTTTTAAAATAACGTGGCATTTTTTGATTTCCGCCAGAACATCGTCGGGAATAGCTTTCATGCATGCCGCACGGTTTTCTATTGTAAGTCCGTCAATCACCTTAAATTCGATTTTACCGGCACTTACTTTATCTGCAAGCAGATGCTCGAGCACTCTCTGTCCCTCAGCTGTAATAGCAGGGCCGATTCCGTCTCCGCCAACAACGCCTATGATAATTTTATCAAGTTTAGAGTAATCAATAAAGTCTTTTGTAGCCTTTATATTTTCGTTTCTTTCCAGCTGCTTTCTTAATAAAATCTCAAATTTTTCGGCAGCAGCTTTTATGTACTGTTCCATC
Organism: Clostridia bacterium; assembly: GCA_045633565.1. Lineage (GTDB taxonomy): Bacteria > Bacillota > Clostridia > RUG12999 > RUG12999 > RGIG7450. Next base: position 19,279 of record JAZQYO010000027.1, on the reverse strand, counting down.
TTTTTTCCTCCGTTTTTGCTTTATATAATAAAGTATTATATATTAAACCTAAACAGTTTGTCAATTCTTTTGCATAAAAAATCCGCCCGCAGGCGGATAATATTTCTTTATGTTTACTTCTTTATATAACTGACAAGGTCATTAATTGCTGTTTTGTCGGCAAAATCACCGCTTTGGTCACAAAGTTTTATCAGCATTTTCTCCATCTCTGTCGGATTTTCTTTTGCCGACATAATCTTTTTAAGTGCCTTTATTGCTGCCTTATGCGGAAAAGAAAGCTCATTAATTATCATTTTCCCCGGAAAATTAAAAATCTTTATTTTTTCAAGCATATAAGGTTTAAAGTTTTTCTCAGGCACGTATGTATCATAATACTCCCGACAGTCGGGTGGCGTTAGCCCTGTTGTAAAAACAGCTATTTTCTTATCACTTATTCTGTCAAAATTTTTTGTAATAAAACTGATGCCGCCTATCATCTCAGCATACAGCCCACCACCATAAATTATGGCGTCGTAATTTTCAAGCTCATCCGCTCTTATATTTTTCACATCCACCGCACTGCAGCCAAGTTCTTCCGCAATCCACTCAGCATACGCCTTTGTCGACCCGTATTTAGATTTATAAATTACAATTACGCTCATTTTAATTCTCCCATGTTTTTTACCATTATATGTTTTGTTTCCCACCCACATTCATCAATGTTGCTACGCTCTCCACATGTACCGTCTGCGGGAACATATCCACCGGTGTTACCTTCTGCGTTTTATATCCACCATTTTCAAGAAACTTCAAATCTCTTGCCAAAGTTGCCGGGCCGCAGGAAACGTAGACAATTTTTTCAGGGTTCATTTTAAGTATTATATCAAGCGTTTTTTCATCACTGCCTTTTCGTGGCGGGTCAAGCACCACCACGTCGGCACGCTCACCTTTTTCATAGAGTTCTTCTATAACGTCCTCCACCGCACCACAGTAGAAGAAAGCATTTTCTATGCCGTTTCTTTTTGCATTTTCGCAGGCGTTTTTCACCGCATCTTCCACTATTTCAACCCCGATTACCTTTTTCGCCTTCTGAGCCATAAAAAGGGTTATTGTTCCCGTTCCGCAGTAAAGGTCAAACACCGTTTTATCAGAAATATCGCCTGCAGCATCGAGTGCAAGCGAGTAGAGCTTTTCCGTCTGAACCGGGTTTATCTGATAAAAACTGTGTGGTGAAATTGAAAACTCTAAATTTCCTATTTTATCTGTTATAGTGTCTTTTCCGTAAAGGAGAATATTTTTTTCTCCCATAATGAGATTCGTTTTTTTCCTGTTAACATTGAGCAGAATACCCGAAATTTTGCTTTCTGCCAAAGTAAGCCTTTTTATAAGTTCATCCGCCCCCGGAAGACTTTCCCCATTAATCACAATGGCAACCATTATTTCACCGGTATACGCAGAATCTCTTATAAACACATGACGGATAAGGCCGCTGTGATTTTCCTCATTGTATGGCTCTATTTTCTTATCTTCCATAAATGAAATTATGGTTTCCATTATAGTCCGGCAGAATTCTTTGCCTGTAACACATTCCTCAGCCGAAACAATATTGTGTGACCGCTTTGCATAAAAACCATAAACAATTTTTCCATCCTTATCACGTCCCACCGGAAACTGCATTTTGTTTCTGTAATGATATGGATAGTCCATTCCCACCGTCTTTTCGACAGTTATGTCCTTTATCCCGCCAATTCTATACATGGCGTCAACAACGGTATTTTGTTTCATCTGTAGCTGATATACATAGTCCATACAAGCTATGTCGCAGCCACCGCAATTTCTATACTTACTACACAATGGCTCTGTTCTGAATGGTGATGGCGAAATAATCTCCATCGCTTTGCCGAAAGCATAGCTTGATTTAACCTTTAATATCTTAACTTTTACTATATCTCCCTTTACGGTATCGGGAACAAAAACAGCAAATCCGTCTATGCGGCATACGCCCTCACCGCCCGAACCGTTGGATAAAATTTCACATTCAAACTCATCATTTTTCCGAAGCATTTTCTCACCTTCTTACAGATATATTTTACAGAGGAAAAGATACCATGTCAAGAAAAAATCCGTCCTGTCGGACGGATTAATCTTTTATTCTGCTTCAAAAACGTCTTTACCAAGACCGCAAATGGGGCAAACCCAATTTTCGGGAACATCTTCCCATGCTGTTCCGGGCGCAATACCGCTTTCCGGGTCACCATTTTTCGGGTCATAAACATAACCGCAGGGGCAAACAAATTTTTCCATTATAGTTTTCCTCCTTAATCTAACACCAGTGATGGTGCTGTATAAATTCTTGCAGCATATTCCGAGTCAAGAGAATAAAGTCCTTTTGCATCGCTGCCGAAAAGCTCCATTTTCTTAACCATATCATCTGCATTCTTTTCTTCTTCAAGCTGTTCTTTCACAAACCAGTCTAAAAACTGCATTGTTCTGAAATCTCTGACATCATACGCCGCAGCATATATATCATTTATAAGACTTGTTACATACTGTTCATGTTCAAGACCTGCCTTAAGCGGATCCATAAGTGAATTAAACTCTTTATCCGGTTTTGCAACCGCCTCGAGTGTAACCTTTTCTCCACCCATCTGAAGATATTTAAGCATCAGCATAGCATGATCTCTTTCTTCCTGAGCCTGAATCATATACCAGTTTGCAAAGCCGTCAAGTCCCTGTGCCTCATAGTATATGGAGAAATCAAGATATAAATACGCCGAATACAGTTCTTTGTTAATTTGCTCATTAATTAATTTTGAAACTTTTTCATTAAGCATACTATCACCTCTTTTTTCATTATATACTACGCAAAAACAAATGTCAAGGGTTTGGAACATGCCCAAACCCTTTATTTATGCCATATTAGAAAATTATTTTCCGCGAGCTTTTTTTGCTTTTCGCATCGCAAGTATTCGGTTCATCTCGTTATAGACTATCATATATCCTTCGTCAACGCCCATGCCGGGTTTTGCAAGTATCTGGACAGGCTGAGTAGCCATAGCACAATGAACGCACACCTGCGCACTGCGGTCAGTTTCGTTGCAGGTACCGCCCTGATAAGCACCAATTCCTTTTTCCTTGCAGTACAAAACTGCTTCTATAGTGTTATTGATACCACCAAGGTCAGGTGTCTTTATCTGCACCATGTGTCCTGCTTTATTATCTGCAAAAAGTTTGATATCTTCAAGTGTATTACACCATTCGTCCGCAACAAGCTCCACATCACATCCCCTGTCATCAAGCTCTTTTGTAAGTGCAGAGAGCGCTATAAGCTGAGTCTGGCGGTCACAGTCGCAATCCATGGGACCTTCAATGCGAATTTTAAAAGGCTTTGCAATTCTTCCAATTTCTTCTATGTAATCTGCCATTGCTTTGTAGTTGTTGTTTCCAAATGCCGCACCTATTGTTCCATATACATCTATATGCATAACCGGAAAGTAGCTTTCATCCGAACGGAACTGTAAAATACGGTTGCGGAGCCACTCTACATATTCTTTAAGCTTTTCACCTTTTCGGCCAAGCTTTGTGTCAACATTGTTGATAAGAGCATGAGGAAGAACCTGTGCGCCTTTAATAATCATTTTATCTGAATTGTCATAGCGGTCGTCACCTGACTGAGTGAAAATCGGAACAGGTGTTTCTGAAACAGTGCATCCGTATTCATCGGCTACAACCTCACACATCATCCTTCCGGTTGCCTTTGCAACTGCATCAAGAATTGCCTGAGACATACCATAGCGAATAGCGGTGTGAAGACGTTTACCGTCAACAGTAATGGCTTCCATCATCTCGCAAAGTCCTCTGAAATTATCCGCTTCTTTTCCAACAAGCTCGGGCTTTATGTACTTTTCAATAACCGGTATAAATTCTTCCGCAAGAAATAATGGGTCACGACCTCCGGCACCGGAATATTGAACAGCGGCACAGTCGCCATAGGCAACTTGTCCATCCTCTAATATCATCATTACGGAAACCGACTCGCCTGCCTGTCTAACGGCACTAAATCCCTCTGTTACCGGTTCACCTGTGTAAAACACACCATCATGACCTGCCCCCTGTTTAATAGCACGCTGGTCATCAAAGTAAAAACCCGTACGTCCTGCTGAACAAACAATATCTATAATCTTCATAACAACCTAATCTCCTGATATTAATATTTCGGGCGACCAACTAAGCGCCCTTTACTGATTGCATAAACGTCATCAATTACCATCTGGAAAGACGCCTTGCGTTTTTCAGCAGCAGCACGTTTTTCTATTTTTTCCTTGTGGAAATTGATAAGGTCCTGACTGAACGGAAGGTTACCTACGTTCAGTATACGAACTGCACCGTCATTATCACGACAAGGCAGCATTTTATCTGCATTAGCCCGACATGGAGCAAAGGGAACATCAAGAACACCTGCTTCAACGCCACGACACACACCGGAAGCTATATCGCCTTTTCCAAGTTCAAAACACTTGTCAACAATAGCGCGTGTTTCCTGACGGATTATTTCTTTTTCTTCTTCTAAACTGTCAGCCTCAAATGTCTGGTCGGAGAGCATATTTACAACCTGCTTTGTACAACGAAGTCCCTGTGCATTAGCCTCCATGGTTGGAATACCAACTGCTTCGTGCGGAGTTTTTACTATAACTTTGGTCGCTTTTGAGAGTGCAGCAATAAGACTGCCTGAAGAAATAACGCCGAACGCCTTTGCCTCATCAGCAGGGAAACCACCCATCCACTGATGCAGAACTGTTGTAACCTCAACATCCCCATATCCGTACTTTGCAAGATACTCATCTGTCAATTCCTGCAATGTGCGGATAGCCGCAATATCCTGTACAAGATTACCGCACTGACCATATCCGACTGTTATATTTTTTACCCCCTGTTCAGCAGCAAGCAGCGCCTCAATAATTGCAGTAGCATGAGAAATACACGGAGGAACAAGTGTCCCTGTTAAAGGACCGTAGGGTTCACGGTTAATCGAAACCCCCATTTCCTCATATAACCCTGTCAATCGGTCAACATACTGCCAGTCACGGATTGTACGCTCCATAGGGATATTTTTGCAATAAGGAAGGTTGTATGAAATACCGCCACCCTCATAGCTAGTAAAACCGCCCGCATAAGTAATTTCAGTAAGTAATCTTGCATCGGGTGTCCCGTGACGGACCTGCATGGGTACATTTACACTTTCAATAACCTGACGGCACTTTGCAACGCCATGATTAACCGCCGGAAATCCATTTAGCATCGCCCTTTCCAGACGCAGAGATTCCGATATACCGTTTTCCGCCTCTTCATAGCGATTTTGTCTTGTATAACTGTCTATAGTTGAAGGCAAAAGGTCTGCCTCGCCATGTTCTTCCAGATACTGCATAAGCTTTATATGTTCTTCAACAACCGGAACGCCTGCTCTTGGCTGAACAAGGGTTCGGTTATCACGCTTTGCCGCTAAAAGTTTTTTGGAAAAGTTTCTTGACTCGGGCATTGATTTGTGATATTTAACTGCCTCTTCAATATCAACATCTTTGCCTGTTGGCCACTGCAAAAGAACCTCCTGACGCAGACTTTTAAATTCATCATCAGAAATGCGTTTATTTTGAATATCCATAGTATTTAAGCTCCTTTTTCATAATTCGCAAGGCTGCTATAGGGTGATATGATGATAAAAGTCCCATTGCTGCCAAAATATATGTTTTATCTATCCACACATCTGCATTTTTAGGTCTCAGCGATGTGGGTTTTGCAGGTGAATAAATGGCGTGGGCTGCAATCTCCTCAGTTTTTTCAGCATGAATTAGACTGCCCCCTGTAACTACAATCTGTTTTACCTTAGTCAGGTTTTTCCCTTCCTGAACAAAGGTTTGCCCCATCATTGTATATGTTTCCGAAATAGTTCCGGCGTGGCGTGTCACCGCTTCATCTACAGCGCAGCAGGCAAGTGCAAAGTCAAGTGCCTCTTGTTCTTTATCACCGTTGGGCAACTTGTCAGTATTCTCTTTAAGGTCCTCTATCAGACACTGTGCCCTTTCTTTGCTTAGTCCCGAAAGCTGAGATATTTTTTCAATTCCCTGGGCATCAACAATGCCCTGCACGCTATACCTCATTCCTATATCGCCTTCTACCGTCCGCTTTGCATACGGCTCGGGCAGACCTTTAAAAACCGTATTCATACTCTCGGGCATTCCGTCGGCAATTGAGTAAACATCCGTCGTTGCTCCGCCTACGTCAACTGCAATAAGTTCTCCTATTCCGCTTTCGTCTTCACAGCCATTTGCCAAAAGCTCCATTGCCTGAAGCACCGCAGACGGTGTGGGCATCATTATATCGGAAAGAAGCTCTGCTGCCCTGCTTAATCCCTTTGCCTGTATGATTCGGTTTAAAAATATCTCTCTTATCTGTTTTTGTGTAGCCTCTATCTGCAAAGTGCCAAATTTAGGCATTACGTTAGGACAAACATAAACCTCACAGCCTGACAGCAATTCCAGGCACTTTTTTGCTGCACTGCGGTTTCCTGCAAGTACAATGGGAAACTTTGGTTTCATATCACCGAGCATCTTTGCATTATGTAGTATACATTCGGTATTTCCACCGTCTGTTCCCCCAACCAATAAAAAAATATCCGGAGAAAGTTTTTCGATTTCTTCAATATCATCTTCAGTGAGTTCAAATGAATAAACACCTACTGCTTTAGCGCCGGCACCAAGACTTGCAAGTCTTGCAGCCTCTACAGTCAGCTCGGGGACAAGTCCGCTTGTCACCATCCTGAGTCCACCCGCAGCAGATGAGCAGGCATAGCAGGCATTAAATTTTATTTTTCCTGTTTTTTTCTCTAAAATCTTAAGTCCTTCACCAAGACCATCGTTTATATCCGTCTGAACTGTTGTATAAGCAGCTGCCGTCCCGAGTATTTCTTCTTTTTCAACGTCAACTGCTGTAAGTTTTGTATATGTACTGCCAAAATCAATCAGCAAGACATTATTCATTAATTTTCACCGTCCATATTTAAAAGCTCACGTAGAGCCTTTATAGTGGTTTCCGGTGATGTTCCCGGAGGAAACGCCCGGTCAAAACCCATTGATTTAAAGCGTTTTTCCACATCTTCAAACTTCTGCTTACCAATAACAATGTTTCCACCCACTAAAAGCGGAATACCTTTAAGACCTGCTTCATCACACTTTTCACGCATGCCACGGCAGTCAAGTTCCCCCTGTCCGTAAAGAGAAGAAATAACTATTGCATCTGCTCCCGATTCTATAGCTGCCGCAATATACTCCTCCTGGGAAACCATAACGCCGAGGTTAACAACCTCAAACCCCGCTTCCTTAAAAGCATGATACAAAATCTTATTGCCCACGGCATGAACATCAGCACCAATAACACCGATGACCAGGACTTTTTTATCTCTATCGCCCATCTTAATACCTCATTATATTATTTTATAATTGTTATATATTTATATAATACAATGTGATATAACATTTGTCAAGACAAAACTTTCTTTTTCATCTCATTATTATTTATATGGTTTTCTCGTCGCGAATTTTTTTAATTTTAGATTCAAGATACAAAACTGACCCCTCGTCCATTTCGTAATTACAATCTATCACATCACCCTTAAACTGCACTATAGCTTTAACAGTTTTTTCATCAAAATATTTCTCGTAGTTTTTAGGAATAAGAATTGCATCTTTGTCCTTAAGATACTTCGCAACATCTACGCCTTCCCCGGCAATAACAGGTCTGTTTAAAACAACTTCTTCCGCATAATTTTCACAAGCACTGTACATAAGCTCCGCAAAACGCCGGCTGTATCCCACAACGCCAATTTTCTTACCTGCTCCAAGTTTAATAATGTGCGACAGGCAATGCGCAGAAGGTCTGAGCGCCACACGGGCTATCCTCTTTTTAAAAGGAACAACACTTTCCAGATACTCTGAGTGCAAAGATGTGGTTACAATAAGGTCATACTCCTCGCTCAGTTTATACGGATACTGTTTTATACTGTCAATTGTATAGGAATATAAATCAAGTTCATCAATATGCCTGAGCTGTTTGGACATCTGCGACAGATTTTCAGGGTTACATTCAATCACCGCAACTTTCACACGTGCTTCTTCCTGAGAGCGCTCACGAAGTTTTAAGTTCAAAAAAATGTTTATTTCAGATGGAGAAAGCCCCATCCCCTCCAGTTTATCAAGCATTTCATCAATGGCAGCCATAGCCTTTTCTTTTCTGCTTCCAGAATTTGCCGGCTGGTATTTTACAAAAGTACCACTTCCCTGAACTTTTTCAACAAGCCCAATACGTTCAAGTTCGTCATACGCCCGTTTCACAGTACCTCTTGCAACCCCAACCTCATCAACCATCCCCTGAACAGTAGGAAGCTGCTGACCGGACACAAGGCTGCCATTTTTTATAGCAACACAAATGGCATCCACAAGCTGTTGATATATAGGAATGTCAAGTTCCGCATTAACTTTGTAAATTGATTTCATAATCTCCATCTCCTAAATTGTTATATAACAATTATACCTCTATTACCAAATTTGTCAAGACATTCTGTCACAATTTAAGGCACGCCCATAGGGCGTGCCTTGATAATCAATCATTATTTTCTTTCCAGGCAAGGTAATTTGCTCTGCCCGTTTCATAAAGATTATTTCCATAGCTGTCAATTATTACAACCGCGGGAAAATCTTCTACCTCCAGTTTGCGGATGGCCTCAGCACCAAGGTCATCGTAGCAGACAACCTCAGCTTTTTTAATGCATTTTGCGAGGAGCGCCCCGCAACCACCAATAGCACCAAAATATACTGCGCCGTGCTTTTTCATCGCCTCTACCACTTCAGGTCCTCTCTTGCCTTTCCCAATCATGCCCGTTTGTCCCATAGCAATAAGTTCAGGGCTGTAAGCATCCATACGGTATGAAGTTGTAGGACCTGCAGAACCGATAACCTGTCCCGGTTTTTCCGGTGTCGGACCGACGAAATATATAACACTGTCTTTTATATCCAGCGGTAATTTTTCACCCTTTGCAACAAGTTCACAAAGACGCTTGTGTGCCGCATCTCTTGCGGTATAAATCACCCCTGATATCAGGCAACTGTCCCCCGCTTTTAGTTTTCTTGCCTCATCACGCGAAAGTGGCGCCTTAACAAAAACAGACATTTATATCACCTCCGTCCGGTGTCTTGTAACATGGCAGTTAATATTAACCGCAACCGGAAGTCCCGCAATATGTGTGGGATATTTTTCTATGTTTACCGCAAGAGCTGTGGTTTTTCCACCAAACCCCTGCGGACCAATGCCAAGATTATTAATTTCATCCAGCAGGTCTTTTTCAAGCTGAGCATAAAATGAATCTGCATTGGGCACGTCTACCGGACGCAGAAGCGCCTTTTTAGCAAGATAAGCCGCTTTGTCAAACGTGCCGCCTATGCCAACCCCCACAACAATGGGCGGACAAGGATTGGGTCCGGCTTCCTCGACGGTTTTTACTACAAAATCTTTTACCCCTTGCAGCCCGTCGGAGGGACGGAGCATTGCAATTTTGCTCATATTTTCACTGCCAAACCCTTTAGGTGCAACAGTAATCTCTATTCTATCTCCAGCTGCAATTTCAAAATAAATCATGGCAGGCGTATTGTCCCCGGTATTAACCCTGTCAATCGGGTCACGGACTACACTTTTTCTGAGGTATCCTTCTCCGTAGCCCTGTCTTACGCCTTCATTCACCGCATCAGTAATATCACCATTTATATGTACATCCTGACCGATTTTTAAAAACACACACGCAACTCCTGTATCCTGGCAAACCGGTTGATTGTTCCGGTCGGATATTTCATAGTTTTCAATAATCCGTTCTAAAATTTCTTTCGCCTGAGGCCACGGCTCATCATCATGAAATCTTTTTATACATTCTTTAATATCACCCGTTAAATGACAGTTCGCATCAATACACAATTTTTTCACTGTCCGGGTGATTTTTTCAGCATTAATTTCCCTCATAACTTTTCCTCCTAATCGACCACGTTATATATTTTATCCAGAATGTTTCCGTCACGGCCGATAACCTCTGCTACTACTTTGTCACCTTTAGGTACTTTCTGTGGTTTGCCGGTTATCCGTTCCGTTTTTTCCTTAAGCTTTAAAATATCAATAACCGGCAGCCCGGCTTTAATCAGCTTTTCTTTCAGCTCTTTATTTTTTGGATTAACTGCAATTCCGCCCTGCGTAACAAGCACATCTATATCCTTACCGGGGGTTGAAATGCAGGACACCCGGTCTGTAACAATGGGCAATCTCGCCCTGAACATAGGCGCAATAATCATGGATAGTTTGGCTCCTGCCGCAGTATCACTGTGACCGCCCGAGCCGCCCATAATATATCCGTTTGAATCGGTATGAACATTTACATTAAAGTCCGTATCAATCTCAGTAGCACCCAAAATAACAACATCAAGGCTGTTGACCGCAGCATTTTCGTTTGTCGGAGATGCATACTTGGTAGCAGAAATTTCCTCATGTTTTTCATTATTTCTTATTGATTCCACCGCTGCCAGGTCAAAACACTGAACATCCATAAGCCTGTCAAAACAACCGGCGTGTAGCATTTCTACCATGTAACCAGTGATGCCACCAAGCCCAAAACTTCCTTTTATGCCCTTTCTAAGCATAATCTCCTTTAAAAATTTGGTAACAGCAAGAGAAGCTCCTCCCGCACCTGTCTGAAAGGAAAAACCGTCCTTTAAAAGCCCTGACGCCTCTATAACCTTTGCTGCCATAGAAGCCATAATAAGTCCCACCGGTTCTCTGGTAATTTTTGTCGTGCCCGATACAATGCCTTTGGGGTCACCAATCGCCTCTACTTTAACCACATAATTAATATGTTTTTCGGAAATTGACGGGTCATTCACAGGATAAGTCACAAGATTATCAGTAATAACCACCGTCTTTTTGGCAAACATTGCATCTGCAAAAGCGTATCCAAGACTTCCGCAGGCAGATTTACCGTGTTTTCCTGTGCAATTGCCCATTTCATCAGCAGTAGGCGCTGCAATAAACGCAACATCAATTGGTGTTTTTCCGGAAGCTATATCGTTGGGTCGTCCTCCATGAGTGCGGAACTGTATGGGGCGCTCAAGTATCCCCGCCGAAAGTTCCCTGCCGAGATTTGCGGCAATATAGTCGGTCGCAATACCTGTCACCACTTTATTTTTAATATGTGAAACAAGCGGAATATGTACATCAAACAGCGAACTTGCATTAATAGTTATATCTTTTATCCCAAGTGCCGCTATTTCTTCCATAACCATATTTAAAACATAGTCACCATTTCTCAGATGATGGTGGAAAGAAACCGTCATTCCGCTTTTAAGTCCCGAAAGAACAATTGCTTCCCTGATAGAATTAACCAGCTTATTCATCTTTGTCCCTCCTGCCAAGACCTAATACCTGCGCAACAGAAATTGTTCTCTCCGCCCTTGCAACAATAGGAGCATCCACCATCTTGCCATGCAGGGCAATAGCTCCTTTCCCCTGTTCTTTTGCAAGACGTATCGCATCTATTACTTCATAGGCATAATTTATTTCTTCCTCAGTGGGACTGAATACCTGATTTATCGCATCAATATGTCTGGGCGAAATTGATGCCTTGCCTGTAAACCCAAGGTTTTTGGCAAGTTGTGCATCTGCAACAATACCCTCATCATCGTTTACGTCGGTAAATGGCGTATCATAAACATCAATTCCTGCCGCACGGGCAGCAACAACAAGTCTTGTCCTTGCGTATTCAATTTCCCTGCCCTCCTTGGTGCGTTTGCACTGAAGGTCAGCAGTTAAATCCTCTGCACCAAGAAACAGTGCTTTAACACGTTTTGAAGCTCGGGCAATTTTATAAGAATTTTCAACACCTAAAGCCGTTTCTATAAGAGGCATAAGCCCTACCTCTTTTATGCCGGATTTTTCCTCAACCTCCGACATATATTCATCAACCAAAAGAGCATCCTCCGGTTCAGAAGTTTTAGGCAAAAGTATCATGTCCGGTTTTTCAGGTAAAATGGCGTCAATATCCTCTTTCCAGAAAGGAGTATCAACAGAATTGATACGTACAATTATTTCACATCCGTCAAAATCCATATACCTTATGGTGTTTCGCACAAGAATACGAGCCGCATCCTTTTCCTGAGGAGAAACTGCATCTTCCAAATCAAAAATAACGGCATCTGCGCCAAGACAATTTCCGTTTATAAGCATATTGGGATTGTTACCCGGCAAAAACAACATACTGCGACGCATCAGTTTTCCTCCTTCCCGCGAAGAATGGCGGTTTCAACTCTCGCACGTATCGCACAGTCAAGAGCGCCTCTGTCTTTAACCCGGACAATGGCATTTTTAACGCCCTGCTGAGTTAAAACTTCAATCACCGTCTTCTTTATGCTTTCCCCAAACTGTTTTTCAACAACAGATTCAAGTTCAATTATTATACCGTCACCCGAAGGCTCAATTTCCACAAAAGCATCGCTGGATTCCATAGTTCCTGCAACGGCATACTTTTTTATTTCCATTTATAATCCAATCTCCTTTTATTTCCATAAGTAAAAAGATATAGCTCAATTTATAAGTATTATATAACACAATTATAAAAAAATCAATTATTTTTCTTTACTTATTTGGTGGTTATGAGTTATAATGTAAATATAAACAGTTTACAGAAGGTATAAATTATGCATATTGAACTGCTCGACAACTTAAATGAAACAAAATTTAATACCTGGAAAGCTTTTTTAGACAAATTTGATTTAATTCCCGACAGGTTAATTGACCGCACTGTACTTATATGGGATAACGATTCTTTAATTGCTGCCGGTTCAAGATATGGCAATGTTTTAAAATGCATCGCCGTGGATGAATCCCGCCAGGGTGAAGGGCTTACCGCTACTCTTATTACTGCGTTGGAAAAGGATGCTTTCTCAGAGGGAATCCGTCATCTTTTTCTTTATACCAAGCCACAAAACAAGCCTATGTTCCGTGATCTGTTTTTCTACCCGGTAGCACAAACCGAAACAGTGCTTTTAATGGAAAACAAAAAAGACGGAATAAATGAATTTTTAAGTTCTTTTGATGCTCATATTTGCGGCAAAAGCGGATGCGTTGTTGCAAACTGCAATCCATTCACCTCAGGTCACCGCTACTTGATTGAAAAAGCATCAAAAGAATGTGACATTCTGTACGTCTTTGTTGTTTCTGAAGATAAAAGTAGGTTTTCTGCCTGTGACAGAATGGAAATGGTCAAAAGAGGAACGGCAGACATCTTAAACGTCAGGGTGCTTCCTACCGGTCCTTACCTTATTTCTTCCGCAACATTCCCCACCTACTTTCTTAAAGACCGGGGAAATGCCGAGCAGGTAAAGTGCCTTTTAGATATTGAAATATTTATAAAGTACTATGCCCCAAAATTTAACATTACCACCCGATATGTGGGCACAGAGCCGCTGTCTACGACAACAAAGCAGTATAACAAAGAGTTAAAGAAGCTTTTGCCTGCGCACGGCATTGAGATCAAAGAACTCGAAAGGTTTGAAATATCCAATGTGCCGGTAAGCGCAAGTCAGGTAAGAGCATTAATTGACGCTGGAAACAAAGAGCGGGTAAAATCACTTGTGCCCCATACAACCTACGACTTTTTACTCAATAAAAATCTAATATAATTCGGGAGGAATAAAATATGCAGGAACTCCAGAAAAATCATATTTTAAGTAGTTATTTCGCACCGAGAGGCCATCAGCGTATGTACACTCTCGGCATACAGCTTGCCCAGCTTTATTTATCACCGTTTGACAAGCTTATCGGCGTTGTAGGAGACGCCGGGTCCGGCAAAAGCGCCCTGCTCAGGGGAATGTTCCCCGGTCTTGAGCTCACCAACGATGATGACGGAGTTTATGTCCGTCCCCTTCCTATTTTGGAGCAGGACGACGGATACTTTTCTCCCCACACTTATCATCTTGATGTCCGCTTCGAAAACGGTTTTACGCAAATGAGTGTTCTGGCAGAAGCCATTATCGAAGCTCTGCAGAACGGGAAACGTGTTATTGTAGAACATTTTGACCTTATATATCCGCTGCTCGGTTTTAACGCCAATCTTATCATAGGTGTCGGTGAACAGGTATTAATTTCAAGGCCCAACCTTTTCGGACCCGAGCCTCAGGAAATACGTGACAAGGTATACGAATCACTCTCCTTCCGTCTGATGGCGCATACGGCTGAAGACCTTTGCGAGCTTTGTATGCCCGAACACGAAATGGCACGCTGCGGTCATGACGATGTAAAACATGGCTTTGTTATAACATTCCCCGAAACCAAACCCGAATTTGATATCCTCGATATTGAAAAACAGGTTAACCGGATGATTGCGGATAATCTGCCTGTTGACTATGTAGACAACAACCATATATCCGTGGGCGGTCGTCAGCATTTTTGTACCGGTCCGCGAATACACGTAAGCCAAACAGGAATGATTGAAAACTTCCATCTGCTTAATCACTTTATATATGACCGTTTTAACCGCAGATATCTGCTGGTTGGCTGTGTAGGAAAAAATGCCGAAGCTAATCTTCAAAAGCTGGATTTACAGCAAAAGAAACAATCAGACCTCATTATGTAGTTATTTCAGGGGGAATAAAAATGACACAAGTCACTTTGAGCCAGATGCTTGACGCACGGGAAAAACGTGCAGAAAAACAAAAAAATCTGCTTTGCCGTTTTAATCTCCCTCTTATCAGCTTTACTATGAATATTGCAGGTCCTGTAAAGACCTCACCGCTGATTGAGCGTTCATTTTTTGAAGGTGTCAGACTCTTAAAACAAAAGTTACCGGGCGGCAGTATAATAAACCAAGAAATCTGCACCGGAGTTACCGGCTGCGAAGCTTTTTTTTGTGTAAAATGCGACCCGGATAAACTAAAAAAAATCTGTCTTTTTATTGAAGAAAATGTAACCATCGGCAGATTATTTGATATGGATGTAATTTGCCCGGACGGAAACAAGCTGGAAAGGAAAAATCCTCGCAGCTGCTATGTTTGCGGCGCTCCGGGGAGAGCCTGTTCTGCAGGCAGAGTTCATTCTGTAGACAAGCTTCAGAATGCTGCAAGAGAAATAATGGAAAATTATTTTTTTCTTATGGACAAAGAATATTGCTCCTCTCTTGCAGTAAAAAGCCTTTTGGATGAAGTGGGCACCACCCCTAAACCGGGCCTTGTGGATAC
This sequence comes from Clostridia bacterium, assembly GCA_045633565.1. Taxonomy (GTDB): domain Bacteria; phylum Bacillota; class Clostridia; order RUG12999; family RUG12999; genus RGIG7450. The sequence goes on along the minus strand of JAZQYO010000027.1, from coordinate 3,986 downwards.
CCTAAACAGCGGAAGCCATAACGACATGGATATTGTTACGTTCCAAAAAAGCGCCCATGCGCTTAAACCCTATTTTGGCGAGTGTTTTTCAATTGGCAAAAACAGTCAAACCCTTTCTCCGGGCGAAACATTTCCTCTGTTGCAGAGTGCCGGTATTGATGCAGAAAAAGCCATGTTTAACGCCACAGGCGGAGTAAATACTCACAAGGGAATAATTTATTCCATGGGTGTGCTTTGCGGGAGCATTGGAAGACTGTGGCGTCCTGAAACTCCGTTTAGCGCTGCCTCAGATATTTGTCGGGAAAGTGCAAAAATTGTTAAAGACGCTGTTCAAAAAGATTTTGACAACCCCGACGACTCAACCGCAGGTGGCAGACTCTATTTAAAACATGGCATTACCGGAATCCGTGGAGAGGTAGCATCGGGTTTTGAGTCTGTTTTAAAAACAGGGCTTCCCTGTTATAAAAAACTAATAAGCGAAAATTTCAGTTCAAACGACGCTGGTGCCATTACGCTGCTTTATCTGATATCAAATGTAAAAGATACAAATCTTTATAATCGTGGTGGGATGAGTGGGGCGGATTTTGCCCAAAAGATTACAAAAAAACTGCTGAAAGACTTTCCAGCTCCTTCAAAAGAGCAAATTAAGTCCCTGGATGATGAGTTTATAAAGAAAAACCTGTCTCCGGGCGGTTGTGCCGATTTACTTGCCATTACATACTTTTTATATAATTTTGAGACATAAAAAAAGACCGACAAGCGGTCTTTTATTTCTTCCGGTTTTTCTTAATCAGTTCGGAAATCTCTCCGGTCCTTGATGTAATGTGATCATATCCGTTTTTGCTGTGAGGAGTAAGGCAATTTGAACAATCCTTTATGCCATTCTCATCAAAAACAAAGTTTCCGCCACATTTATCCCCCAAAGCATAAAGCGGGCAGTAGCAAAACAGACAGTTAAAATCTTCGCCCTCCGTTTTATGGCAAGGGAAATATTCACACTCAGTATTTTTAAAATATGTATACTTTTTTTCCATACTACCAATCTCACTTTTTTATTTTGTATAAACCAGTTCAAAGTGTTCCCCGCCTGAAATTCCGGCTCCGTCCACACCCGTTTGCATACTTTCACCATTTTTGTTAAACGCCCAATAGCTTTGATTTATATCATAGTCAGCCGTAATTCCGTTTACAACCTTTACATAAAGTCCGTACGGCCCTTTTTCACCTGCTATAAGGTTATGTTCCAAAAGCGCCTCGCCCAGGATTTCTTTGTCAGTATTGATTTTAAATGTTACAGATTTATCCTCTGCCTTAACTTCCACATACACAGTCTTAGAGCCACTTCCAAACTCAGCATCCTCCGTATAGGAAGCATTTTCCCAAAGTGGTTCTTCAACAGATTTCTCTCTGCATGCATTTAAAGGCAGGCATAAGGCAGCTATTAAAAATAATCCTGATAAAATTTTTATAGTTTTCTTCATTTTTCTTTTTTCCTTTAAGCATTTTATTTTATATGCCAATAATACCACATATTATGCAAAGATTCAATATTTTTTAAGAAATTTATAAAATAAGGGTCTCTATTGTTAACCGTGAAAACTATTGACTTTAACAAAAATACAATGGTATAATTATCTTAGGTAATCACTTCCATCACTTTTCGAAGATACAAAATTGAAATGTTAATCAAGCAAGGAGGTATTATGTTATGAGAAAAATAATTTCCATTTTGCTTACGCTTGCGCTTGTTTTTGGCAGTATGTGTATTGCATCTGCCGAAGTGATAATGCTGCCTGATTTTTTAATTACCAAAGAAGGCGAAATAACTGCATATTACGGTGATGAATGGGTTGTTGTACCGGAGAAAGTAGACGACATACCCGTTACAAAAATAGGCGAACAAGTATTTTTTGACTTGGGAATTGCAGACGCTTATCTTCCCGAAGGGTTATCTGTAATCGGAAAATCCGCTTTTGAGGGAAGTAACATAACGTCTGTCGATATTCCATCAACTGTAAAGATTATAGCTGACCGTGCATTTGCAAACTGCAAAAAATTGCTTACGGTTTTTGCGACATTTGATGAAGATACAGTAATTGGCGAAGATGCGTTTTTCGGCACCGGACATCTGATTTTTTACCTGAATTGTGACGTTGATACCAAAGCAATAGAACGGAAACTTCTTGTGGCAAAGGGAGACAGAAACTTTGAGGTTGAGATACGTCACACATCACCGGAGTATGATGAAGAAGGCAATGTAAAATGTACTGCATGCGGATTTATGGAGCAATATCTATGGGAAGGCTTGCCCTTTACCGATGTTCCGCAGGATGCGTGGTACTATGATTATGTTATGAGCGCTTATGCTAACAAGATTATAAACGGCAAAAGCGAAACAATCTTTGACCCTGATGCAAGTATGACCTGCGGTGAAGCTGTTAAAATTGCGGCATCCATTCACCTGATTTTCAATGATACGGGACTTAGTACTCCAGAAGGTCCGTGGTATCAGCAATATGTGGATTATTGTTATGATAATGGTATAATTGAGAAATCTGTTATCCTTGATTGGGAATCCCCTATTACAAGGGCACAGATGGCATATATTTTCGCAAATTGTGACCCCTTTGATGATTGGTATGTTGATATAAATGATGTGCCTATAACAGATATTCCTGATGTTTCATCTGCTACACCATTTGCTTATCAGATACTTGCTTTGTATAACAAGGGTATCGCTGTAGGTGACGAATCAATGAGTTTCCACCCAAATGACAGTATCAAAAGATGCGAAGCAGCAGCGATTGTTTCGAGAATTATGGACTGGAAAGAACGGATAGAGCTTCCCAAAGGCTGATATGGTGATTCTTGCATAATTGTCCGGTTGCAATACAGCCGAATCATAAATTCTTATTGTGCAAACATTCAAAATTTTTTAAAAAATTTACAAAACTTAAAGGGTTCGGAATATTCCGAACCCTTTAAGTTTTAGCTTTTTTCGAAGCTTCCATATATTTCCTGTATTCTATTTCCGTTTGAATCAAACACAGTAGAAATTACAGCTTTAGCTTTTTCTTTGTCAACTTTATTTCCATTTCCGTCATGATAAAAATTTAAAACATATTTTCCATCTTCCAAGTCGATTCTGTCTGGGTTGACGGATTTTGTCTTAACTTTTTTACGAAACTTATCAAATAACTTCATGGTTTTTTCTATCCTTCAAGATAATTATTTAAAATATCTCTTCAAAAGTCCCTCTAAACCTCTGCCGTGGCGAGCTTCGTCACAGAAATCCAATCAGAAAGCCTTTATTTATGCGGTTTTGCGAGCTTTCGGTGTCAATTTTGCCCACCGTTTGCCCACAGATTGTCGTTGCATCTATTTTACGGTCTTATTATAGCATATTTTGTAGAATAATGCAATAAATATATTTTAAAATTTGAATATATCCACATCGGATTCCAATTCACATTTCCACCTATATTCTTTTATTCTTTCAACTTTTGTCATGTAATCAAAATCATCTTTTGTGCCATGATAATATCCTGACATAAATATCACATTCCTTTCCAATAGAACATTGGTGGATACATTTATACAACACACAAAAACACAGGCAGGTGGGACCCATATTTTCTGTTGTAAGCGAATTTAGCTTTATAAAAAAACAAACGGAAACGAGTTTGAAAATCATTCAACTTCATTTCCGTTTTGATTTAATTATTTCTGCTGAATTATAAATTGAAAAAGAATCATTTTATCGTAAAAAATATGTCGTAAAGATATACCAAAGGCACCCCGATTGGAGTGCCATTGGTGGTTAGTTTTGCATTGATATTAAATTCGCTTTAACAAATCTGTAAAATATTGTTGCAGCTTCAGCTCTTGTTGCATTGTCAAGCGGATTTAATGTGCTTTCTGTTTTACCATTAATCAAGCCAATTCCGTTTGCCCACTGCAAAGAAGCCTTTGCATAATCGGAAATA
>JAZQYO010000026.1:0-71007 GCA_045633565.1 Clostridia bacterium | reverse complement strand
ATTCACACAGAGTGTTGGTTATGCCGTAAAAGTTTTAATAGCAAGGCATAGTCAGTGGAAAGGGAATGGGGTGAGAATCCCCTGCGTTTAACTGTCGGTGTGTGCATCGAATGTTTTTGTATCCGTTATCGAAAGATAGTCATTGGGAAACTGAGAAGGCGGGATATAAAAATGCAGACAAAAGTCTATATGGTGCAAGTCACAAGACCTGCTTTGGTGTTATCTTCTGTATAATTAAAAATGCAGAGATGATATTTTTGGTTGTATAACCGAAGTGTGATTCATCACAGGAAAACTCAGCTGTGGTAATTTTTCGTTATGAAAAATTACCACAGTTTTTTGTTACTTAAAGGTTATGAGGAAAAATAAAATGAACGAATTTAAAAGCTATCATCCGATTGTGAACTTCATATATTTTGTATTTGTAATCGGATTTAGTTGCCTGATTTTGCATCCGATATGCTTATGTATTTCCCTTGTAAGCGGATTTGCATATTCCGTGATGCTAAAAGGTAAAAAAGCAATCAAAACCAATTTAATATATATGCTTCCGATGATTATTGCAATGGCTCTTATAAATCCTGTATTTAATCATGAGGGAATGACAATTGTAACTTACTTGCCAACGGGTAATCCGTTGACGCTTGAATCTGTTATTTATGGCATTTTTGCAGCTGTTATGATTGTAAGTGTTATCTGTCATTTTTCTTGCTACAATCAGGTTATGACAAGTGATAAGTTTATCTATCTGTTTGGTAAAATCATTCCGGCAATGTCGCTTATTATTTCTATGACGCTTCGCTTTGTTCCGAAGTTTGCAACGCAACTTAAAGTGGTAACCAATGCCCAAAGATGCATGGGGCGTGATGTGTCAAATGGCAGTATTATAAAGCGTGCAAAAAGTGGACTAAATATTCTTTCCATTATGACAACTTGGTCACTCGAAAATGCCATTGAAACCGCAGACAGTATGAAATCCCGTGGCTATGGAATTCCAGGAAGAACGGCTTTTTCCATATTCACATTTGATAAGAGAGATAAGAAAGCACTAATCTATATTTTGCTTTTAGGTATATATACATTTGTGGGAAATTTAATGGGCGGAATGTATTTTAATTTCTTCCCGTCAATGAAAGTGGCTGAAATTTCATTCTTTGGCATAAGCGTATTTGTGGCATATTTACTTCTTTGTATTTGCCCTATAATAATTGAAATTTGGGAGGTGAGAAAATGGAAAGCTTTAAGGTCGAAAATTTAAGTTTTGCCTATCCGAACAGAAATACCAAAGCACTTGAGGATATAAACCTTACAGTAAATCAAGGCGAGTTTGTTCTGCTTTGCGGTAAATCGGGATGCGGCAAGACTACACTTTTAAGATTACTTAAATCCTTTCTTGCACCGCACGGCGAAATAAGTGGAGGTATTTATTTTAACGGGAAACCTCTTGCGCAGTACGATACCAGACAGCAAGTGTCAAATATCGGCTTTGTGATGCAAACGTGCGATAATCAGATTGTAACCGACAAGGTGTGGCATGAGCTTGCCTTTGGGCTCGAAAGTCTTGGTATGAGGCAAACTGAAATAAGAACAAGAGTTTCCGAAATGGCATCCTTCTTCGGCATACAGACTTGGTTTTATAAGAAGGTATGCGAACTTTCGGGCGGTCAGAAGCAACTACTTAACCTTGCATCCGTTATGGCAATGCAGCCGTCGGTTCTAATACTTGACGAGCCTACAAGTCAGCTTGATCCAATCGCTGCAGGCGAGTTTTTGAAAACACTTGAAAAGATAAACCGTGAGCTTGGGGTGACTGTTATTCTCACCGAGCATCGTTTGGAAGATGCTTTCCCACTGGCGGACAGAGTTATCGTAATGGATGAAGGGAAAATAATTGCAGATAGTACGCCCGAAAAAGTCGGGAAAATTCTCAAAGAGAAAAATCACGATATGTATAAAGCACTTCCAACTCCAATGAGAGTTCACGGCGAAGTGGTAAATACTCTGCCTTGCCCGCTGACAGTTCGCGAAGGCAGAACGTGGCTTGAAGAATATTCAAAAACGAATACATTAAATGCTGATATAATTCCAAAGGATAAAGCGCAGGATGATACAGAAAAAGTAATTGAAATTAAAGATGCGTATTTCAGATATGAAAAGGAGTTGCCCGATGTAGTTAAGGGATTTAATCTGTCTGTAAGTCAAGGTGAGCTTGTCTGTCTTGTGGGCGGTAACGGAACCGGAAAGACAACTGCACTTTCTTTGATTTCAGGCCTTAACACACCATACAGAGGTGATGTGCTGATATTAGGACAGAGTATTTCTAAAATCAAAAGTTTGTATGACGGACTACTCGGTGTTCTTCCGCAAAATCCTCAGAGTGTGTTTGTTAAGAAAACAGTTTATCTTGATTTAATGGAAATACTGTCTGATATAAAACTGTCAAAAGAAGAAAAAGAACAAAAGGTAGAAAACATATCTGTTCTTTGCAGAATTGAGAATTTATTGGACAGTCACCCATACGATTTGTCGGGCGGTGAACAACAAAGAGCTGCACTTGCCAAAATCCTTCTTTTGGAACCTGAAATACTTCTTCTTGATGAACCGACAAAAGGAATGGATGCACACTTTAAGGAAGAATTTGCAGATATTCTTTTGGATTTAAAAGCAAACGGCGTAACAATTCTTATGGTATCTCACGATATAGAGTTTGCGGCAGAATACGCAGACAGATGTGCGCTTGTGTTTGACGGAAGTATAACATCGGTTGATACACCGAGAGAGTTTTTCAAGGGTAAGAACTTCTATACCACCTCTGCAAATCGTATGGCACGAACAAAGTTACCTGATGCAGTTTTGGCAGAAGATATTATTATCGCCTTAGGCGGTAAGGTGGAAAAAAGAGAAAGACCATTGCGGCACATAGAATTACATAAGCATCAGCGAGAAAACAAACCCCAAAAAGAAAAAGTACAGAAACTTACCCCTGCAAGAATTATAGGCGGCATAGTATTTGCTTTGCTTTTTGTATTGATGTTCCTGCCGCTGAAAACCGATATAAATATATTAAATATCGATGTAAAAAACTTTATGGGGTTAGGTGTTTATGAAATAGTAATGATATTGGTATTGTTTGCTTCGTGTTTATGCTTCTTTCCCGGGAGGGATATTGGAATAGAAGTAATACAAATTCCTAAATCTGACAGAAAACTGACAAAAAGAACGCTTGTTGCAACATTTTTGATACTGCTTTTGATACCGCTTACCATTTATGTCGGCGTGTTTTTCTTGGGTAACAGAAAGTATTATTTTACAAGCTTACTCATCATAATTGAAACAATGATTCCCTTTCTGATGGTGTTTGAATCGAGAAAACCGAAAGCAAGAGAGCTGATTATAATAAGCGTGCTTTGTGCAATCGCAGTTGCAGGAAGAAGTGCATTCTTTATGCTGCCGCAATTCAAACCCGTTGTGGCACTTGTTATTATTGCAGGTGTTTGCTTTGGTGGCGAAACGGGATTTTTGGTTGGTAGCACAACCGCATTTGTTTCAAACTTTTTCTTTGGACAAGGACCTTGGACACCGTGGCAGATGTTTGCCTTCGGCATTATAGGTTTTGCCTCCGGAATACTTTTCAAAAAGGGATTTCTTAGCAGGACAAAAGCATCTCTTTGCATATTTGGATTTGTTATGGCACTTGTGATATACGGAGGAATTATGAACCCTGCATCCATAATTATGTATCAGGCTAACCCAACAAAAGAGATGATAATCTCTGCATATATTATGGGAATACCATTTGACCTGATTCATGCACTTTCAACTGCATTTTTTCTTTGGTTTATATCCGAGCCCATGATAGACAAGCTTGACAGAATTAAGGTTAAATACGGATTGGTTGAAAGATAAATCGGGTATAATAATAAAAAAACGCCGAAGCAAGTGCTACGGCGTTTTTCTTTTCTATTATTTATACAATAACTTTTCTCAGCCATTCAAGTGTGCAATTTACCATGTGTTTGCCGGTTTCCTCGCTCGCTTCCTTGGCACTTTCGGCGAACCATTCGGTGTTACGCTCACAACGGCTTAAGTCTACCAGCTCGGGATATGTTCCCATCATAAGGCTTGTTTCCCATTTTCCTGCATGGTCAAAGCCACCGCACTTAATCTGTGCATCTGCACCGATAAGGGGAAGAACTTTGATGTAGGAAAAAGGATCATCTTCACTACCCATATCCTCGTAATAGGAGGCATAGTCATCACTGCCCCACCAGCCTTTTCCGAGCTTTTCTTCCATATATTCCATGGTTACTTTTTTCGCAGCTTTATGGCAGGCAATTGTCATAGGCATAAGGCCTGCGCCTTCTGTCTGATGATGAGCCACAAGGTATATATTCTTATGACCTGCATTGATCATAGATTTCAGTATATAGTACAGATAATTTGCGTAAGCATCCTCATCTACATGGAAGTGGCTGGGCTTTGGAGCACACACTGCGTATGACGCCACACCATACCAGATAGGTGGACAAACAACAATCTCCTTTTCTTTTTCCAGTTCTCTCAGACAACCGGTAATAACGAGCGTATCTGTTCCGCATGAAGCATGGCGGGCATGGTATTCAAGTGTGCCGATTGGAATTATAAAGGGAACTTTTCGATTCACTGCATCCTGGATTTCATCATATAGCATTTCAAGCATTTGCATTGTTTTTTCCTCCTGTTTCTTCTGTTTGATATAAATTATATGCGAAACAGCCGTAAAAGTCAAGATGACCGGGCCATAAAATACAAAGTGACGACTGTGCTTTTACAGCAAAAGATGACAAAAATTTTTTAAAAGATATTGATTTTAATAGCCAATTGGTATATAATACCAAGTGTTGACAGAAAAATTTAATACTTAGATTATGTAGGGGAGCTGGTATAACCGGCTGAGAGGAAACAACAGAGTTTCGACCCTTTAACCTGATGCGGATAATGCCGCCGTAGGAAGTCATAGTAGATTTATACGGATAATCCGCAAGGATTATCCGTTATTTTTTTCATCAGAAAGGAGGTAGGGCAGACGGCAAGGGAGCGCTTGACGTCTTATTATAAAGCGATGGGAACCCGTGTTCCGGGGTGAGAGGAATCCATTAAGATTCGACCGTGCGATAGCTTATGCTTTCGTAAATTATTTTACGAAAAGAGGAAAAATTAATGAAAAATTCAAAAAGTGTTTTAAAACTGGTATTACTTGCCATGATGGTAGCGCTGGGCGTTGTTATTTCACCAATACTGAGGTTCGAGGGAATGTGTCCCATGGCACATTTTATCAACATTGTGTGTTCGGTGCTGATGGGTCCCTGGTATTCGCTGCTGTGTGCAACTCTTATAGGTATAATACGCATGGCAACAATGGGAATACCACCAATTGCACTTACAGGAGCCATATTCGGTGCATTTTTATCGGGCGTGTTTTACAGGGCATCAAAGGGTAAAATTCTTTTTGCGGTGCTTGGCGAAATTATCGGCACAGGTATAATCGGTGCAATACTTTCATATCCGGTTATGACAATTCTATGGAATAAAGAAGGGCTAAGCTGGCTCTTTTATGTTCCGTCGTTTATATGCGGAACGCTTATCGGCGGCAGCATAGCATTTGTTTTTTTAAGAAAACTCTCAAATGCAGGGGTGCTGACAAATTTTCAAAGCATGCTTGCCTCTAAAAGTTATATGGACAAAAGCAACACTCTCAGCGATGCGATAAGCATTGCGGCGCTTGGGGTAATCATTTTTATGGTAATAAAAATACTTACTGGGATTTTCAAAATGACAGCGCCTGTATGGTCATACCTGTCCTGGTCAGCTTTAATAATTTTTATTATAATTGCAGTCGTTTATTATACCGTTAAAAAAGTGAAAAAGGTGAAAGAATGATAAATCAGATAATAGAAAAAGTAAAGAGGCACAATCCGCTTGTTCACTGCATAACCAATCCAATATCAATTAATCAGTGTGCAAATCTGATTCTTGGTGTGGGAGCAAGTCCCATTATGGCAGAGCATCCGGCGGAAGTGGCAGAAATAACGTTGTCGGCAGACTCGCTTTTGTTAAACTTTGGAAATATTACCGAAGTCAGGATAAAATCCATGCAGATAGCGGCAGCTACAGCGGCAGAAAAAGGTATCCCGATTGTTATTGATGTTGTGGGAGTTGCCTGCTCCGGATTGCGAAGAAGACTGGCGTTAAAGCTTATAGAGAAATATCGTCCGGCTATAATAAAGGGAAATTATTCGGAAATTGTCGCTTTGCAGAATCCGGAATATTATTCTGCGGGAGTGGATGCTGAAAAGTTGGGGGATATCAGTGGCATTGGAGCAAAGTTGGCAGAAAAAAACGGAGCAGTAGTTCTTGCAAGCGGAAAAATTGATATTATTACAAATGGCAAAAGAGTAACCCGGATAAAAAACGGATGTGAAAAGCTTTCAAAAGTTACCGGCACGGGATGTATGCTTGGAGCACTTTGTGCAACCTATTTATCAGCTGCAGCTGGTACGGAAGCAGCAGTTGCGGCTTGTGCGGTTTTGGGCGTGTGTGGTGAGCTTGCCGAAACCGAAAAGGGAAACGGAAGTTTTATGATAAGCCTTCTGGATAACCTGTCCACGCTGACCAATGTGGAAAAATATTTGAAAATGGAGGAACAAATTCTTGAAGAAATTTAACCCGGAATTATATTTTATTACCGACAGCACAGTTTTTGACGAAAAGGAGTTTTTGTGCAGAATTGAAGAGGCGCTGAAAGGCGGAGTTACCCTTTTGCAGCTTCGTGAAAAGGATAAAACCATAAGGGAATATATTGATCTGGCTGAAAAAGTTCATACATTGGCAAGGAAATATAATGTTCCGCTGATTATTGATGACAGAATTGACGTTGCAATGGCAATCGGGGCTGAGGGAGTTCATCTGGGTCAAAGTGATATGCCAATTGATATTGCAAGGAAAATCTGCGGTAAAGATATGATAATAGGAGCAACCGCAAAAACCGTTCCGCAGGCAATCCGTGCTTGCCGTCAAGGTGCAGATTACCTGGGGGTGGGGGCAATTTACCCCACCACCACAAAGGTGAAAACGGTTCTTACTTCAACACAAACCCTTGAAAAAATCTGCCGTGCCGTACCCATTCCGGTCAACGCTATCGGTGGATTAAATAAGGATAATATAGATGTGTTAAAAGGCATTGGTACAGCTGGAATATGTGTGGTTTCAGCCATAATGAAGGCGGATAGCCCCCAAAATGCGGCACGGGAGATTAAAGAGGCGGTGAAAGGAATATTATGAAAACAGCATTAACAATCGCAGGTAGTGATTGCTCCGGCGGCGCAGGTATTCAGGCAGATATTAAAACAATGACCATGAATGGGGTGTACGCTATGAGTGCCATAACCGCACTTACGGCACAGAACACTACCGGCGTAAGAGCTATTTCCAAAGTGACACCAGAATTTTTAGGCGAGCAGCTTGACGCCGTATTTGAGGACATTTTTCCTGATGCGGTGAAAATCGGAATGGTACCTTCAAGTGAGCTGATAAGTGTAATAGCTGACAGACTAAAACATTATGAGGCGAAAAATATAGTTGTAGACCCTGTTATGGTAGCTACAAGCGGGTCGAGGCTTATGAAAGCAGATGCAGTAAAGGCTTTAACAAATGAACTTTTACCCATATCAACTATTGTTACGCCGAATATTCCTGAAGCAGAAGTTTTATCAGGGCTTTCAATTAAAAGCAAAGATGATATGTTGACTGTGGCAGAAAAATTAAGCGATGCATACGGATGTGTCGTTCTGTTAAAGGGTGGTCACAACATCAATGATGCCAATGACCTATTATATGAAAACGGAGACTATTATTGGTTTAAAAGCAAACGAATAGATAATCCAAACACCCACGGAACAGGATGCACCCTTTCGAGTGCTATTGCATCAAACCTTGCCAATGGATTTGACCTTATAGAATCGGTAAAGAGAGCAAAGGATTATATTACGGGCGCCCTTTCGGCAATGCTCAATTTAGGCAAGGGTTCAGGTCCGATGAATCATGCATTTATGCTGACGGAGGTCTGTAGGAAACAGTAAACCGCTAATGCCCTTGAAACCTGATGGATTTTGTGATAAAATGTAAAAGGATTTGTTTTTTGGAGGTGCCGCACATGAAAACAGTTTTTGTTATAAACCCCAGGGCGGGCACAGGAAAAGAGACGGAAAAACTTATTTCTGATGCCGCAAAGTCGGCGGAAATATACATAACAAAATGCGAAGGCGACGCCACATGGTTTGTGAAAGAATACTGCCAAAAAAACGGACCGGCAAGGTTTATTGCCTGTGGTGGTGACGGTACGCTGAGCGAAGTGTTAAACGGTTTGGCAGACTGCACAGAAGCCCAAATTGGCGTGTTGCCAAAAGGTACAGGGAATGATTTTTGCCGTAATTTTAAAATGGCGGGGGATTTTGCCGACATAAAAAGTCAGCTTTCCGGAGGCACGATAAAATGTGATGCAATAAAATACAAAACTGTTTTGGGCGGTAAAGAAGTGTCGGGATACTGCATTAATATGTTCAACATCGGGTTTGACTGCAATGTCGCTGACCTTACAGCAAATATGAAGAAAAAGCCGTTTATTTCGGGCCCGTTTGCATATCTTCTTTCTATTTTTGCAAACCTTATAAAGAAAAAAGGTGCAAATTTAAAAATTGAGATTGACGATGAAGAGTTCTATAGTGGCAGACTGCTGCTCGCCTCTATAGCTAACGGCTCATACTGCGGTGGAGGGATTTTGAGCAATCCTCTTGCTTCAATATATGACGGACTGATTAATATAAATGTTGTTTATAACGTTTCAAGGCTGAAATTTTTATCACTTTTGCCCCATTATATGAAAGGCACGCATATAAATCTGGCGGGGATTGAAAAGGTGATTCATAATACCAAATGCAAAAAAGTGGTTTTAACTCCGCTTGACGGTGAAATGAAAATCTGCATTGACGGAGAGATTATAACAGCCGGAAGAACTGAGTTTGAAATTGTGCCGTCGGCAGTTAACTTTGTTGTTCCGAAAAAATACACAGAAAGTAAAATTACGGAGAGGAAAAATGAAAAGCAAAATATTTAAAAACCGGATAATTGTTGCGATAATTGCACTTTTGTGCTGTGCGCTGTGGGGAAGTGCAACACCTTTTATAAAGATAGGCTACCAACTTATACTGCCTGAAAAGACAGTTTCGTCCACTATCCTTTTTGCGGGGATAAGATTTACCCTTGCCGGCATTTTAACGGTTATAATCTACAGCATAGCAAGAAGAGAATTTTTGCTGCCGAAAAAAGAAAACCTTCTTAAAGTGGCAAATGTAGCTGCTTTTCAGACGGTTATCCAATACATATTTTTCTATATAGGACTTTCCAACACAACGGGCGTTAAAGGCACAATTGCAAGTGGGTCGACTGCTTTTTTTGCAGTTTTAATTGCAGGTTTTTTATTCAGACTTGAAAAGGTTACGTTCAAAAAGATTTTCGCCTGCATAATCGGATTTGCGGGGATTGTACTTGTTAACTTAAATGGTCTTGATTTTAATATGAATTTCACCGGTGACGCATTTGTAATCTTCTCTGCGATTGCATCGGCAACATCCTCGGTTTTGTCAAAACGCTACTCAAAATTTGAGGACCCGGTTATCATAAGCGGCTACCAGTTCTTTATGGGCGGACTTGTAATGATTCTTGTGGGTGCACTGTCCGGCGGAATGGTTAAATTCGACAGTATGGCTGCAGTAGGCGTGATTGTTTACCTTGCTTTTTTATCTGCGGTTGCATACTCGCTTTGGGGCGTACTCCTTAAATTCAATGCGGTATCTAAAGTTACAATCTATACCTTTATGACTCCCGTGTTCGGTGTAATTCTGTCAAACCTTATGCTTGCAGAAGAAAGCACAGTTGCTCCGCTTAATCTGATAATCACACTTGTTCTTGTGTCCACCGGTATAATAATGCTGAATTATAAAAAAGAAGGATAAAGTTCAAAAAGCTATGATTATAAAAAATTTTGTCAAGAAAAATGTTGTTATGATAGTGGCAATGTTTGCTGCAATCATAACGGCATTTATAATCCCGCCCGATGGAGGGTACGTGAGCTACTTTGATTTTAAGACGCTCACCTGCCTTTTTTGCGTGCTGGCGGTGGTGTGCGCACTGAAAAATATTAATTTTTTCTACATGCTTGCACGGAAAATTGTCCGCCTTTTCAAAAATGCACGGATGGCGATACTCGCTCTTGTTTACATAACTTTTATTGGCTCTATGCTTATTGCCAACGACATGGCGCTACTCACATTTCTTCCTCTGGGCTATTTTGTGCTGACCACGAGTGGTAAACAAAGGTACATGGCGTTCACCTGTATTATGCAGAATATTGCCGCAAATCTTGGCGGAATGCTGACACCTTTCGGCAATCCGCAAAATCTTTATCTTTACACAAAATTTGAAATTCCGGCAGGCGAATTTATGTCCATTATGGCACCGCCTTTTATAATTTCCATTGTAATTATAACGGTGTGTTGCCTTTTTGTAAAACCAGAACCGCTTGAAATTTCAGACGAAAAAATAGCTTTAAGTCCGTGGAGAACGGCTGTTTATCTGCTGCTTTTTGCACTTTCAATTGCCATTGTATTCCGAGGAATTTCTTATATAGCAGGGCTGATAGTGATTCCGTTTGCGCTTGTGCTGTTTGACCGAAAAGCACTTAAATCGGTGGACTATCCACTGCTTTTAACCTTTGTTTTTTTCTTTATATTTTCAGGAAACATGGCAAGGATTGGAGTGGTAAGAGAGTTTTTCTCCTTCCTGCTTGATAAAAGCACGCTGATTTTCTCCATCCTGTCCTGTCAGGTTATAAGCAATGTACCCTCGGCAATACTGCTGTCCCAGTTTACTGAAAACTACAGGGATTTGCTTTTGGGTGTAAACATCGGCGGTGCAGGGACGCTTATTGCATCTCTTGCAAGTCTTATAACCTTCAGGGAATATGTTAAACATAATCCCGGGGGCGGACTTAGGTATATCGCATGGTTTTCAGTGTTCAACTTCGGCTTTGTAATTATTCTTACCGCATGTATGATGATAATAAAATAAGACGGGTAAGTTACCCGTCTTATTCTGTATTATTCGTCAAAAAGTGGTGTGGAGAAGTATCTTTCGGCAGTATCGGGAAGGACGGTTACAACCGTTTTACCCCTGCCCAGCTTTTTAGCAAGTTTTATTGCAGCGGCAACGTTTGTGCCACTTGAAATTCCACACATAATACCTTCTCTTGAAGCAAGGTCTTTAGAGGTCTGTATAGCTTCCCGGTCGTTTATAATGCAGATATCGTCAATAATATCCTGATTTAAAATTTTAGGGATAATACCGTCGCCAATGCCCATCTGCAGATGCGTTCCGATTGACCCGCCCGACAGTATTGCAGCGTCCTCCGGCTCAACTGCCCAAATTTCAATGTCAGGATTTGCTTCCTTTAAAACCTCACCAATACCGGTTATGGTGCCGCCCGTACCTATTCCTGAGCAGAACCCGTGAATGGGACCGTTTACCTGATTTAAAATCTCAACAGCTGTTTGCTCACGCTGAATCTGCGGATTTGCAGGATTTTCAAACTGCTGGGGGACAAACACATTTTTATCCTCAGCCTGCATTTTGAGAGCAAGATTTAAACATTCTTCAATACATAAACCAATGTTTTCCGCATCGTGAACCAAAATAACCTCTGCACCATAGTGGCGTACAAGTTTTCGACGTTCTTCACTAACCGAGTCGGGCATGATGATTTTTGTTTTATAACCCTTTACCGCACCTACAAGCGCAAGACCAATGCCCTGATTGCCGCTTGTGGGTTCAACGATAATGGTATCTTTATTTATTATACCCGCTTTTTCTGCTGCGCAAATCATATTGTAAGCGGTACGTGTTTTAATTGAGCCGCCCACATTTAGACCTTCAAACTTGACTAAAATGTCTGCACAGTCGGCGTCGGGGATATGTATGAGCTTTATCATGGGTGTGTTTCCCAATGCTTCGAGAATATTGTTATATACCATTACTTTCACCTCTAAGAAAATTATATACAGTATATCACAAAAATTCTACATTTACAACCTTTTTTATTAAAAAATACAGGTGGGGGACAATTGAAAATTAGCAGAATTAATCAAGTTTAATTATTTGTTTTTATTCAGATATGCTACAAGACGGAGTTTCCAGCAAATGAGCATTCCTGCAACTGCACCTACAACAGCCTGAAGGACCTGGTAAGGAAGTTTCAGAATTGCATACTCAGGTGTGCTGTAGATAAATGCTCTGCCCAACGAATATCCGACAATCATTATAATTGCACCCAAGGTTACTCCGATTCCTGAAGAAATAACAGGATGTTTTTTCAGCACGTGATGAGAAAAAACGGAAATAACAACTGCCTGCAGACCGTGTGTTACAAGGGATACAAACATAGGCAAAGGATAAAAGAGTAAATCGCCCAAAAAGGCACCTATACCTCCTACTGCGAAAGCGGAAAAGGGGTCGAGAATGATTGCAGCAGTACAGATTATGACGTCATTCAGGTACAAATGACCTCCCGGAACGGGGATTCCAAATGAACTCATAGCAATGTTGAGTGCCATAAAAACAGCCGCTAAGCAAAGACGATATGTAGTTCTGGTTGATTGTGACATTTGGTTACACTCCTTTTTATGCAAGTGATTTTATAAGTTCTCCGAGCACAGGCTCAAATTTTGCGCCATACCAGTGAGAATCATCACCGGCGGTTGCCTTAATACATAAAACGGCATAGTCACCTGCGATTTTTGCAGCGTCATAAGCGCTTTTGCCACGTGTCAGAGCGCCTGCAAAGGCAGAAGCGTAAATATCTCCCGTACCATGGCAACTGTTGGGCAGAAGTTCATGCTCGTAATATGAATAGGTATCGTTTTCGTAAACAACTATACCTGTTTTACCTGCCTGATATGAAACGCCCGTTAAAACTATGTTCTTGCATCCGATATTAATAAGTTTTTCTATGAGAGTGTCTATGTATGCACGGTCATATTCGGTTTTGTATTCCATTCCGGTTAAAAAGCACGCTTCTGTTATATTGGGAAGAACAAAATCTGCTTTTGCGCACAGAGTTTTCATGGCATCAACAAACTTTTCATCAAAACCGGGATAAAGCTTGCCGCCGTCTGCCATTGCAGGGTCAACAATCTTGATGCAGACATTATTGCCGCAGGTGGCAAAAATATCGGCAACATAATCTATCTGTTTTGCGCTGCCAAGATAGCCTGTGTAAACGGCATCAAACTTAATATTTTCCTTCTGCCAGTGCGCTGCAATCTCAGGCATATCGTCCGTAAGGTCGCGGAAGGTGTAGCCTGAAAAACCCGCAGTATGTGTCGACAAAACAGCCGACGGAAGGACCGCAGTTTCAATTCCGCAGGCGGAAAGAATGGGAAGTGCAACAGTCAGTGAACACTGACCGACACATGAAATATCCTGAATGGTGAGTATTCTTTTATAATTCATAACAAAAACTCCTTTACAAGCTTATTTTTTTGTATTATAATATAAAACTGATAATAGTTAAATATCCAAAAAAGGAGTTTTTTATATAACCAGATGAAAGATAAAAAGTATTTGGGAATATACAGGACCATAAAAAATAAAATAATCAGCGGCGAATATAAAGCAGGCGAAAAGCTGCCATCAAAACGGACTGAGGCAGACCGCACGGGATGCAGCGTTGTAACGGTTGAAAAAGCCTACAACATGCTGATTGATGAGGGATATATAATTTCCCGTCAGCGAAGCGGATATTTTGTCTGCGAAATTAATATTTTTCCGACGGCAGAAAAAAACATTGAGCCTGCATTTTCCTATCTTGAAGAAAACACGGCTGCAATCCAGCCGCATGATTTTGAATATTCGGTGTGGTTTAAAACAATCCGTAAGGTTATATCGGAAAAGGGAGAACGGTTGTTTATAAAATCACCCAACAAGGGGTGCGAAGTGCTGCGTAATGCCATTGCGGACTATCTGTTAAGATACCGCGGAATGGTTGCAGCGCCGGAAAGGATTATTATCGGCTCGGGTTCCGAGCAGCTTTACGAAACTGTGGTAAAAATACTGGGCAGAGATAAAGTGTACGGGATAGAAAATCCGTCTTATGAGCAGATTGAAGCGGTTTACACCGCCGAGGGAGCAAAGATAAAAAAGCTTAAAATGGGCAGTGACGGAATTGACAAAAACGAGCTTTATGGAGGTGTGATTAATGTTCTGCATGTAACACCTTTTAAAAGTTATCCGACGGGCGTAACAACTTCTGCACTAAAACGGTATGAATACTTAAAATGGGCAAAAAAAGACCGTTATATAGTGGAAGATGATTTTAACAGCGAATTTTTCATTCCCGGTCAGCCCATAGAGTCGCTGTATTCGATGGACAGAGGAGAGTCTGTCATATATATAAATACTTTTTCAAAAAGTCTTTCTCCGTCCATGAGAATGGGGTATATGATTCTGCCTACAGCACTTATTCCGGTTTATGAAAAGAAGCTGGGAGAATTTTCATGTTCTGTTCCTGTGCTTGACCAGCATATCCTTGCTGAGTTTATTTCAAGCGGAAATTTTGAAAGACATCTTAACAGAATGAGAAGAAAGTTAAAGTAATTTAATAAAATAGAGAGAGGAAATATGTTTACTTTTAAATATGAAACGAGATACGGTGATTATAAAGATTTTGAGAATATTAAGGTAAGCTCGGTGCTTGATATGATTCAAGATGTTTCGACCAAAGATTCTGCACGGTGCGGATATGATATGCTGACGCTGAAAAATATGAATTTGGCGTGGCTGATGCAGGGGATAAATGCCCGGTTTGAAAAACCGGTTAAGACGGGGGAACCGGTCGAAGTTGCAACTGCGGTTAAAAGTCTTAAGGGAACAACCTCCGCAAGAGGATGTTTTATCCGCCAAAATGGAGAAGTTGTTGCAAAATCAATTGCAAACTGGTTCTTGTTTGATACCGGGAAAAATAAAATCGGTAGAATTCCTGCTGAGATGTTTGACGCTTATGAATTTTTCCAGTTTGAAGATGAATTCTTTGAATATAAAAAAGCGCCCCTGTTTGAAATTGAAGTGCCTGAGTATACAGTGAAAATAGCAAATAAGGAAATTGACACAAACGGGCATCTTAATAATCAGAAAGGCGCAGAGCTTTTAATGGATGCACTGCCCTTTGATTTTCAGTTTACCGATGTTAAATTGCTCTATAAAAAACAGGCATACCTCGGAGATGAGCTCCAGGTGTGCACAAAAGAAATTCCCGGCGGATTTTATGTGCATATGCAGACAAAAGAAAAAGAAATCTGTGTCGCCGGAACATTTGAAAATGTGTAACTACAGAAAAAAGCACTTGCGTTCGGCGGTTGGTGTTAGGGATTAATCGTCCAAAAAGCATAATTTTGGCACATAGTGTTGTCAAAACCTTTTAAAATCCACCAGGATTTCTGCAAGGTTTTTCCTAACTCTGTACACAAAATAATGTTTTTTATGATGCAATGTCAGTTTACAAAATCAGATTTTTAGAATTAGACAAAGATTAAAAGCACCGTAATACTGGCGTATTACGGTGCTTTTTGATGAAGTATAAACTAAAAATATGGTCTGGAAACCGATTTCTCCCTAAGACCAACCGCCGTTGCAAGTGCTTTTTGTGATGGTTATACTTTTTTACCCATTTCATAGGCTTCTGTCATTGCCTCGGTATTTTTGACGTCACCTTTTTCGGACACGCCCATGCCGCGGATGATGCCCATTTCCAGGGAGCCTTCAAAACAGTCGGCATAACCACGGAAACATGCAAGTGCTGTTGAGGAAAATTCGGTTCTTGAGTCACCGGCGGTTACTATGTAATAAAACTCTTTGTTTTTTATTTCCAACCCACGGGCAAATGTTCTGTCCATCAATGCCTTGAGCTGAGCATTAACCGAATAAAAATATATGGGGCTTGCAAGAACAATGATATCAGCATCAATCATCTTCTGCAGAACTTCTGCCATATCATCTTTGACTAAACAGACGCCGGCATCTTTACAAGCATAACAGGCTCTGCAAAAGCCAATATTTTTTTCAGCAATACGAATTTTTTCAACAGCATTGCCATTTTCAATAGCCCCTCTCATAAATTCGTCGCATAGAATATCTGAGTTACCATTTATGCGGGGACTGCCAGATAAAACCAGAACTTTTTTACTCATTATTTGAAATCCTCTTCCATAAAATCTATGTTTTCCCATAAAAAATCGAAGCAAAGCTGACTTTGCTTCGATATGGTGCAGCGAGTGATGTTAAATCCGAACCCAAGGCAGAATTTTCTATTTCCTCGAAAGTAATAGTTTCTGTGCCGTCTTTGTAGTTACAATCAATTATAATTTTGTCATCGAATAAGTAAACAGAATTGAGAAAACTATTTATAAGTCTTCTGCGATGCTCCAATTTTTTCGGATTGAGTTTTCTGAATTTGTGTATCCAAAAGAGTATTTGCTCTTTTGTAAGATTAGGTCTGCTCAATTCTTCTTTCATTATCTGTACGGATAATTCGCTTTTCTCTCTTTCAAGAGCTTCAAGTCGTTCTTTGGTTGAGGTTGTAAAAATACCCTGCTGAATTGCGTTAAGCATATTATCAATACTTTTTTGAGTTTCTGCAAACTGCTTTTGAAGAATCGGCAGAGTGTCATTTTCTTTATGCAGATGTATAAGAAGTGCATCTGCCAATTTGTCCATTAGGTCATCATCAAAGATTATCTTCATTAAATAAGAGATTACAATATCTTCAATCCATTCCTTGCGAACCGTCTTTTTGTCGCATCCTCTGTGATATTTTACGCTGACACACTTATAATAGCGATGAACGTGCTTTGTATGGCTTGTACCGCTTTCGCCTGCCATAAGACATTTGCATTTACCGCAAAAAAGTTTTGTGGTAAGTAAATATTCATCTTCTGCTTTATGCTTTGCCGGAGCCTTTTTGTTTGCTTTCATCATATCTTGTACCCTTTCAAATAAATCTACCGGAACTATCGGAGGTATTCCGTTTGGAGTAGTTATATCGCTGTATTTGTATTCGCCAATATATCTTCTGTTGTGTAACATTCGGGTTACTGTATTTAATGTAATCCGAGTGTTCTTTTTAGTACGAACACCTCTTAAATTTAATTCATCGGTAATTTGCTGCATTGTTGCACCTTCTGCATAATGCTTGAAAGCATCCAATACTGCAGGTGCGGTAAGAGGATCTATAACAAAGAATTGATTTTCGTCAATCGCATACCCGATTGGCAAGGTTCCGCCGTTGTATTTGCATTTTAAGGCATTTTCGGTAAGTCCTCGTGTAACCTTTTCTGCCAATTCTGCTGAGTAGTATTCTGCCATACCTTCAAGCAAAGATTCAAGCAAAATGCCTTCGGGAGTTTGTGAGATTTTCTCTGTTGCAGAAACAACTTTAACGCCGTTTTTCTGCAATACCGCTTTATAATGTGCAGAGTCATATCGGTTACGGGCAAAGCGGTCTAATTTCCAAACTATAACTAATTCGAAAGCTCCCTTTGCACTTTCTTTTATCATTCGCTGAAATTCAGGGCGATTGTCAGTTTTTGCTGATAACGCTCTGTCTATGTAAGTATCAACTATAATCATATCATTCGCTTCGGCAAATTCTTTACATTCCCTGAGCTGACCTTCGATAGATTCTTCACGCTGATTGTCCGAAGAATATCGTGCATATATTACCGCATTCATAAATTCACTTCCTTTCGTGGTATATACCTTTTATATCATTAACTTTTTAATTGTACAAATGTGTGATGCAAAACGGGCATCGCAATCAGCGACGCCCGTTAGTAAAATTATTCAATTTCCTTGTTTTCAAGGTCCTTTTTCCATTGTTCAAATTCTTTTTGCCCTTCTTCGCTTTCGTAAAAAGCCATAAGGTCAGGCAATAAACAGCGAGCAAGTGCATCAATCTCGTGCTGTGGAATTTGAATTACATTGCTCTTGTTACTCACTGTTTCATTCTCCTTCCATCAAGATTTTATTTAATTTATCGTTCCTGCTGCTTTTGCTTGCGTTTGAAATTGGCTTCGCAGAGCTTGACAATAGCATCTTCGATTTGTGCTTTAGTATAGCTTTCGGGAAAGTATTTCCTTACACGCTCAGTCGGAATTTTAATCCGTTCCTTTTGATTTGCTTTTTCCTCCGACATAATCTCAAAGATTTTATCGTCATCAAGCAAGCCTTGCTGACTTAACTTTTTCATACGAACCGCCTGAGATAATGAAGGGGTGCAATCCTCGCTCTCAATTGTTTGTATGAGGTCTTGTTGTTCAATGTCATTTAGATATGAAAGTTCTACTGCCGGAGTGAAAGCAATTCGCCCTTCATCCACATATTCCAAAAGTTTAGGATGTAGATAAGTAAGCCGTATGTAGCGTTGCACGGTTTTATAGCTTTCACCGTATGGCTCACCGATTTCAGCAGATGTTCTGTTGTCATCAGACTTCGGGACAAGTTGTCCCGAAGTTAAATCTGTCCTATGTCCTTGTCTGCTCATAGCTTCCATCTTTAATTTGTAGGCAAAGGCTTTTTCGCTTAGTGAAATGTTATCTCTGTGCAGATTACTGTCAACAAGTGCTATTGCGGCGTTATCTCTATCCAATTCAACAACAAGAGCAGGAACTTCCGTAAGTCCTGCCCGTTTGCTTGCAAATAACCTTCTGTGCCCTGAGATTATTTCGTATTCATCATTTTCAAGTGGTCTGACGATGATAGGAGATAAAATCCCGTGTTCCTTTATGCTTTCAATCAGCATTTCCATTTCATCATCGTGTTTTACCTTGTAGGGATGATTTTCAAATTCCTTTAATTTTGTTACATCAAGTTTTTGCACATTTCTCATAGTGATTTCTCCTTATTTCTCTTTTCAATTTTTCTTTCCATTTCCCGTTCAACATCAAGTAGGCGTTGCACTTTCGGTACAGTTTCCAAAGTGGCTTTTGCGGTTTTGAGCTTATCTCTTATAGGCTTTATCTGTGCGGATATACCTCTGATTTCGGACAAATACATATCTTTATCCTCAACGGTTTTAGCTCGTCTTCGTTTGTTATCCGTCTTTGAACGTTCTTCCTCAAGCTCGGATATCTGCATTGATAATTTTCCTATAAATGCTTCAAGCTCCGGCACGGTATGAATATTTTCATCGTGCAAGAGCCTGAATTGCTTTTGATATTGTTCGAGTTTTCTTAATTCCTGCCGGAGCTCCGGAGATAACGGCGGCGTGTATTTCGGTGTAGGGGTGCTTGGCTTTAATAGTTCCATAAACAAATAAAACAGAGCTTCAAGTGTATCCATATATTTTACACGCCGCAGTTGATACTCAAGTTCTTTAAGTGGTGTTTGACGATATTTAGCTCTTGTTTTCTTATATGGTTCGCTGAACTGATTAAAATGAGCCCGATTGCCCGTTTGCCTGATTCTTTCTAAAATCCTGTCCTTTTTATACTCGTTACCCAATCGGTCAAAACGGATTGCTTTTTCCCAAGTAGGAGCTTTAACAGATGGATGGTCTGTTGCCTCAGACCTTGAAAAGACATATCCTTTATGCTTCATAAGAGCGACAAACTCCACATAGCTTGCAGAATTATTTATTGCATCGTCAACATCCTCACGGAGAATATCTCTACGGGTTTTACCACCGTGCTTATGTACCCAATATGCATTTCTGTCACCGTTGTAAAAGTCAGCATTTTCAAGAACCGACTTCCCGTATTCCTTACATATCTCATCGGATATTTCTCTTAACCGTCTATGGTCTGAAATATGGTTTTCAAATTTAATTCCAGTTTTGAAAGATACAGAATTTATGACAATGTGGTTATGTATGTTGTCGGTGTTTAGATGTGTTGTAACAACAATCTCATAATCCTTACCCCACATACGCCGTGCAGTTTCAAGTCCTATGTCGTGAGCTTCTTTAGGTGTGACTCCCCCTGACTTAAAACTTTGATAGCCGTGATATGCCACATTTCCGACCGTTTTTCCGTAAAAGCGTTTTGTTATCATCATTTGCTCGTAAGCTCGTACCGCCAAGCAGTTGATACCGCTTACAAACATTTTCATATCCGTTTTATCATCATTTTCTGCGTATTTGAGTACGGAAGCCAAGTCATCATCAAGATACTTTGGATTAGTGGTCTTGTCGGGATTGTCTGCATATTTTATAACGTCCCTTAATGAGCCTTTAATAGGCCAAAATCCCGTAGTTGCCATTATTCATCAATCTCCTTTCTTTATGGTGCGAGTAGCTTTAATTGAATTTCATCAATCAGAGATAAAATTCTTTCTTCAAGTTCAGCACTGTAACCCTTATCAATCTGTTCATATAAATCGCTGAGCTTACCTGAAAACTCATAAAAGCTTTCGGGCAAGAGAGCTTTTGGAGAATAGCCTAAAGCTCGTTTTCTTAAATATTCCGAAAGTGTCAAGCCGCATTTGTCGGCTTTGTTTTTTATGCGTATTTTCTCTTTTTCGGTAACACGCACATAAATTGAATTTGCTCTTTCTTTCATTAAAATCAACTCCTATTTAAAATGTAATTTTCGGGGGATTGGGGAACTCCCCAAAGACAAAAGGCAGGATTTCCGAAAGGAAGTCCCGCCTTTTATGGAATTTGTGCAATACAAGTTCCCTGCTCGTTACAGTACCGGACAGTTATTCTGCCCTTTGTATTGATTTAAGGCGAATGTTGCCTCGTTTGCCCCTTTCATAGACAACTTCCACTCTTGTTCCGAAGTCTATTTCGGGTATTCCTAAATAGTCATCGGGTTGCTGAAAAGCAGTACACATAATTTTTCTACCATCATCCAATTCAACATAAGCAATGGCGTTGCATTTTCTGCCCCATACTGCAAATCTCATAGTTCCTTTGAAGGTCCCTTCAATCTCATTGAACTCATAACCGTCTCTGTTGAAGTTTGACATTGCAAACTGATTTCTTGATAAAATTCTCATAATAAAAATCCTCCGTATTTTTAGTTTACTTTCCGTAAAGGTCGTGATTAACCTTTGCCCGATAGTGGTTGTCTATGGTTGCCGGTGCGTTATACAAGGCGGTAAGCAGATATGAGCGAATATTTCTGACATTTGTTGTATTCTCTTTCATACAATCAACAACATATTCGATATGCTCACAGTTTAATTTGAAAAGCCGTGAGCGAACTACCTCTCTTGGAAATTCACTTTTGCCTATTCGCACGGTTTCGCTTGTGCCGCATATAACATCGGTAATAAGCAGAACAATTTCCTCTGCCGTTTCTTTGCCAACTTTTGTTATTAAGATGTCATATTCAAGTTGCTCTTTTATTCTTTGTTCTGTCGCATCGACATCGTATCTGCTGATAGATAGATTGGTATTACTAATATAATTATTATTTATATCAGTATTATTACCTGCGGAAAAACCGTACTCTGTTCTTCCGTTATTCAGCACATCAAACTGCGGCAAATCCGCATTCAAGACTGCGGTATTTTCGCACTCTTCATAAAATTTAAGTACATAGAGCTTTGCAGGCTTACCGAAGCCTTGTTTTTTACGGCGTAAAAGTGCATAGCTTTCAAGCTCACAAAACAGCTTTGTTGCCTTGTCGTGTCCACATCCTAAAACCTCGCACACCTCCTCCAATGTAAAATAGATGTAAACACTTCCATCATCATCGTGCCATCCGTTTTTTCTTGACAATTCCATACGCTCAAACAATAAGCTGTAAAGAATTTTTGCATCGGTAGATAAATTTTTGTACCGAGCTTCAAATAATACCTTTGGCACACGGACAAATTTGAAGCGTTCCGCCTCGTTGATTTTGAACATTCTGTTCATCAGTTTCACCTCACTTTCGTTGCACGAAAAAAGCCGCCTGAAAAATCAGACGGCGAAGCGTGCGTATTAAGAAATGGCTTGTTTTGCCCTTTCTACTATATAGAATGTGAGGATTTTCAAATAGGCAAAGTATTGCATAACACATTAAAAATAAAAAACGCAACACATCAAAACCCTTGTATTTGTGCGGTTTTCAATGCAATTAAATCTATACATCTTGTATTTCGTAACAAAATATGTTATAATTTTCTTGGGTGGTGATAAAGATGCCTGATAAAATTAAATTTTTTACTGCCGATTACAGAGATAAGTTCGTATATATCAAAAGTAACAAGTTTCTTATAGGCAGTTTTGCGGTAGATTTTCTTAATCAATATGAAGAAAATGACAACGGAGCAAGAATAGCATCAATGCGTTATGATAATTGGATGCTATCCTCCCAAATGGAAAAAGGGTATATAAACGATTACGATTTTGTAAGAGCCGGAAAAGAAATATTAAATATCCTAGATATTCTTCCGTGTATTAGTCCGTTTCAGTATTTAGATATTGAAGCTGAGAAAAAACTGATAGCAGAAACTTTTACAAAAGAAAATGCGGATTATATTTTAAATTACTATCAGCAGAGAGCGAAGGTTTCTTTAAAAGATAAGGGTGCAATGTCCCTTGACATACTTCCCAAAGGATATGCAGAGTTCTCCAAAGAAGCAAACAAACTACTTTCCCGTGTAAAAGCACTTTTGCAGTTTTATGAAAATATCGGAAACGATATGATAAAGGCTTTTGAAAAACTAACCGAGTTTGTATGGGGATTAGAGGATTTATCCGAGCATTACAACGAGAACAAACTTATAACCCACGCATATGAAACATTCGGCGTTGAAAGGTATGGTATTGCAGCGGAATATGCAACTATAACAAAAGGCAAAAAGAAAATTATTGTAAAAAGGCTTCATTTCAGAACTTTTTACAGCTTTATACTTACAGACTTTTTTGAAGGTCTTTCATTTGGACATTATCCCCGTCAATGTGAAGTGTGCGAAACATATTTCCTTATGGAAAGCATGCGTAAGCAAAAATACTGTACGGGATTTGCTCCGCTTGATATAACAGACGGAAAAGAACTCACTTGCAGACAGTATGCGGCTATGGTAGGAAGAAAAGAGCTTGCAGGAAATGATCCGATAAAGGATATTTATACCAAGCGTTGTGCCTGCATCCGCACCGAAGCTTCAAGAGGAAAAATAAGCGAAGATTTTGCAGAGGCAGCAAAAGAATTAGCAAAAGAACTTAAAACCCGATACGATTATAAGAAAAAATATACTTTTGAGGAGTATCAAAGAGATATGGAAAGAGATAATTTATATCAAAAAGTAAATAACAGAATCAAAAAAGAGTAACACGGCGAATGGAGGTGAGTGCCGTGAAAAATTGGGAACAGGATTTATACATTTATCAGATATATCCGGTGCCACCTAAAAAAGATGGTTTGCAGGAATATATTGATTTATATATTGCCGAGCAGGATGACAAATACTTAATGTGGTTTCTCCACTACTACGAACCCGTACTGAACGATACCACAAAAGAAGCTATTGAGAGATATTCAATGAAAGGTCATTTTGCAGATATAAAGCAGGCGTGTGTAACGGGAATTTTTAAAGCATTACAAAGTTATGATAAAGATGCACACGGTAGCTTTATAACCTATAAGGTGCGTATTGAGTGGAATGAAATCCACGAATACATAAGGCAGATGCGTACCGGATTGACAGTTCCAAGTAAAAATAAATATCGCACTCTCCGTCAGATTATGAGATTGTATGGAGAATATGGCTATTCAACCGAAGCTATCCGAAAAATATCCAAAGAGGTTAATTTGTCGGTAAAGAATGTAAAGGAAATTCTTTTAAGCGGCATTGCGAATATGAATATTGCGGATTTCTATGTAAGCTATGCCGACGAAGAATCCGAAGAAACACTTGCGGATATAACGAGCGATACCGATTTCGAGCCGCTTCGGGTGTTATTAGCAACAGAACGCCTTAATTATGTAAAAGAAGCATTTGAAAGGCTTGATTACAGAGAAAGATTGGTCGTTTCAGAATACTTGGCATTTTGTCCCGATTGCTTTAAGCTGAAGCCTAAAAAGGTAAAGCTTTCGGAAATGGCAATAAAGCTATGTCTTACACCTGATGCTATAGAAAATGTATATAAAAAAGCAATAAAGAAAATGAGAAAATATATAGGAGATAAATTAAAATGAATGATGAATATATAAAAGTATGGAATAAAAAATACAGCTTAATTGAAAATGTGCCATTAGGTGGAGGTGGAAATGCTAAAGTATATAAGGTTAGAAATCAAAATAATAACAATATATATGCTTTGAAAGTTTTGACCAAGAAGAAAAGAGAGCCCAAGCTTCGCTTTATTGATGAAATAAAGATAATGCTTCAATGTAAAGATATTAGTGGCGTGTTGCCTATTTTGGATTATTCCTATAGAAAATATCAATATGTAATGCCCATCGCACAACCTATTACTGATGTTTTACATAAAGATGATAGTGATACAAAAGAGTTTATAGCAACGGTTGTATCGGCTTTTATTCAACTATCCCAAACTCTTTCGGAACTTCATCAAAAAAATATAGCTCACAGAGATATAAAACCTGCTAACTTATACTATTATGATAATTGTTTTTGCTTCGGGGATTTCGGGTTAGTTGAATTCCCTGAAAGTAATAATGCCCTTACTCGCTCTGACAAAGCTTTAGGTGCAATTTTCACTATGGCACCGGAGATGAAGAGAGATCCCAAACATTCAGATGGTAAAAAAGCAGATGTGTATTCTTTGGCTAAGACGCTATGGATTATATTATCAGGCGAAGAAAAAGGATTTGAAGGAGTTTATAATTTTAACGATAAACAACATGGCTTAAGATTTATTGATAAATTTCAAATGATACACTTGGTAGAACTAGAAGATTTATTACAAAAATCCACAAATAATAGCCCTGAAGAAAGACCAACCATACAGCAGTTTAAAAGTGCTTTAGAAAATTATATATCTATATTAGATGACGATGACCTTTCACAAAAAAGCGATTGGGAATTTTTAAATAAATATTTATTTCCGTTTGGGCAAGAAAGTGCAGTATGGCGAAATCTTGACAAAATTATTGAGGTTTTGAATATAGTAGGTACTTCTCCCGCATATAATCATATGCTATTATCAACTAAAGGCGGATTGGATTTTAAGAAAGCCGAAAAAGCTAACGAAGACGGATGTATTTATGTATATGATACATTGGGAATCTGTTATTTATGCAAACCAAAATGTCTTATTTATGAGTCCTTTGCAGAAAAGTATACATGGAATTATTTTTTGCTTGAACTCGAAGAATTAGAACCGATTTTTGCTGATGTATATGATAGAGAAACACTTGTAGAAGATTATCCGGGAAATTATGTATCTGCTCAATATAGTCAGTATGGTGTTTATGATTATGATGAAGGAACACCGCTCCCCGAAGGATTTAAAACTCTCTGTAGGTATTTGAGGGGCAAATTTCTTTTTGTTCTAAAAGGTGGTCCGTACAACCATATCAATGGAACATATGATGGAAGGCATGGACAATGTACTAGTGACGAATTTAGAAAATATATTGAACGCCTAATTGATATAACTCAAGTCGCAGTATCAAAAGGTTTTTCCGAAGAAAAAGTGTTGCGCTCACGCATTTTTGACAAAAATCCTTTTGTTTTTGAAGAAGAAAAAGCGAACGATAAAAACAATTACCCTGATGACTTCATAGAAAACAATTATGAAGAATGGTGTTTTAAAGATTTATTGGTTGAAGATAATGTTGGTGATAGTTGTAAGTTTTTATTTGTTTTTGCTCTAGAAAGAACAATAGATTTTTCTGATATATTGTGTGAGGAACACCTTTATTTGTGCAAAGATGGATTTATTAGAAGGCAAAACGCAGATAATTCTAATGAGTGTTATTGGGTGTCCAACAGAGAAGCAGCTATTGAAATAAGTAACAATATTAATCAATTAGTTGGCAGTCTATGTAGGGACAACGGCTATGATGAACCGATAATACGTGTGTTTACTATTGAATTTAAACAAGGGCAAAAGAAACCAACGCATCTGTTTACAAAAGAAGAACTAAAAAATGCTATGCAAAAAGCTGACGATAGAGTTCACAATCAATTAATTATAGACGAAGATGGATACATAAAGGTTATCAGAGATTATGGTTATGGATATACATATCCCGTAAGTCATGAATCCTGGGATGCAGGAAACTGTTATGTTGGAAAATATTCAAACCTATCTACATTAGATGAAGATTACATGGCGGCATTAGATGCGTGGCAAACTTATTTGATTACAGGTGAGCATGTTAGGACAGATTTTGTACCTAATGATGTGGATGAGAGTGAATTAATTAAAGAAATAAAAAAATATTATTAAAATATAAAAGCCCGAATATACAAGCAAAATTCAGCTTGCATATTCGGGCTTAATTTGTATCTGTAAATCCGCACATTTGTCAAAATACCGCTTATTAAATAGACTTTTAGTGGAGATTTGTGTAAATGCTAAAATTCATTGATGACTTCTAAATAGTTTGTTTATGTAAGTGGTAGAATACATAAAGGAAAGGAAGTTGATTTGAATGAGAAAAATCACAAATGAGCTTATTTTGAGCTTTAAAAATTATCTAATTGAGGAGGAAAAGAGTGAAAATACCATAGAAAAATATATTCGTGATATAACCTTTTTTATGGCTTGGCTGTGCGGTCAGGAAGTAACAAAGGTATTGGCTTTGGAGTATAAAAAGGAACTTTGTGAAAAATATGCTCCTGCAAGTGTCAATGCGGCAATATCTTCCCTTAATAGCTTCTTTGCATTTATGGAATGGCATGATATACGGATAAAGGCACTAAAAATACAAAGGCAGATATTTTCAAGCAAAGACAAGGAACTGACAAAAGCGGAATATGAGCGATTACTCACGGCGGCAAATGATAAGAAAAATCAAAGGCTTTATTACCTGATACAAACCATAGCGAGTACAGGTATCCGTGTAAGTGAATTACGCTATATTACTACATCAGCCGTTCATTCGGGACAAGCGGTAATAAATTGCAAAGGCAAAATGCGTATTGTAATTCTTCCTAAAGAGCTTTGTAAAATGTTAAAGGGATATATTCGGGAACACAATATAAAAAACGGCTCCGTTTTCGTGAGCCGTAATGGTAAGCCTCTTGACAGAAGCCATATATGGAAGATGTTAAAAGCGTTATGTGAAATTGCTGGAGTATCAAAGGATAAAGTGTACCCTCACAGTTTTAGACATCTTTTTGCAAGAACTTATTACAGCTTGCAGAAAGATATCGTAAGACTTGCCGATATTTTAGGACACTCATCAGTAAATACTACAAGGATTTACACGATGAGTACGGGCGAGGTCCACCGTAGGCAAATCCAAAAACTCGGGCTTTTAAGGTGGTAAAATAAAAAAGACCACATAATTGTGATTATGTGGAACACTTATAAAAACAACCATTAAAAATACATAAAATATTATATCACACACAACACAAAAAATCAATAATTTTAGTATAAATTACAAAAAATCTCCGATATGCACAAAAATAGACATCAAAAATTGACCGATGAAACTTTATTGACTAACATCGGTCTTGTTTTCGTGCCTAAATTTGCAAACAAATGACACTTGTTGTTCTGTTTTCACCACATAATCACAATTATGTGGTGAAAACTATTTTTTTTAGGCAAAAAATATACCTACCGGTCGGTATGGATTTTTAAAAGAGGTGTTTGTTGTGCTTAGCGAGGAGCATAAAGAACAAAAGAAAAATCAACTCTTGGATAAATGCTTTGAATTATTTGTAAAACAAGGATTGGAGAATACAAGCATTAATGAGTTAGCAAATTATTGCAAAACTTATAAAGCGGCATTGTATATTTACTTTGATTCTAAAGATGAAATTGTTGTTGAGTGTGCAGTTAGATATATGAACACTCTTGACAAAAAGATTGCAGCATTATCATTTGATGAAACACCCAATTTAAAAACTTTATTCGTGAAAGCATTTGAAATGTTATCAAATGAGAAATCAATGATGCGATATATTTATCAGGTAATTTCAAGCCCTAAATATGGCGAAAAATGCAGGGATAAATTATTACCCATATACGGAAAGTATATGAATTACTCTCGTGAGTTATCTGATATTTATCATGTTCCCCACGATATGTTAAGACCGTACTATTTGTTGTTTGTTGCAACGATTCATGATTTTTGCTTGTGGGAAAATAGTGAATTGGTTTCGGAAAAATTAAATTATATTTATCAAAAGATTGAGGGAATATCATGCTAATCACAAAAAGACTGTCTATGACGATTAGAAAAAAGAAGATAATTGAAAATATTAGTTTTGAATTGCGAAGCGGTGAAATTGGCATTTTAGTTGGTCCAAACGGAGCCGGAAAAACAACAACCATTAATTGCATAATTGGAACTCTTAACTGTTCAGGTGAAGCTTATATAGACGGGTACAAAAGCAATAGTATTGAAGCTAAGAAAGTGTTGGGTTATGTACCCGAAGTTGCAGAAGTATATGATTATTTGACAATATCAGAACATTTGCAATTTATTGCAAAGGCTTATAAGTTGAAAAATTGGGAAAAGGAATCCATAAAACTTCTTGAACGCTTTGATTTAACAGAACATAGCAGAAAAATTGGCAAAGAACTTTCAAAGGGAATGAAGCAAAAATTAAATATATGTTGTGCTTTGCTTATAAACCCCAAAGTAATTATTTTTGATGAGCCATTTGTTGGACTTGATATATTTGCAATACAAGAATTAAAAGAAATTATGAAAGAACTCAAAAATGAGGGATGTACAATTTTGATAAGTACTCACATTTTAGAAAGTGTAGAGGAGCTATGGGATAAAGCAATAGTAATTTCAGGCGGTGTGTTGCTTTCTGAATATGAAAAAAGCGCTTTATCAGGTCAAAAACAATTGGAAGATATTTTTATGAATTTAAAAATAAAAATGGAGGAATAAAAGTGGATGCTATTAGCTTTTTAGAAATATGCACAATTAAAAATAAGCTAAAGAATTTACTTCAGGCTAAATACATTTTAGTAATCGCTTTTGTGTTGTTCACGTTTGCCTCGGATTTGTTTAGCAATGAGAGGATAACAATAGAAAACGGTGACTTGCTAATAGCTATATATTTTATTCTCATAATTGGGTTATGGTTATTAGGTTTCGCATATTTTGCTTTTTCAAAAAACTTTAATATAAAAAATGCAGACAAGCAGTTTTTGCTTACTTCTCCCATACGAGCTATTGATATATGCAATTATGAGTTTAGGAAAAAATGTGTTTTTTTAGTTTGTGCGAATGTTTTTTCTTTTGCATATTTTGTATTGTATTTTTGCATGGAAAACACACATGAGCTTCCGCTGATGATAAGTATAGCGATATTATCAATTATTGCCGAAATTAATGTTTTTTCTTTGTTATATAGTTGCTTAATAAATAAAAAAAGTGTCAAATCATTAGCAAAGGTAATTTCAACTATCTGTTGTGTTATATTTCTGTCTTTTATATGGTATTATCTTTCTAAATACGATTTCGCTACAAATAAGACAGAAAGAATAATAGGATTATATAAAAATTCACAAGTTGGTTTTCTAATAGCTAACATTAGCTTTTGTTTGTTCACCTTTGTATTAAGAGCTTGTAAAAAAGTATTTTTAGGTGATTCTGAAACAAATCCTATTATAGATACGCAACTAGATTGGGAAACTTCTTCAAAAGAATATAAAGAGAAAAATGTCACTAGTATATGTAAAAAAATATATGTAGAAATGTGGCGTAATAAAGCCTTTCAGATTAAGCAAGTTGTAATTGCAATCTTTGGGATTATACTTGCAATTCTATGCGTTGGACTATGTGAAACATTTGGTGATGCATACGGAACGTCAATTGGATGTATATTCTTGCTTGTATATGCCTTATTATCCGGTTTTATTTTTGGGTTGGATATTTTTGAAACAGAATTCAAAAAACATTACATTCACTTGATTCCGGAAACACCTATTACGAAGTTCGTCAAAATATCAATTCCATACTTGGCGAATCAATTTGCAATAGGACTATTGATGATTGGTGTTATAGATTTTTTTAATGCTTATGATATAAATTCTTCATTGTTAGCAGTAACATATTTAAGTTTTTTAATGCTTTCGCTATCTTCAGAGTTGATATTTTTTGGAATATATAAAAATGAAAACACATCTGATAACTTGTTACTTTTTATAAATGGAATAATTAAAATTGTTGTATTTACTCCATCACTTATGATAGTGGTTTCAACATTTTTATTTCCTATAAACCAATACTTTTCATCAGCAATTATGACTATTATAAACATCATAATAGTGTTGATGACAATTCGAGTTTCACACAAAGTCTTAAGATAAGTGGGCTCTCCCTGGCATCATAGATGTCAGGTAAAATATATATCATTTTCAAAATGGAGGAAACAAACATGACAAATGCAATTAAAAGAAGCGCAACAAACCTTTCTATGGCTGCAACAGCTCTTCTCTGCACAATGATGCAGTTCGGCATCATCAATATCGTGTATCAGCACACAGGTAAGAAGATGCCTAAGTGGTTAGCATTGTCAATCAAGTACGCAAGTGCTCTTTCTAAGGTTTCAACCTTAATTGCACTTTTCTGCCCTGTTGCAACTTGGATTAAAGTAGTACTTGTTGGCTTAACACTTGTTGGCGACTAATACCTAATACGGTTTGAAGTTCGGAGGAAACGATCATGACAAACGCAATTAAAAGAAGCGTAACTAATGTGTCTTTGGCTGCAACAGCTCTTCTCTGTGCAATGATGCAGTTCGGTATCATCAATATCGTATATCAGCACACTGGCAAGAAGATGCCTAAGTGGTTAGCATTATCAATCAAATATGCAAATGCTTTTTCTAAAGTAGCTACTTTGATTGCTATTTTCTGCCCTGTTGCAACTTGGATTAAAGTAGTACTTGTTGGCTTAACAGTAGTTGGCGAATAATCACTACCCAAAAAGTTACATAGCAACATTATAATGTAAGTAAGACGTGGCGAGCTTTGAGAGCCAAGCTTGCCATTGTCGAGCTTCTTTTACTAAATTAAATACAAAATTTAAAGAGTGTGATTATATATGAACAAGATTTGCAAAAAGTTAGGCTTTATGGCTTATCCATCAAAAATATATTTTCTTGCAATGGCTTTGGGAATCATAGTGGGATTAATTTTTGAAAAACCGTTAATGGAAACGGGGTATAATAATTTCAATGAAATATATGGAATTGATAAGTTTATTGAGTTGTTCAAGAACAACGGATTTTTGATATGCGTATTCTATATTTCTATTATCTTTACGAATAGAGTGGCTTACTGTCTATATGGCGTTAACGGAATGGTGCTTGGTTATACAGTTGGATTTATACTTAAAAGTAATATAGGACTTCTCCTGCTTTTATTGCCACATGGAATATTTGAAATACCATGTATTTTAGCAACCGGTTATATCGTTAATAAAGGCGAAAAATTTATAAGAACGAATTTTAAGAAATATGTATTAATATTTCTTTTACATATATTGTTTGTGGCATTTTGTGCTGCAATTGAAGCATTTGTAACACCATACTTCATTAATATAATTGTATAAATAGGAGGATAACATGAAAAAGATTAGTGAATTACCTTTAAAAACGAAATTATTTATATCATTCGGATGTAGTGTTCTACTTTCGTTGTTGAACTTAGTTTTAAATTTTGATGTAGTTAAAGGAACGGGGTTGCCAATTTTGCTTTCAATAGCAATCGCAATAATTACACCGATTTTTACGCATAGTCTTACAATAGTTGCTTTGGCTGTTATAGCTTACTTTGTTGGAGCTGCATTAGGAACAGAATTTGATATAAAAAAATTCATGCATCTTTCTGCTTGTTCTCTAATGTATTTCCCATTAACAATAGCAACTAATACGGTTGGTTTCTTAACTGTTGGAAATGCTTTTTATACATACGGAACTGTTGGGTTGATAAGTTTTATTCCTTTTTATGTATTAACGGCAATATCAACTTACAAGTACTTACCTATAATAATAAATGAAACAAGCAAAAAGAAAAACATAGCTATAAGTATAATTGTTGGAATAGCTTCAATTTTCTTAACAATACCAAGCTAAACAAGGAGGATGAACGATGAATATACGATATAGCAATGTCTGCAAAAATTATAAAGGACAAGAAGTCCTGAAAAACATGAGTTTATTTATACCGGAAGGAAGTATATTTTTTCTTCTTGGTTTAAATGGTGCCGGAAAAACAACTATGATGAAAATAGCATTAGGAATGGTAGAAACCGATTCAGGAGAATGTGAGTTTAATTATAACGATAATGATAACGGTATCGGAGCAATCATTGAAACACCTACATTTTTTGAGAATATGAATGCATATGAAAATCTTAAGTATTATGCATTGCTTATTGGATGCGGAGATGACGAAATTAAATCTTCGTTGGAATTTCTTGGGTTGGATTGGAAAAATAAGAAAAAGGTAAAAAAATACTCATTAGGAATGAAACAGCGATTAGCTTTGGCAAGAGCAATTATGGGCAATCCGAGTTTCATCATTTTAGATGAACCTCTTAACGGTTTAGATCCTGCAGGAATTATCGAAGTTAAAGATTTATTATATCGCTTAAATAAAGAAAGAGGAGTTACTATTTTCCTTTCTAGTCATTTGATTCGAGAAACAGATAATCTTGCAACTCACTATGCCATTTTACATAATTCAAAAATTGTGACTGAGTTTAAAAAAGAAGAAATAGAGATAGTCACAAAATGTATTGATTTACAGTTTGATAATGAGGAAGCAAAAAAAGATTTTATCAAAAAACATGAATCCGATTTAAGAATATTTTTTGTAGATAGTATCGCTAATACGATAAGATTAGTTAATAAAGGAAACGATGAAGTATCATTGAAAAAACTCAATGATTTTTCCGAGCGTCTGCGAAATGAAAATATAGGATTGGATGTTAGAATATCGAATGTATCAATGAGTGAATTGTTTATGCTTTACACCGAAGGAGGGAACGAAAATGTCAAATATTGTTAAAGCAGAGCTTTATAAGTTTCTCAAAAGTAAGTCTATAAAAGTTCTTTTGACATTCTCTGTAATTTGGGTAATGTTAAATATGGTGTCTATTGTAAAGTTAATCTGCTTGTGGGGAAATCTTGATTATTCCACTGTAGAAGATACTTTTATAGTAAAAACGGGATTTGAAGCATTTTCAATAATGGACTTCAATTCGTTGTTTTATTATTTTATTCCTTTTCTAATTGTATTTTTCTTTACATCTGACTTTTCTAAGAAAACGATTAGAAATCTGTTCACTACCGATTTAACAAGAAATGAAATTTTTGTAGGTAAGTATATTGCGTTTTCAATTACAGTTGTTGGTATAACATTATTTATGGCTGTATTTACAACTTTGGTAGCAACAATCATGTACGGTTGGGGTACAGAATTTTCAATAATGCAAATACTGAATATATTATTCATTGCTCTGAGAGTAGGAATATCCCATGTATCATATTCAGGATTAGCTATTGTACTTTCCATATTAATACATAACGAAACCATAATTGTAATTTCATATTTTGCTATCAGCATTTTAGAAAATATATTGCTTTCTACTGTCGCAACTTTACAAAGCAAGAGTTATGCTTTCTATTATTTAGGTTATATATTCCCTTCTACTTATATGGATGAATTTTCAAGTATGCAGTTAAGTTCGGATATGATAATTTATTCATTTATTTCGATAGCTCTTTATTGCATACTAACAATAGTTGTTGGTACAATTTGGTTTAATAGATTTGATATTAACGAGTAATTTTGAGAGGACGATAGTATGCCATTAAACATCCCTGAAAGCGAATTCAGAAGAAAAAAAAGCAAAAAATATACAAAAAAATTAAATAAAAAATTTAAACTAGACAACAAGTTGGTCACGGGTATATTAAGTACTTTTGGTATAGTCGCTATAATTGTAATTATTTTATTAGTAATTTATATTAAGAATACAATTCAAGATGCTAATATTAGACAGATGGAAAATGCGACAATCATAGAAGTTAAACGTGGGGATGTTGTAAGGAATGTTGAAGGTCGTGGCACTATTGAAGCTATCAATCACTACGATATTACTTCTCTAGTTGATGGTGATATATTAGAGGACTATTTTGAA
Organism: Clostridia bacterium; assembly: GCA_045633565.1. Lineage (GTDB taxonomy): Bacteria > Bacillota > Clostridia > RUG12999 > RUG12999 > RGIG7450. Next base: position 36,616 of record JAZQYO010000026.1, on the reverse strand, counting down.
GAAGGACAAATGGTTGAAAAGGGAGATTTATTATATTTGATAAGTCATACTGAACTAGACAAAAATATTAAAATTGCTAAAAATGATTTAGCGAAAGCTCAGGAAACATATAGACAAACACAAGCTGAAATGTCTAAACTATCAATTACATCTAATGTTTCCGGTTCAATAACTAAATTACATATAAAAGAAGGCGATGTTGTATCTGAAGGTGCTGAAATTGCTGATGTTATAGATTTTGATAACATGATTCTAACAATAGACTTTCTTGCAGAAGATGCACAGAATATTTCTGTAGGTCAAAGTGCAACTGTACAAATACAAGGCTCAAGTAAAAAAGTTCACGGAACTGTTTCATATAAAGCAACGGGTACATTGTTGAATACACATGGCGTTCCCGTGACATCTATTGAAATCAGAGTCCAGAATCCCGGTGCTATAAAATCAGGTGATAAAGCTTCAGCTTTAGTTGGTGAATATGCTTGCAACTCAATTGGTAGTTTTAACTATGCACAAACATACACAATACGTTCTGAAGCAAGTGGGACAGTTAAATCGATAAGCAAAAAAGTTGGTGACTCTGTTTCGGTAGGAACAAATGTTGCAACAATATATAATTCTGCTTTAGAAAAACAACTTTCAGATAATAAATCTGCAATAAGCGATGCTCAGTTTACTCTTGATAGCTATAATGAGCAATTAAATGATTATAAAATAACAGCTCCTATTTCGGGCAAAGTTGTAGAAAAACGTGCTAAAGCGGGCGAAAAACTTAATACTAGTACTGTCGATGGTTCAATGGCAAGAATAGAGGATTTGTCTTCTTTGATATTCTACATAAATGTAGATGAAACTGACATTAAAGATGTTTATGAAGGTCAAGAAGTTTCCATTGTTCCTGATGCATATAATGCCGAAACATATTCAGGATATGTGGATAACATAAGTACGGTGGGTATTACAGAAGATAATGTTACGGTATATCCGGTGAAGATTGTGATAAATCTTACGGAAGATACAGAGGTGCTTATTCCCGGTATGAATGTTACTGCAACTATGGAAATTGATTCAAGAGAGGATGTCCTTATGGTTCCCTCTTATGCAGTTAATAGAGGTAACATAGTTACTATTTTAAATAAAGATTCAAACAAGCAATTAACAAAAGAAATTGAAGTTGAAGTTGGTTTGAATGGCGGTGAATATATCGAGATTATAAGTGGTCTTAAAGAAGATGATAGTGTAGTTGTCTTTGGAGAAACAGAATAATAGGTGATTTGATGATAGAATTATCAAATATTTTTAAATTGTATAAAGATGGAGAAAGAGAAATTAGAGCTTTAGATGGAGTTTCTTTGATTATCAATGACGGAGAGTTTGTTTCTATTGTAGGTGCATCAGGTTCGGGTAAATCTACTTGTATGAATATTTTGGGATGTCTTGATGTACCTTCCGGCGGAACATATTTATTAAACAATAAAGATGTTAGCACATTGGATGCCATTGAACAAGCTCACTTGAGAAATCGTGAAATAGGTTTTATTTTTCAACAATACAATTTAATACAAAAGTTGACTATACTTGAAAATGTGGAATTGCCACTATTGTATTATGGGTTAACACGAAAAGCAAGGAGAAAGTATGCAATAGAAGCTTTGGAAATAGTGGGATTGGCTGATAGGCAAAACAATTTACCATCACAACTTTCAGGTGGTCAGCAACAAAGAGTAGCAATAGCGAGAGCTATCGTTGCAAAACCATCAATTATATTAGCGGATGAACCAACGGGTGCTTTGGATTCAAAAACAGGTGTGGAAATTTTGAATATTTTGAAATCATTACACGATGAAGGTTCTACTGTAATTATTATTACCCACGATATGTCAATAGCAAATAAGACCAATAGAATAATTCAATTAAGTGACGGAAAAATCGTTGCGGATACAAATGGAGATGGTTTAAATTAATATTATTCAGCCTTTTTTATTAGCCTTAAGAAGCTTAAGTGTAAATAAAATGAGAAGTTTTCTCACTATGCTTGGTGTTATTATAGGCATAGCGGCAGTAATTACTTTAGTAGCCATAATGGATGGGTTTAGCAATATGATAATCGAGTCGTTTCAATCATTAGGCTCAAATAAAATTTCTGCCGTGACAACGGGAAAAATAGATAAACCGATAGAAATGGAACAATTAGTGGATCTATATAATGACAACAGAGATGTGATAGATTCTTTTACTGTAAGTATGTCATTAGGTGATCCGAAAGTTAAAAAAAACAATATATCCTATGAAACTCCGGTAAATGGTGTAAGTGAAATGTATTGCAGGGTAAACGGAGCGAGTATGGCAAGTGGAAAGTTTTTTTCATATTTAGATGTTGAAGGGAAAATCAACACTTGCGTACTTGGTTCGTATGCTGCAAAAACAATTTTTGGAAAAACAGATGTTATAGGTGAAGAAATTAAAATCAAGGGCTATACCTTTAAAGTTTGTGGAGTGCTTAATAAAGCAAGTTCCAATGAAAAAGGAACAACCGATGATGCGATATTGATTCCATATACTGTTGTGCAAAGATTAACACACACTAATAGTATTGACAGTATTTCATTTTCTACTGTTAGTTCGGAAATGAACAATAAAGCAAAGTTTCTTATTTCAAATTTTCTGTTTAGCATTTTTAAAGATGATGAAGCATATTCAGTTATTAGCATGACCGATATTCAAGATACAATGAATTCTTTATTAGATGGAATATCTGCAATTCTTGTTGGAGTCGCTGCTATTTCTTTGCTTGTTGGTGGTATAGGTATAATGAATATTATGTTGGTTTCTGTTACTGAAAGAATTAAAGAAATCGGCATAAGAAAATCAATTGGCGCTACTCCTTGGGATATTATGAGTCAATTTATTGTTGAAGCTATTACAACTAGTCTAATTGGTGGAATTTTTGGAGTTATTTTTGGAATAGGACTGTCTTGGCTTGTAACGAAATTGATGAAAATGGCTTTAATTATATCATTTAAAGCGGTAATAATAGCGGTTGTAGTATCTTGTGGCATTGGTATAGTGTTTGGCTATCTTCCTGCTAAAAAAGCTTCTGATATGAATCCAATAGAAGCTCTGCGATATGAATAAAACTTATGATGTTAGAGGTGATTTAATGAAAAGAAAAATAATTTGTTTGATTCTAAGTTTGCTTCTGCTGACTAACACAAGCATTTCTGTTTTTGCATCAAGTAACGATGTATCAGTTCTTATGAATTTAGGTATTTTATCAGGGTACGAAGACGGTGAATTGCGTTTAGAAAATCAAATTAACCGAGCCGAATTTACTAAATTAATTGTAGAAGCATCAAAATATAGAAGCCTAGTGTCAAGCAGTATTCAAGTTTCTATTTTTAAAGATGTAAAGTACACCTATTGGGGAGCGCCATATATTTATGTTGCACTTGAAAATTCTTTGATATCGGGATATGAAGATGCTACATTTAAGCCTGATAATACTATTGTTTTTGAAGAATGTTTAGCTATAATAGTTAGATTGTTAGGATATACAAATGATGATTTTGCCATTTCGTGGCCTTATGGTCCGATAAATATCGCCCAAAACTTAGGACTACTCAATGGCGTAAATTGCGTAGCAGGTCAAGAAATGACTAGAGGAGATGTGGCAACTCTTATAAAAAATATGCTCATAGCAAAGAATAAATCTAACAATGATTATGTTGCCGACTTGAACTATTCTTTAAAAGAAAATGTTGAGATTATATCTATTGATGCAGCCGGAAATATATTAACAGATAACGGTACTTTTGAATCTAAATATGTTTTAAGCAAAAACTATGTCGGTCAAAAAGGGACATTGCTTTTAGACCAATATGGGGATGCTCTAGGATTTGTAGCGGTTACCCCATCATCTTCTACAGAACAAGAAGGAAATTATGTAGTAAAAAAATATGTTGTATCATCAATTCTTGATGACACAATAGTTACTTATCTTGATAATGTTCGATACGAACTAAATATTAATAATGATGTTGTAACATATAAGGATGGAACAAAAACAACATATGCTACTATTAAAGACTCATTAAACTTGGGAGATGTTTTATCTATTAGATATAACAATGGAATTATACAATATATAGTTGTTAATGAAACTACCTCAAACACCATAGCTCAGGCTGATTTGACTAAATATGTTTATTATTCTGCATTAAACGATTCCGTTCTTGTATATAAAGGTAACACAATGCAGCAATTAACAATAAATGATGATGTTGTTGTATATAAAGGAAATAACAAATATACTTACGGCGATATAAAGTCTGAACTTGTTATTGGCGATGTATTCAATGTTAAATACACTAATAATATTATTTCTTATATTAGTGTAGAAAAAGGTGAATATATTGGTCCGGTTACGGCAGCTTCAGGTGGATGGCAAAATAAATTCTCTGTAGATGTTTCAACTGCATCAATTATTAGAAATGGAGTAAAATGTAGTTCATCAGATGTTCAAGTAAACGATATTTTATATTATTCTAATGATTTGAACATGGTATTTGCATATAACAAGCAATATACAGGTGTATATCAGAATGCAACACCAAACAAAGATACACCAAGTAGCATTACTGTATCCGGTAAGAATTATGATATAGAAAGTTCAACTGCATTTAATAAATTATCATCAAATGGTAGCGTTAATTACGGCGATACAATAACGCTATTGTTGGGTAAGGACGGTAAAGTTGCAGATGTAATCACTCCGTCTGCAAAAACACAGAACTTGGTATATTTTGTTAAAGAAGCAGGAGCAAAAGAGTTTAAGGTTGATAATACTAGTACAAAATCATATTATGCTTGCTTAGTCGCTCCTGATGGAACTGAAACAGATTATATAACGAATACCTCTTGCAAAAGCTATGTTAATGCAATAGTAAAAGTTTCGTTTGAAAATGAAAAAGCTAAATTAAGTAGAATAACAGATAAATATACAATTTCAGGCAAGCTTGATTGGGATAATAAAACTATTGGAACTTATGACTTGTCAACAGATGTAAAAATTCTTGATGTCTATTCCACATCTTCAAGTGACGCTACTTTGTACAAATCTATTTATCCGCAACGTATAGATGGGGTTACACTAAGTTCAAATAGTGTTGCTTATTATGAATTAGATGAAAAGAATAAAGTTTCAAAATTAATCCTAAATAATGTTACCGGAGATATGATTAAATACGGTATTGTAACGAAAGTTAAGAATGAATCTGATGAATATTTTATGTCGGGTGAATATGAGTATGATATTGCCGGAACAGTATATACTTATTCCACAAGCGATAGGATGTTTACTTCCGTATCAAGAGGAACGCCTGCAAAATTCATTATCCAAGATGAAGAACTGAAGAGTATGCAGTCTTTAACCTTATTAAAAGGTTCTGTTTCAGAAATAAACAATACACATCTTAAGAGTGGACAAACATCTTATGCTATTTCTGATGAAGTTGTTGTTTATTTAAGAAACTATTCAGGAACATACTTGATTTTAGGATTAGACGAATTAATTGCTGAGCGTGAATTGTATTCAATACAAGCATATTATGATAAATCACAAAAAAGTGGCGGAAGAATTAGAATAATTGTAGCTGCGAAGAAATAATTATTTAAGAAGGTATAATATATGAAAAAATATGGAAAGGTAATAATTTGGTGCATATTGACCATAAGTGTCATCGTATTCGATATGTTTGTTCTCCCCAATGTTGGGGAGAACAAAACTAAAGTTGAATACAGTGAGTTTATTAATTCTTTGGACAATAAAGTTATAACCGAAGTTCAAATACATGATGATAAATTAATATATTATACCAACTCCAAAGAAAACAATGCTTTTGAAGTAGCAAAATTGGAAACTGATGAACGATTAATTTCAAGATTAGAAGAAACAGAAAATGTTGTATATGACAAAACTGAGAAGTCTAAAACAACAAAATCAAGAAACTTCTTTTTGCAATGGATACTTCCGTGGTTTGTTGTTCTTTCGTTGTTTAAAGGGATCTCAAAAATCACAAAACAAGATGGCACCAAAAACTTTTGGGAATCTACAAAGCTTAGATTTGATGACAAGAACTTTGATGTGATTGAAAACTGTGAAACTACATTTGCAGATGTGGCAGGGCAAGACGAAGCTAAAGAAACTTTGCTTGAAATTGTTGATTATTTACATGATTCTGATAAATACAATTCAATCGGTGCTAAAATTCCGAAGGGTGTTCTGTTGGTAGGACCACCGGGAACGGGAAAAACATTAATGGCAAAAGCTGTTGCAGGTGAAGCGAATGTTCCTTTCTTTTCTATTTCGGGTTCTGCATTTGTTGAAATGTATGTAGGAATGGGAGCTGCAAAAGTAAGAAAGTTATTTCAACAAGCAAGAGAAAAAGCACCGTGTATTATTTTTATTGACGAAATAGATACTATTGGTAAAAAACGTGATGGCAGTGGTGTAAATAATACGGGTAATGACGAAAGAGAGCAAACATTAAATCAATTACTTATTGAAATGGATGGGTTTAATGATAAAAGTAATATCGTTATACTTGCTGCTACAAATCGCCCTGAATCATTAGATAAAGCTTTACTAAGACCTGGTCGATTTGATAGAAGGGTTCCGTTAGAGTTGCCTGACTATAATGGCAGATTGGATATATTGACAGTTCACACTAAAAATGTTAAAATACATAGTGAAGTCGATTTTAACCTAATCGCAAAAGCAACGAGTGGTGTATCAGGAGCTGAAATTGCCAATATAGTAAATGAAGCTGCTTTAAGAGCCGTAAAAATGAAAAGAGATTATGTTATACAAGAGGACTTCGATGAAGCAATAGATGTTGTTGCCGTTGGATATCAGAGAAAAAATGCATTAGTGTCTGACAAGGATAAATTAATTGTTTCATATCATGAGATTGGTCACGCACTTGCCATTGCGTTATTAACTAAGTCAACGCCCGTACATAAAATTACTATTGTTCCTAGAACATCAGGTGCGCTTGGATATACAATGCAAATTGATGATGCAGACAAAGTGCTATACAGTCGAGAAGATTTGTATAATAGAATTGTGGCTTTAACTGCAGGTCGTGCTGCGGAAGAAGTGATATACGGCTATTATACAACCGGAGCCGCAAATGATATGGAAAAAGCAACTCAAATTGCTCGTGGAATGGTTACAAGGTTCGGTATGAGTGACGAGTTTGATATGATGGCTTTAAGTACAGAAAGTTCTCAGTATCTACAAACAGAATATGGTTTGAATTGCTCATTAGAAACTGCTACAAAAATTGACAAAGAAGTTTTATCAATTATTAAGTCTGCTCACAATGATGCAATAAAACTTTTAGAAGCAAACAAAGAAAAATTGACTGAATTAAGTTTACATTTATACGAAAAAGAAACAATTACCGGCAAAGAATTTATGGATTACTTGGATAAATAATAAGGAGGTTTTTATGGAAAGAAAATGTTCTTGCTGTGGTTCAGCAAACTTAGTATTAGGTGATGTTCAAACTGCTGATAGTTTTAAACTATACTTTATTGCGAATAAAGACTCAAAAAAACTTTTTCCCAAAAGCAATAAAATAGCCGCTTTTGTATGTGGCGAATGCGGAAGTGTAAATTTCTTTATAGATAAAGTAAATGAATGACATTCAAAGAGCGACCAAAACGGTCGCTCTTTTATTGGTTTAATGGCAGTTCTCAATAAGTATTTTTCTTGCTAATGTAAATAAGCTGTTATCCACTGATGGAATATCTCTGTATATCGGGTCTTTCATATATTCCACATCGGGATTGAAGTTTGGATTTACTGATTGATAGATTTTAACACGGGCATCAAATTCTGCTTCTGCATAAGTGATTCTGCCTGATTTATAATCTTCAATTACAGGTGTAATAATAACTCTGACTTTTTCAAGATTGTTTGCATAGAAATCAGGTCGCAGATACATATCCCGATATTGCCATATCGCATTATTGGCTATGTCAACAAGCTCACCGTAGCTGTAACCATTTGTCTGACCATTCAGCCAAGCGTTGAAGAATATGCGGTTTGATTTTGCTCTTGCATCGGCATATCCCAAACCGTTCTGCACTTCGGTTAAAATATCGCCAATAAAAGTTTCAACAATAACTATTGCATCATTTGTGGCAGTGCAGGGTGCCGACTCTCTCGGCACCTCTGCTGCATTTACAGAACAAGAACTTATTAAAACTGATACGATTGATATGATGGATATGATTGATTTTTTCATTTTGAAATACCTCCGTTAAAACTTAATATCTTTTAGGATGGTGCTGTTATCAAACAATAAGCTGTCGCACATCATCATAATTCCAAGTCTGAATCCTGTTTTGAAATTTTCAACGCCGCTTGTAGCACTTATTTCATCACTTGCATTTACAAGCTCATTAAAAAGTTTCAAATTTTCTCCATTTAATTCCTTTGACAGTTTACTTTCAATATCAGAAAAGGTTCTCACAGCTTTTTCATAAGGAAGAGGTTTTCTGTTTCGATTTTCATTTGGGTTGATATTACCGTAATATAATTCATCAAGAAAGCTCATTTTTGTACCTCCATCGAATAGACAAAATCTCGCAATACAAATTCTTCTGCTGAGTGGCGAATGTTGTTCATAGCACCCACCCACGCAATTTGGTCTTTTGCTTTGAGTTCTTCAGTGATTCCTTGCTGGACCGCCATATCTTTTATGAGCTTATCAATCATTTCCTTTGCAGTTGTGTCAATTTCTTCAAGATATGCAAGCCAAGTTCCGTTGAGCATTTTCATTGAGTAAACTGTTGGGCGATTTTCTTTAATAAATATTGAGTGCAACCTGCCATACTTGCCGATGTTGTAAGTTCCTTCAGGTGCTTTTAGGTTTGGAATGTAGTAATCGCCGTTTCTTACATACTCAATTCCGTTTTCAATAAATTTTTCCTTCATTGCGTGAACGCCTCCTTTAAATTTGGTATCTTCATTTTATCAGAAGGCATTTAATTTGACGAATGTGCGGATAAAAAAGTATCTATATTTTAGTTAAAATCTTGAATTTCAACAACTTTTATGATATAATGAATATACCAGTGTAAAAATAGTCAGACTTACTCCCAATGTGGCTCATAATTTTTGTGGGCGGCATCGTGTGAAAGCATGGATGCATTTTTACAACAGCAGACACACTTTATATCATACACTCGTTTATTCTTATAGAAAATATAACTATAACGATTGATATGGTGATGAATGTTGTAGTGTAGAATAATCTCCATTAATATATGGGGAGTTAGAATGTGCTGGTGTTATTGGTATACGGCTATTATCTCTTTGTTATTAGAGGATTGGGGAGTCCTTAAACTTTTGTTTGAGGCCAAAAATAACAAGGAGGTGAAAATTCGTGAAGAAAGCGGATAAAAAAATTACCATTAACATTCTTAGTGGTAATACATTTTCTATTGATGGCAAATCTTTGGTAATGACACTCATCGCTATTGTATGCCTAACACTGGTTGTATCATTTTGTAGTCCTGAACTGCGTGCTAATGTTATCCGTTTGTTAATTAGCATAGCAGAAAACTACTAATACCAGCACACTTAAAAATAATGAGGTGTTAACCTGTTGATATATACAAACTGTAAGTTGTTTCAACTTCATTCTAAAAAATTATTAAAATATTATTTGAACATATCAGACAACCACATTTTTGAACAAAAATATGTATGCTCGTTAATTGAACCATACATAGATGAAACTGTGAAGCCTAGGATTATAGAAAAACCAGACGATATATTAAAAGAAATTCAATCAAGAGTAAAAAAATTATTATATGCTATTGTAGTGCCTGACAATGTATTTTCGGGTGTAAAGGGAAAGTCATATGCTCAAAATGCTTATTGGCATAAAGGGAACAAATATGTATACAAAATAGATTTTACAGCATTCTTTCCAAGCATTCCACGCGAAAGAGTTTATTCTTTTTTTAAGGATGAGCTACGAACCTCATCAGATATAGCAGAGTTTCTGACAAATATATCAACTGTAGATATAGATGTTGCAAATGTTAAAGATATAGATAAAATAAATGAGTTCTTAAATGTTAAAGGCGTTACAACAAGAAATCATTTAATTTCCGGTTCTCCGACAAGTCAAATACTTTCTTATATGGTAAATCATAAAATGTTTGACGAATTGCAACGATTGTGTGATAATAATGGTATGGTTATGACCATTTATGTTGATGATGTTACTTTTTCGTCAAAGAATGTAATATCAAACCGAATCAAGACTAAAATTAAATTAATTGTGAAAAAATATGGGTATCAGTTATCGGCAGGTAAAGAAGTATCTTATTCAAAGCTTTACCCAAAGGTTATAACTGGTGCCGTTATAAATAAAACCGGAAAAGTCTCCGTCAGAAATTCAATGAGAAAAAATATAAAAGATGAATTTGAAAAGTTAAAACAGAATCCTGAAGATACAGAAAGTAGACGTAGATTAAGAGGGTTAGTTGTTGCGGCTCAACAAGTTGATTCGTCAATATTTCCGACGATAAAGAAATATGCATTTGATAAAAACTACAAAGTAAATTAGAAAAGCACTTGCAGAAGAATGCAAGTGCTTTTATGCTATTTAAGTTTACTATTAAAGTTAGGATAGTCGAGATATAATAAAAATCCGAACCCTTCACCAATTGGTACAAGGTTCGGATTTCTACTGTTTGGTGCGGATGACAGGACTTGAACCTGCATGAAATTGCTTTCACTAGCACCTGAAGCTAGCGCGTCTGCCAATTCCGCCACATCCGCATATAATTGATATTAAGTTGAAAATCTGTTGTGGCTGCAAAGTCAGCCGCGCCCGCGATACGGCTTGCGGTACCCGAAACCTAAAGGTTTCGACCACTGCGCATTTTCGCCATCGCTACATCTGACCCCCGGCAGCGCTCAGGCTCAAATCTGCCAATTCCGCCACATCCGCATGTGATTTATATGCTATTTATCAACAACGAAAATTATATCACAGGAAAAAGAAAAAAGCAATAGTTATTTATAAAAAAATGAAATTTCTTATGTTGACAAAAGAAGATGGGTCGTGTATAATACATTATGTAAAAATATATTTATTGGAGTGTGGTTATAACTTGGACAGTAGTGCGGGGTTTAGTATCAGCATAATCAGTATTATTATTTTAATTTTTTTATCGGCGTTTTTTTCATCGTCGGAAACAGCGGTTACTGCTTCGAACAGACTGAAAATCAAAGCAAAGGCTGATGATGGCGATAAAAAGGCAAAAACTGCGCTGAAGCTTATAAACAATTACGATAAGACAATTTCAACAATACTTATCGGCAACAACATAGTAAATATTGTTGCAACTTCTCTTGCAACAGTTCTGGCAACGAATGTATGGAAAATTCACGGAGCGTTCATTGCCACAGTTGTGATGACGGTTCTTGTTTTGGTATTTGGCGAAATACTGCCTAAAAGTTTAGCTAAAACAAATGCAGAAGCATTGCTTCTTTCCATTGCAAAAACTCTCATATTTGTTACAAAACTGCTTTTGCCCATATCAATTCTTTTCTCCGGTGTGAGAGCAGTTGTTTCGCGAAAAGATGACGGGGAAGAGAAAAAACCGTCATACACCGAGGACGAGCTTAAGGTAATTATGGACGAGGTTCAGGATGAGGGAGTTTTGGAAGAGGTTGAACGTGAGCTTGCCCAAAATGCTCTTGACTTTGACGATATAACCGTTGGCGAGGTTCTGACACCGAGGGTAAACCTTGTTGCTGCAGATATAGAAAAAGGTATTGAAAAAATCAAGGAAGCGGTTTTAGAGGAAAAATATACAAGAATTCCTGTTTACAGGGAGTCGATTGATACAATTATCGGTATACTGAATGCAAAGGATTTTCTGTCTGCTCTTGTTACAAAAGGGGATGTGGATGTTGAAGGTATTCTTCAGGAAGTGCTCTACCTGCCCGATACAATGAAAATTTCCGATGCTCTTTCTGCAATGCAGAAGGACAAGGTTCAGCTTGCAATCGTTACCGACCAGTATGGCGGTACGGCTGGTGTTGTTACAATGGAGGATATTCTTGAAGAACTTGTCGGGGAAATATGGGACGAGCATGACGAGGTTCTTCAGCTTATAGAAACACTTTCACCCACAAGCTTCCGTGTGAATGGTAATATGGATACAAGCGATATGCTTGACGCCATTGATTTTGACGGAAATGAAATTGAAAGCCGTTACAATACATTAGGTGGCTGGGTGACAGAGGTTTTAGGCAAAATCCCCGAACCGGGAGAATTTTTTGAATATGAAAACCTGCGAATTGAAATAGAAGAAGTTGAAGACAACAGAGTTGTTTTTGCAAAGGTTGAATATTTAAGTGTTCCCGAGGATGAGGACGAGGACGAATAAAAAACTTGAGTATTCCGGACAATTGCGGGCACCAGAAGGTGCGTGAGGAAAGTCCGGGCTCCGCAGGGCAAGGGTGCCGGATAACGTCCGGTGGAGGCGACTCTAAGGATAGTGCAACAGAGATATACCGCCGCATTTTTGCGGTAAGGGTGGAAAGGCGAGGTAAGAGCTCACCCACGGTATTGGAGACAGTATCGTGCTGTAAACCCCACCTGGAGCAACATTGGGGAAGTTAAGTTTGCCCGACGTTTCCCCTTATATGGCTAAAGCCTGTCAGCAATGGCAGGCGTAGATAGATAATTGTCTGAAAAACAGAACCCGGCTTACAGGGATACTCATAATATAAAGAATTACCCGACAACGAAAGTTGTCGGGTTTTTATTTTACAACACGTATTTTTTCTACTCCGTAGTATAAAAACAACTCTGCGATTTCCTTTGTTATTTCCTCTCCGCTTATTGCAATTGGGACAGCCGGCGGGCAGGAAACAGTGGCAGCCGCACAAATTCTGCCAATGGCAGAAGAAACAGAGACTGTTTCGCTGTCTGAAAAAACAGCTTCACGAATGGACATCCGCTGTTTTGGCGCTGATATGACAAGGTCCTTTTTTGCAATAGCCGGCATTGGATTTATAGATGAAAAGGCATTTTCAAGTCTTGTAAAATCTCCATCAGAGTTTTGTGGAGTGACCATTAAGACAACATAGTCATTATCAGAAAATTCCGGCTCAATTTTGTTTTCACGCAATTTTTCCGCCAATGTGTAGCCGCTGTAACCGGATGCAGCGGCATCTATTGTTATTTTAAGAGGCTCGCTGCCCAGCACGCTAAAACCACGAGATTTGATAAATTCTTTTGCTGAACTTGTTTTTTCTATACAATCTGCAAGTTTTTTCTTAAAGCCATCTGTAAGATATGCATTGCACAAATCGAGCGACTTCAAAATCAGATAAGAGGGACTTGTGGAAGTAAAAAGTGCCAGTTTTTCGCGTGCGTTTGACAGGTAGTCTGCAGGAGCATCCTTTGATATGTGCAGATATGCACCCCCCGTCAAAACGGGAAGAGTTTTGTGCGCCGAGTCGCAGCAGACGGTTGCACCCAGATAAATGGGGTGCGTGGATTTTTCAAGAAAACCAAGGTATGCACCGTGTGCGTTATCCACCAAAAGCGGAATGCCATACTTTCTGCAGACCTCCGATATTCCCGCAATATCCTGAACGTTTCCAAGATAATCAGGGGATGTAAGATAAACGGCAGCAGGCTTTTCGGACAAAATCTTTTCCTCTACAGATTTTGCGGAAATCTTGCAGCTTAATACACCTGAAATTTCTTCCGACATCAGCCAGACAGCTTGATAATCAAGTAGTGCACAGGCATTAACAAAAGCCTTGTGGACATTTCTTGACGCAAGTATTTTTTTGCCACCTGAAAGTGCCAACATCGCATAAATTGCAGCAGTTGACCCACCGGCAGAATAAAATGTGTGAGCAGTTTTAAAAAGGGAAGATGCGTTTTTTTCGCTCTCAAAAATTATTCCGTCGGCACAGGACAGAACGTCCGCACCGTCTATTTCTGTAATATCAAATTTTTCGCATCCGAGAAAGCTTTCGCCCTTGTGTCCCGGCATGTGAAAGCGTGAAAAATCGTTTTCCGAATATTTTTTTACAAAATCTGCTATGGGAGTGTTCATTCTTCTTCCTCGGCAATCTGCATCATAATTGCACATTCAATGCGTTTTTTAAACAGCTCACAGCCATACTCGTATATGCCACTGATAGAGCCGGTTGCATGGTAGGAGTTTGCGGCACATCCGCCCGAGCAGTAAAGCCTTGCCCAGCAATCGTTACATTCGGGACGGGAATATGCGTTGCATTTTTTAAACTCGTCCTGAACAGCGGTGTTCTTAACGCCATCCCAGATGTTACCGAGACTGTATTTTTCATCGCCTACAAACTGATGACAGGGGAAAAGTTCGCCCCAGGGGGTAACTGCCATGTACTCTGTTCCCGAGCCACATCCTGTAATTCGCTTGTAAATGCAAGGACCATTTTTCAGGTCAAGCATATAGTGATAGAAGGTGAATGGACGACCTTCTTTTTTTCGTTTTATCATTTCTTTTGCGAGAATTTCATACTGCTCAAAAAGTTTTGGCATATCCTCGAGTGTCAGTGCATATGGGTCGGATGGGGGACAAACAACAGGTTCCATACTCAGCTCGGTAAATCCGAGGTCTGCCATGTGAAAAATATCATTTGTAAAATCGGTGTTGTTGTGGGTGAAAGTTCCGCGCATATAATAGTTTTTGCCATCACGTTTTTCTACAAAATTTTTAAATTTGGGCAAAATAAGGTCGTAACTTCCATTGCCATTATAATCTTTTCTGAAATGGTCGTGGATTTCTTTTCTGCCGTCAAGACTTAAAACAACATTGCTCATTTCGCGGTTTAAAAATTCTATTTTGTCGTTATCTAAGAGAACTCCATTTGTGGTGAGAGTAAAACGGAAATTCTTATTATGCTCTTTTTCTATGCTTCTTGCATATTCAACAAGCTTTTTGACAACGTCCCAGTTCATAAGAGGCTCACCGCCGAAAAAGTCAACCTCAAGGTTTTTGCGGGTACCTGAGTTTGCAACAAGAAAATCACACGCCTGCTTGCCTACCTCAAAACTCATAAGCGAGCGCTCACCCTGATATTTGCCCTGACTTGCAAAGCAGTAAGAGCAGTTTAAATTACAGGTGTGGGCAATGTGCAAACACATTGCTTTTATAACGCTAGTATCAGATTTATAGTTTTTTGCAAGTTCTTCATACTTGTCTTCTGAAAAAAGCTTGCCCATATCTTCAAGCGAGGCGATATCGTCCAGACATTCTGAAATTTCTGCCTCATTTACATCGGGCAGATGAGAATATTTTTTCAAAATTTCGGCTGTGATTTGCTCACGGCTTTTTTCTTTGTACATGGCAATAATGTCATACGCCACCTCATCCACAACGTGAACCGAGCCACTTGCAGTATCAAGCACTATGTTATATCCGTTTAGTTTATACTGATGAACCATATTTTTCAATCCTCTATACTAAAAACCGCCGCCTGAAAAGGCGGCGGTTTAGTGTTTTTTAATTATTTATTGTTGTTTTCGCACTGCTGGTTAGCAACACCGCAGGATGTTTTACAAGCTGACTGGCAGGATGTCTGACATTCGCCGCAGCCACCATTTTTAACAGATTTTTCAATATTTCTTGTTTCAATAGTTTTAATTCTGGTCATTATAAATAGCCTCCAAAAGATTATTTTTTATAATTATATCATTATATTTTATAAAAGTCAAGACGGGATGTTTACCATTGACAAAATTTTCATTGGATAAATTTCACGCTTTTTCAAATAATAAATTTGTAAAATTTACAAAAAGGAGATTTATTATATGAAAGCGACAGGAATTGTAAGACGAATTGATGACCTCGGTCGTGTTGTAATACCTAAAGAAATAAGACGTACTCTCCGCATAAAAGAGGGAGACCCACTTGAGATTTTTACAGACCGTGACGGCGAAGTGATTTTTAAAAAATATTCGCCTATAGGTGAACTTGGCGAGTTTGCGTCCGACTACGCGGAATCTCTTTCCAAAACAAGCGGATACCCCGTTTGTATTACCGACAAGGACTCTATTATTGCGGTTTCGGGAGCGTCCAAAAAGGAGCTTTCAGAAAAGCCGGTTTCCAGTGACCTGGAGAAAATTATGGATGAAAAAGTGCCGTATGTAGTAAGTCAGTCGGACGGGAAACAGCTTTATATTGCCCAAGGCAATGACAAATATCAGATGGGCGTTGCAGTTCCAATTATTTCGGAGGGAGATTGTCTGGGCAGTGTAGTGGTTGTGTCAAACGAGAAAGGGATTCCCGGCGAGGTGGAAACCAAGCTTGCGCAGACAGCTGCAAACTTTTTAGGCAGACACATGGAAAATTAAAAAAGGTAAATGATATGCACTTTCTTTTGGAGGTGCATATTTTTTTAATTTAAAAGATTGATTTTTTATTATATATGGTATATAATTAAATTGGTGTGAAATGTTTAATAAGAAAAACAGTAGGTGAATTTGATGAAGGTATGTGATGTGGTACTCAATTCTGTTTGGTATGACCCGCGTGTGAGAAAACAAATCAATGAGTACCTTGCGCATGGAATTGATGTTGTGACTATTGGGAGCAAGAGCAAAAGGTACGATAAAGAAAAAGTTTCCCTTATTCCGTGCAAAACGGTTATAACTGAAATAGACGAAAGATATGTGGGACATCAGAAGGGAATATTAAACAAATTCAAACGTGAAAAGCTTTCGTTTGAGGTGGTGCGTGATGCAATAATTGCAGAAAAACCTGACGTTATTCATGCTAATGATCTTAATGCACTTATTCCTGCTTTTGCGGCAAAAAGGAAGCTTGGCTGTAGGATTATTTATGACTCTCACGAAGTGTGTGTTGAAAATTTCACAGCAAAAAAAAGTAAACTTGCGATACTTTATAAAATGGCAGAAAGGTATATGGTGAAAAGGGTTGACCTGATGATTTGCGTCAGCCATGCTGCAGCAGAATACTTTGCCAAGGAATATAAAATTAAAAAGCCGATGGTAATCACCAATTGTGCCCCTAAAAAAGAAATACCGGTAATCAGACAACATGAAAAAAATGAAGGTTTTGAAGTGCTTAACCATGGATGGTTTTACCGTGGCAGGGGATACGATATAATGGCAAAATCGTGCGGCCTTTTTGACGATTATGATGATATCCGGATTGCAATACGCGGATTTGGTGCAATGGAGCAGGAACTGCGAGATACAGTCGCACAACTTGATAAGAAAAACAGGTTTGTTTTTTACCCGTCAGTAACCGTTCAGGAGCTTGTTCCTGAAGCTGCAAAATCGTATGTGGGTGTGGCAATTACCGAGCCCATCTGTCTTAATTTCAAGCTTTCTGTTTCAAACAAAATATTTGAATATGTGGCGGCGGGACTTCCTGTTATTATGTCGGATATCCCGGAACACAGATATTTGAATGATAAATATAATTTTGGAATTGTACTTAGGGAAAACACTCCGGAGGCTTTTGCAGAGGCGGTAATAAAGCTTTATACAGACAGGGAATTTTATAATGTCTGCGCCGAAAATGCAAAAAGACTTGCCGAAGAAGTAAACTGGGAAAACGAATTTGGTAAACTGATAGATTTTTTAAAAAACATACAAGGAGAGTAGAAAGATGATTAATGTAATAGGACTTGGTTACATAGGACTTCCCACGGCTCTCATGCTTGCGGCACATGGCGTGGATGTTGTAGGCACAGACTATAATAAACAGCTTGTTGAAACCTTAAACGCCGGAAAAACTACATTTAAAGAAGAAGGTCTTGATGAGCTTTTTGCAGATGCTGTGAAGGCGGGGGTTAAATTTACTACCGAATATCAGGTGACGGATACATACATAGTATCGGTTCCGACACCCTATGATAAATTTAGCAAAAAGGTTGATGCCTGCTATGTGGTTTCTGCGGTTAAAACCATTCTTGAGCTGTGTCCGAAAGGAGCAACTGTGGTTATTGAGTCCACGGTATCGCCGGGCACGATTGATAAATATGTGCGTCCTGTAATAGAAGACAGCGGATTTGAAATCGGCAGGGACATAAATCTTGTTCACGCACCCGAAAGAATCATTCCGGGCAATATGGTGTACGAGCTTTTGCACAACAATCGTACAATCGGTGCAGACGATAAAAGTGTGGGAGAAAAAATAAAAAATCTTTACGCATCTTTCTGTAAAGGGGATATTGTTGTTACGGACATACGTACTGCAGAAATGACAAAGGTTGTTGAAAACACATACAGGGCAGTAAACATCGCCTTTGCAAACGAACTTGCAAAAATCTGCCGTCATGACAATATGGATGTTTATGAAATTATAAAAATCTGTAATATGCACCCCAGGGTAAACATTCTTCAACCGGGACCGGGTGTTGGCGGGCACTGCATTTCTGTTGACCCGTGGTTTTTGGTTGGGGATTATCCCAGTCTTGCGAAAGTTATTGATGAATCAATGAAAACCAATGACGGTATGCCTGATTTTGTGTTAAACAGAATTTATGAAATTATGAAAGAAAATAACATTTCTGACATTTCAAGAGTGGGTCTATACGGTCTTTCCTATAAGGAAAATGTTGATGATTCTCGTGAGTCACCCACAATTCAGCTTTTAGAAAGCCAGGAGAGACATCTTGCGGCGCCCATTAAGTCCTACGACCCGTTTTTTGAAGCAGATATTGTACCTAATCAGTATCACGACTTTGATAAGTTTCTTGCTGATACCGATTTGGTAGTTATTATGGTGAGCCACAATCATATTCTGGAGAATATGGACAGGCTCAAAGGGAAAGTTGTATTTGATACACGCAAGTGTTGTGACCTTCCCGGAACATACAGATTATAAATAAAAAAAGCATTTTCGTCTGAAAATGCTTTTTTTATTTAAGTTCCATTATATATTTGTAAATATCGCCGAAAATTTTGTCTTTATTTTTGTTAATCAGATTAACGGTTTTCTGTGCATTTTCGCGATCACCGGCTTTAAATTCCATTTTTAAAGTGGTTGTGCCCTCTTCTTTATATTCAAGGAAAACGTTATATTCAAGATCGTTTGCCGGAACAAAATCGCACAGGAATTTATTGCCGGGAAGTTCATCAGGGCGCAGACTGTAGATATATTCTGTTACATCCTCGCGGAAATGGTAAGGCAGTTTTTTTACAAAAAAACCGAGCGCTTCTTCGCCCTTTTCGTTTATTATAAACATTTCTCCGTGTTCGCTGGTAAATGAAATAATAAATTCATCCTGTTCCAATGAGAAAAGCATTTGTCTGAGCGTGAAGTAATTTATGCCGCAGGCATAAATAGCCACATCGGTCAAAATCTCTCCGGTAACACCGTCTTTGAATTTTTCGATTACATATAAAATCGCCATTTTAACAGCCATATCGTCTTTTAAAGTATATGCCACGGCACATCACCCCCTTCATCGGCAGAATATATTTTAACATACTTTATAATAAAAATCAATCATTTCTATTGAATTTTTTTGCAGTTTGGTGTATAATAAAATTTACGGAAAAAATAATTACCGGTGGTGAATAAATATGATGAACACGGTTGATATTTTAGGTGTGAAATTTTCCTGCCTCGGAGTTGACGGCTCTGCTGATTACATAATGAGCATGCTTGAGGAGGACGGATTTCACTATGTTTTTACTCCCAACTCGGAAATGGTTATGGCAGCAGTAAAGGACAAAGAATTTGAAGATGTTTTAAACAGTGCAAATCTTTTAACTGCTGACGGAATAGGGATAATTTACGCATCAAAAATTCTTTCAAGACCGATTGCCCAGAGAGCATCCGGTTACGACATTTCACTGAAAATTATGGAAAAGGCAGCAAGCTCCGGTAAAACTTTCTATCTTTTCGGTGCGGCACCGGGAGTTGCAGACAAGGCAAAAGAAGTGCTTGAAACAAAATATGCGGGCATAAAAATAGTTGGAACTCATGATGGATATTTTGATGCCCAGGAGGAAATACGCATTATAGAGGACATAAATGAAAAAACACCGGACATTCTTTTTGTTTGCCTTGGCTGTCCCAAACAGGAAAAGTGGATTTTTGAAAATAGGAAAAAGCTTAACGCAAAAGTTGCAATGGGACTTGGTGGATGCCTTGATGTTTATGCCGGAAATGTAAAACGTGCGCCGGACATTTATATTAAGCTGGGACTCGAATGGTTTTACCGTCTTATGAAAGAGCCAAAACGTTTTTTCAGAATGCTTGCACTGCCCAAATTTATGCTCAAGGTTATATGGCATAAACTTACAGGCAAATAATTTTATAGGAGTAATGATATTATGAACGTACAGCTTTTAGCATATACACCAAACCCGGAGAAAATTGTTGCCTCTGCTGCAAAGCTTTGCTATTCGTCAGCAAAGGTAAGTGACATTATGGACGGACTGGATAATGAAAAAACAGAGAAATTTTTAAATATGCTCATGGATTTGGGGCATGAAAGCCCCATTGAGCACATTTCATTTACCTTTGGAATTGAGGGGGTAAGCAGAAGTCTGCTTGCTCAGTTTACACGTCACAGAATTGCGTCCTACAGTGTAAAATCTCAGAGATATGTGAGTGAAAAAAGCTTTTCATTTGTAACTCCGCCCGAGATTGAAAAAAACCCCGAGGCTAAAAAGATTTATCTAGAGGCAATGGAAAAGGACGTAGAGGACTATAACCGTCTTGCTGATATTTTAAAAGAGCAGCATATTTCTGCGGGTCTGGACGAAAAAGCGGCAGAAAAAGCGGCTCAGGAGGATGCAAGATATATCCTGCCCAACGCCTGCGAAACAAATATGATTGTTACTATGAACGCAAGAAGCCTTTATAACTTTTTCCACCACAGATGCTGCACCCGTGCACAGTGGGAAATAAGAGAGTGTGCATATCAGATGTACAGACTTGTGAAAGATATAGCACCGACTATATTTAAAAAAGCAGGTCCGTCCTGCGTGGCAGGTCCTTGCCCGGAAGGCAAAATGTCCTGCGGCAAGATAGCTGAAATGAGGAAAAAATATGAATAAGGGTAAACTTATTGTTATAGAAGGCCTTGATTCAAGCGGCAAGGAAACGCAGAGCAGACTGCTTGTGGAGCATCTTGAAATTATTGGGAAAAAGGTTAAAAGAATCGAGTTCCCAAACTATAAGAGTGATTCATCTGCTCTGGTGAGAATGTACCTTGGGGGAAATTTTGGAAATTCGCCCGACTGTGTTAATGCTTATGCCGCATCCACCTTTTTTGCGGTTGACAGATACGCAACCTACAAAACTGATTTTCAGCAGTTTTTAAACGAGGGTGGCACCATAGTTGCAGACAGATATACAACCTCGAATATGATCCATCAGGCAAGTAAAATTACCGACACTGATGAAAGAAACAAGTATCTTGAATGGCTTGATAATTTTGAATATACTCTGCTTGGACTTCCAAGACCGGACAAGGTTATTTTTCTTGATATGCCTATGGATATTGCTGCAAAGCTTATGGCGGCAAGGGCAAATAAAATTGACGGCTCGGAGAAAAAGGATATTCACGAAAGAAATAAAGAATATCTTGCGGCTACATACAGCGCTGCCCTTGAAGTAGCCGAAAAATTCGGCTGGGAGCATGTTATGTGCGGCAGAAATGGTGAGCCGCTGTCCATTGAAGAAATACACAGGGAAGTTATTAAAGCTGCTGAGGTGTGAGCATGAAAAAATTCATGGTGATTGACGGAAACAGTATTATAAACCGTGCCTTTTACGGAGTTCCTCTTTTATCTACAAAAGAGGGGCTTTACACCAATGCTGTTTACGGATTTTTAAATATTTTGACAAAATATCTTGAAAATGACCGCCCGGATTTTCTGGCGGTCTGCTTTGACATGCGTGAAAAAACCTTCCGTCACAAAAGATATGACGGCTATAAGGCTCAGCGCAAAGGTATGCCGGAGGAACTTGCTATGCAGATGCCTCTCTTAAAAGAGGTGCTTTCGGCAATGAACATCACCATGCTTGAAATGGCAGGATACGAGGCAGATGACATTATTGGTACGGTTGCGAAAAAATGCAGTGAAAAGGGAATAGAATGTATCATCACAACAGGCGACCGTGACTCTTTTCAGCTTGCATCAGACACAACCTCAATTTATCTGACTTCCACCCGTATGGGTAAGTCGGAAACAAAGGTTATAACGCCCGAAAAGATTATGGAGGACTATGGAGTAGTTCCCAGAAAGATGATAGATATAAAAAGCCTGATGGGTGACAGCTCGGATAATATTCCGGGGGTTGCCGGCATAGGTGAAAAAACTGCAGTTAAACTGATAAATGAATACGGTAGCTTAGATGGTGTTTATGAGAATATAGAAAACATAAAAGGTGCAGTGAAAACAAAGCTTGAAAATGACCGTGAAATGGCATATTTAAGCTATGAACTTGCAGAAATTTTCACAGACGTGCCCATAGATTTTGAGCCGGGAAAATATACTGTCCGTGAATTTGACAATGAAAAATTAGCTGAAGTTTTCACAAAGCTGGAGTTTACAAAGCTGCTTGATAAATTCGGCATTTCGGCAAAAGAGAAACCGGAAGAAAAACTACAGGTGATAATCATAGAAGATGCCACAGCGGCAAAAATGGCGATTGAGGAAATTTCGGGACTTTCTGAATTTGCATATAATATTTTAACATTTGAGGGAGAAATATGCATCGTTTCTGTATCGGCTCAGAAACATTGGGTATTTCTGTTCGGGTCGGGACTTTTTGCAGGGCTTGTTCCTGAGGATATTAAAAATATATTTGAGTGTGATGCGAAAAAAATTACCCATAGCTTAAAAGAAGACTTGCTTATTTTAAAGAATTATGGGATAAAACTTAATGATGTCTGCTTTGACACATCACTTGCCGGTTATGTTGTAAATCCTGTAAAGTCAAGTTATGATATAGGTGGGCTTTTGGGGTTTGAAACGCTGGAAGAAAAGTTTGGAAAAGGTAAAAAGTCGGTAAATCCATTAAGCCTGCCCAAAGAAGAGATTGCGGGTTATGCAGCAAAGTTGTCAAATGGCGTTTTAAAATTAAAAGAAGAATTTTCGAAAATTATTTCAGAACGTGGTCAGGAGAAACTCTATTATGAAATAGAGCTTCCGCTTGCGTATGTACTCAGTGACATGGAAACAATTGGTTTTAAGGTGGACAAGGCTGCACTTTCGGAATTTGGTGAAATGCTTGCGAGTACAATTGATATTCTGACAAAGAATATTTATGACCTGGCGGGCGGTGAGTTTAACATAAATTCACCCAAACAGCTTGGCGAAGTGCTTTTTGAAAAGCTGGGACTTCCTGTAATCCGCAAAACAAAAACGGGATATTCCACCGATGCGGACGTTTTAGATAAGCTTTCGGGCAAACATGAAATAATTGAAAGCATCAGCAATTATCGTATGCTGACGAAATTAAAATCCACTTATATTGACGGACTTTTGCCTCTTATAAATCCCACTGACGGAAGAATTCATTCAAAGTTTAATCAGACGGTTACGGCAACGGGCAGAATAAGCTCAACCGAGCCAAATCTGCAGAATATCCCAGTCAGAACTGAAATAGGCAGTCAGATGCGGAAAATGTTTGTTGCCGGTAGCAGCGACTATGTGCTGCTTGACGCAGACTATTCACAGATTGAACTTAGAATACTTGCGCACATTTCGGGTGATGAGGTACTCACCGACGCTTTTATAAATGGCGAGGATATTCATACAATAACGGCTTCTCAGGTTTTTCATGTTAAACCGGAGGAGGTAACTTCTCAGATGAGAAGTAATGCGAAAGCTGTTAATTTTGGTATTATTTACGGAATTTCCGATTTTGCACTTGCCGGAGATTTGCACGTTTCAAAGAAAACGGCTGCGGAGTATATTGAAGGGTATCTTGATAAATATCCGGGAGTGCGTCAGTATATGGCGGACACGGTAGCATTTGCGAAGGAAAACGGGTATGTAACAACCATTTTCGGCAGACGCCGTGATATTCCCGAACTGAAATCACAAAAATTCATTGAACGCTCTTTCGGAGAAAGAGTGGCACTTAACACGCCAATTCAGGGCAGCTCGGCAGATATTATAAAATTTGCAATGGTTAAGGTTCATGAAGCACTACGAAGTGGCGGTTATAAATCAAGACTTATTCTGCAGGTGCACGACGAGCTGATTGTTGAAGCGCACAAGGATGAAATAAAACAGGTGGCTGAAATCTTAAAAAGCTGTATGGAAACTGCAGCAAATTTAAGTGTGCCCATTCCGGTAGATGTAGGGGAGGGAACAAGCTGGTATGACGCAAAATAGAGTTATAGGGCTGACAGGTGGTAGCGGCAGCGGCAAATCCCTTGCGGCGGAAATTTTCGCCTCTCTTGGCGCCTGTGTGATAGATGCAGATAAAATTTCCCATGAAATAACCGATTCTGATATGGAAGTTCTGCGAAAAATAAGAGAGGAATTTTCCGAAGAAGTCTTTGAAAATGGCAAGCTTTCCAGAAAAGCATTGGGCAGAATTGTATTTAATGATAAAAATGCACTGGGAAAACTTAACTCAATTCTGCACCCGGCGATTGCCGAAAAAATTGCTGACCTGGTAGAAAGCTGCGAGAATTCACTTATAATAATAGATGCTCCGCTTTTATTTTCTGTTAAGGAAATTGTAGACCTCTGCACCGAAACTGTTGCGGTATGTGCACCGGAAGATGTGCGTATAAATAGAATAATGGCCCGTGACGGTATTGAGTTTAAAGAAGCTCTCTCACGGGTGCGTTCGCAGATGTCCCAGGAGAAACTGATGGAGATGGCGGACAAAGTAATTGCAAATAACGGAAGTGTTGAAAGTCTTAGGAGCGATATAATTGATTATCTTGGTGAATAAAAAAAGAGCACTTGTTGCGATTTTATTAATAGTGGTAGCGGTGGTTGCCACTATGTTATATAAACCATACTTGAGAAAATTTGAGTATCCCAAAAAATACCGGGAATATGTGACGGCGTCGGCTGAAAAGTTTGGTGTTGATGAGCATCTTATTTATTCGGTAATAAAGGCGGAAAGCAAGTTTGATGAAGATGCCAGGTCGCACAAAGATGCGCAGGGGCTTATGCAGATAACACCCGAAACTGCCGGTTGGGCAATGGAAAAAATGGGCATAGAGGGTGATATTTTCACGCCGGAGATAAATATTGCGGTAGGAAGCTGGTATCTGGCAAAGCTTATCTTGGACCATGACGGTAATCTGACAGCGGCACTGGCGGCATATAATGCAGGCAGTACAAATGTAAACCAGTGGAAAAATGATGCGGGCGGGCTGGTTTTAGATGACATTTTGTTTGAGGAAACCCGCGATTATGTTTATAAAACGCTTAAGTATTATGAAAACTACAAAAAGCTCTATACGGAAGGAGAATAAAAATGGGTAACTTTTCTTATGAACCTAAAAATGTGTGGAAAGAATCGGACGAATCTTTGAAAAAGGAAATAATGAATTTTTCCGAAGGATACAAAACTTTCATGGCTACAGGAGTTACAGAACGCCTGTGCGTTGAAGAAATTGTTAAAATGGCTGAAAAAGCAGGCTACAGGCCGCTTTCTGATATGAAAAGTCTCTCGGTTGGGGACTGTGTTTATGCGGTTAACCGCGAAAAAAGTATTCTGCTTGCAAAAATAGGAAAAAGGCCTATGGCGGAAGCGGGACTCGCAGTTGTGGCGGCACATATTGATTCACCAAGACTTGATTTAAAACCTGTCCCGGTAATTGAAGATGGTGGAATTGCCTATTTTAAAACACATTATTATGGTGGCATTAAAAAATATCAGTGGACGGCACTTCCGCTTGGTATGAGTGGTGTTGTGATGACCAAAAACGGTCCGGTGAAAATTCATGTAAGTGGTGATGATTTCTGCCTGTGCATATCCGATCTTCTTCCTCATCTTGCAGCGTCTCAGATGACAAAACCGGCAAAAGAGGTAATTGAAGGTGAAAATTTAAGCGTAATAATAGGAACAATTCCGTCTGACGACAAGGAAGAAAGCCTAAAGGACGCTCTTTTAAAATTGCTGAACGAAATGTATGGCATAACTGAAGCGGACTTTATTTCGGCAGAGCTTGAAATTTACCCTGCAGTAGCCCCCAAAGATGTCGGATTTGACAGGTCGCTTGTGGGCAGCTACGGTCATGACGACAGAGTGTGTGCATACACAGGACTCAAAGCACTTTTAGATTCCGGCGCAGGGGAGAAAACTGCCGTTTGTATGCTTGCAGATAAAGAGGAAATCGGCTCAATGGGTAACACCGGAATGAAATCAAGATTTTTCGAAAATACGGTTGCGGAAATGATTTCTTTGTCAGAAGAAAACTATTCCGACCTTAAGCTGAGAAAATGTCTGTCCGCATCAGTTTGTCTGTCTGCAGACGTTTGTGCGGCTTTTGACCCGCTTTATGCAGGTGTTTTTGAAAAACAGAACACACCCAAACTCAATCAGGGACTTGCTTTTATGAAATATACAGGTTCAAGAGGCAAAGGCGGTTCGAGCGATGCTTCTGCAGAGCTTATTTATAAAATCAGAAATCTGCTTGATGAAGAAAAAGTTTTCTGGCAGATAGGAGAGCTTGGCAAGGTTGATGAAGGAGGCGGAGGAACTGTTGCACAGTATATTGCAAACCTCGACCTTGAAGTGATTGACTGCGGTGTACCGCTTTTATCCATGCACTCACCTTTTGAAATTGCAGCTAAAGCTGACATATATTCCGCTTATAAAGGATATAAAGTATTCTTTGAAAAAATCTAACTGAAAGGCTCTGGTAACATGACTGCCCATTCGGACAAATCCAAAAATTTAATATCGGCATTTTCAACCATGACACCGGGTGGACAGCCTCAGACTGTAAGACTTGTTCCTGTGCTCAGAATAAATGATGACGGACTATTTCTCAGCCTGAAAATCGGGACATCCAGACTTTATTCGGTAAAAGAATTTGCGCATATTTTTAAAATGCTTAAATCAGGCGAGCCGATAAAATTCGGCAAGGGTTTTACATTTAATCCCGGAAGAGTAGAATTCACTCGGAACATTTTGGGATTTATAAACCTGATGACGGTGATTTTTGGCGAAAATATGCCGTCCGGCAGAGAGGTCAGACTACCTGAGAAGTATATTCTGCCGGTTATGCAGCAGCTCTGCGGTGAAGAAACAGAAATAATCGGAGGAATGTCCGGTAACATAAGTGTGGCAGCTGTCCTTCCGGCTCTTTCCTTTGAAGCTTTAAAGCAGGGCGGGTATATAATTCTGCGTTGCGACAAACTGGGAAGTATTGTGCCACTTACAAAAGCTTGTGATGTTATCTTCTTTGAAGGAAGCATTCATGTTTTAAAAAGAGCCCATGCCCAAATAATTGCCCGGCTGAAAGAAGCCGCATCAGATGGTAGTATTGTTTTTAAAAATGAGGACAAGTATGACGTTATAACAAGGGTATTTCCCTTTGTTCGACAGATAGGGCATGTGGAAATTGACAGCACTATCAAGAAGGATGTAACGGTAGGTCAGCTTAAAATTAAAACATATCTGGACAGAACAGATTACGGCACCGTTTCGGCAACGGTGAGATTTTGCTATGGTGGTGAAGAATTCAATCATTTCCTTGGCGAAAAGCCTGCACAGGGAGAAAAAATCCTCATACGTGACGTGCGAAAGGAAAATGAATTTATCCGCCTTGCGGCAAGTCTCGGATTTATGCCCGAGGAGGGTGTTTTATATCTGTCAGATGAGTACAAGCTGTACGATTTTTTGAGCGAAGGAATTTTTCAGATGAAAGAACTGTCTGAGATTTTTTATTCGGACAGGTTTAATTTAGAAGTGGTTACCCCTACAAAAGGTAACGGCGGCGTCAGCCTTGGCGCCGGAAATATGCTGGAATTTAATTTGTCCATTGAAGGTATAGATGATGAAGAGCTTGCCGATATAATGGACGCAGTTCGTGAAAAAAGAAAGTTTTATCACTTAAAATCGGGGTCATTTGTAAACCTTTCCGCAAAACCGCTTTCTCAGGCGGCAAAGCTGCTTGAAAATGTGGAGGCAGACAGGGCAGGCGGAACGGTAAGTCTCGCACGTGCCTTTTTCCTTGAAGATTTGGGTGATTCTGCCATTAAAATCAGCGGAGATGACAAATTCAGGGAATTTGTGAAAAGATTTAAAAAAAGTGAAACTGAAGTGGAAATCCCCCCGCATATTGACAGTGTTTTAAGACCATATCAGAAAACGGGTGTTAAATGGATGAAATCTCTGGCAGAGCTTGGTTTTGGCGGGATTTTAGCAGACGAAATGGGACTTGGTAAAACCCTGCAGACCATAGCATTTGTCATGAGCGAATATGAAAATAATAAAAAGCCTACACTTATAGTAGTGCCCACTTCGCTTATATTCAACTGGTCGTCGGAAATTGCAAAGTTTGCGCCTGAGGCTAAAACGGTAATATTAAGCGGAAGCCCGCAAATGCGTGAGCAGGCAGTGGAAAATATTGCGGATGCGCATTTTGCGATAACCTCTTACGGACTTTTGAGAAACGATTTAAATCTTTATTCAGATACAGAGTTTGCATATTGCTTTATAGATGAGGCGCAGCATATTAAAAACCCCAACACCTTAAGTGCCAAAGTTGTTAAACAGATAAAAGCGGACAGCTTTTTTGCACTTACCGGCACACCGCTTGAAAACACACTTTTAGAGCTTTGGTCGGTGTTTGATTTTGTCATGCCCGGATATCTTTACAGCAGACATAAATTCAGGGCGGTTTATGAACTTCCCATTGTAAAAGAAAAAGATAAAGAGGCACTTGGTATGCTGCAAAAGCATATCCGTCCGTTTATACTCAGAAGACTGAAAAGCGAGGTTATGGCAGAGCTTCCCGAAAAAATTGAAAGCTATCTGCCCTGCGAGCTTACCGAAGAACAAAAGAAGCTTTACATCGGTTTTGCGGAAAAAGCCAAAGAGGAGGTATTCCTGCTTGGCGACAATGGTGAGTTTGAGAAAAATCGTATAAGAATTCTTGCACTTTTAACAAGACTGCGTCAGCTTTGCTGTCACCCGTCATTATTTATCGAAAATTATGACGGTGAAAGCGGCAAGCTTAATCTTTTGAAAGACATAGTTGAATCGGGAATTCAGGCAGGACACAGAATACTTATTTTCTCACAGTTTACAAGTATGCTGGGCATGATTTCCGATATGCTTTCTGAAATGGGAATAAGCCACTATTATCTTGACGGCAGTACCAAAAGTGAGCAGAGATTTAACATGGTAAAATCATTTAATGAGGGAATGTGCGATATATTCCTTGTTTCCCTGCGTGCAGGCGGAACGGGGCTTAACCTGACCGGTGCGGATATGGTTATTCACTATGACCCGTGGTGGAATCCGGCGGTGGAAAACCAGGCAACAGACCGCGCCCACAGAATTGGGCAGACAAAGGTGGTCCAGGTGACAAAGCTTATTGCCACCGGCACTATAGAAGAAAAAATCTGTGAGCTTAAAAAACTTAAACAGGATATGGTGGACAGCGTTCTTGAAACAGGGGAAACAATGCTTGCCTCGCTTTCCTATGAAGAAATTAAATGGCTCTTTAAAGAATAATAACTCGATGTTTCGTAGAAAAGATTATTAAAAAGCCTCCCTTGTGTAAAGGGAGGTGGGTTGCGAAGCAACTCGGAGGGATTGCAATGGACTATAAACACAACAAAGAAATTGTACCACTTGCAAAAACACTTCGAAATAATATGACAAAAAACACCTTTGGTATGATTACTTAAGGGAATACCCTGTTAGGTTTATAAGGCAGAAAGTTATAGGAAAATATATTGTTGATTTTTACAGTGCCAAAGCAAAACTAGTCATAGAACTTGATGGTTCTCAGCATTATGATGATAGAGGAATAGAAAAAGATACACTAAGAACAGAGCTTTTAGAACAATATGGATTAAAAGTTATAAGAATATCAAATCTTGATATAAACAAAAACTTTGAGGGAGTATGTGTATTTATTGATAATACAGTTAAACAATCCCTCAGTCAACTCCGTTGACAGCTCCCTTTACACAAGGGAGCCTTTTTTATAAGTGTCGGTTTTTTTCGGAAGATTTTTTGATCGCGCTTTTCTATGGGCTTGCCCCGTAAAGCCCATAGTTTTCTAAAATTAATAGACACAAAAGAGTAAATAATGGTCAAAAGTGTTGGTGTACTATTAGAAACATCCTTGATACAGTATTAAATCTAATTATTTAAAATGGTTGCCATTATCAAGATTATTATATATATCAAGTACATATATTTTTTAGCAAGTTGTTTTTCGATAATGTATACATAGTTTTTGTCAAGAAAAAAATCTATTAAAGAGAATATACAGTATAGAGCAATACTCACAAATAAAGGTATAGATAAAACATTATACTCAAATGCAGTTTTGAAATCAAGATTTAAGATTGATATGAACCCTCTTGTCATACCACAACCAAAGCAAGATGCACCAAAAATGTTTTTTATAGGGCATAAAGATATAGAAAAGAGCTTTGTTAATAAGAATAATACAACAAAAAAGACAAACCCTACACCCAAAGAATGTAAGGTATGTCTTTTTCTGCTGTCAATGTTTTTAGTTTTATACCAAAGGTTGTCCATAACTATCTCTAAATCCACCAGACAAAATTGAGATTAAGTCAATTATTGTCCCAATAGCACAAATGCCATATGTAAGGAAATGAACAACACCACTACCTACTTTACCTACATACATTCTGTGAAGACCGCCAATACCAAAGAAACCAATAATACATAAAATTAAAGCAACCATTTTACTCTTCCTAGGACCACCGTAAAAACCACCATTAACATGGGTGTTGGTATTAACACTCTCGTTGCTATTGGTAATGTTAATTGTTGGTTGACCACTTGAAGATTGTTTTGCTTCATCAAGAACATTACCAAGGTCATTTTTGCAATACATTCTTCCTTTTACTTCTACAAGGCAGTCTTTACAAAAAGGTTTGCCACAGTATGCACACATTCCTTGTGCATCAATTTCTGGGTGATTAGTACATTTCATTTTTTGTCTCCTCCATTTTTATCTTCTTCTGATAAATAATTTTTAACTTTATAAAATATTGACCTAGCAACAAAAAGAACCGTTATACCAACAACAACACAACTGATGAAACCACCTAATATTAAAACAGGTATCATATTGGAAAAATTAAGGTTTTTAAAATCAAACAATGTTGTATTAGAAGAACCTACCAAAAGGGCAATGCCAACAGTCAATACTACAGAAATTAAAGATATAATAACTAATAGCATAATTTGTGAAAAAAATGACTTATTTTTCAAGTTTGTCGCCTCCTATTATGACACATTATAACAAAAAACTACATAACTGTCAATATAAAATACAGATTTTAGTTAATGTTTTAAGATTCTGTATTCTGTCAATGATAAGTGTATAGTGTTACAATTAAAATAAAGGTAGGTGTTAATGTTTTGAACTATGAATTATTAGGGAAACATATAAGGAAACAAAGAAAAGAGAAAAAATACACATTGGAACAATTAGCAGAAAAACTTGATGTATCAACTACCTTTATAGGACAGATAGAAAGAGCAAAAGGAATACCTTCACTTGAAACATTAGTAAAGATTGCAAATGTTCTTGAAATATCAATAGATAGTTTGCTTTTTGGAGATTTGAACAACAAATCTGGGAACAATCATTTTGTAAAAAAAGTTGCAGAATTAACAGAAACATTTTCACCCAAAGAAAAGGAATTGTTATTGAAAAATATAGAAATAATCAATGAGTATAGAAACAATGCTAAATAAAGCATTGTTTTTTCTTTCAGAACATAAAATCAATTTCTGTGTGAAATCCCAACTAAAAAATTATTTCACAAAAAATAAAGTTGCAAGTTTAAAGAATAACTGTTGCAATTATGAAAAAAATATGATATACTATCTATTGCAATCTCAGCCTGCGAAAGTTCTCGCAGGCTGACATTGGCCGTACTATCCGGGGAGTTAGCGGTGCCCTGTACTTGCAATCCGCTATAGCAAGGGGGAATTCCTTATTTGAGGGTTATTCTGATGCAGTCGGTCATACTTTGTTGATGTTGATAAATCGGTCCTGCGCAATAGTGCGCCGTGAACCTCGTCAGGCGGGGAACCGAGCAGCGATAAGCGGTTTTGTACTATGTGCCGCAGGGATGCCGGTTTTGAGTCGCAAAGTATGATACGGGCAACCGGGATAATTCGATATTAAGGTGTACGGCTTTATTTTACATAAAAGCGGAATCCGCTTAACTTTAAAGGAGGGACAAGCATGGCATATCAGGCGCTATACCGTAGAAGCAGACCAACCACTTTTGACGATGTGGTAGGTCAAACGCATATTACAAAGACGCTTAAGAATGAAATAGTGTCCGGCAGACTTGCCCATGCTTATCTCTTTACAGGTATAAGAGGAACGGGTAAAACCTCCACGGCGAAAATTTTCAGCCGTGCCATTAACTGTGAGAATAACGAGAATGGAAATCCTTGTAACCAGTGCAAAATCTGCAAAGGCATTTTGGATGGCAGTATTATGGATGTTATTGAAATGGATGCTGCGTCAAATAACGGTGTTGATAACATCAGGGACATCCGGGAAGATGTTATTTACACAGCTTCGGTTACAAAATATAAGGTTTATATTATAGACGAAGTGCACATGCTTTCGCCGGGTGCATTCAATGCGCTTTTAAAAACGCTCGAAGAACCGCCCGAACATGTAATTTTTATCCTGGCGACTACCGAGGTTCACAAACTTCCGGCGACAATTTTGTCCAGATGTCAGCGGTTTGACTTCCGTTCAATTACGCAGGATGATATAAAAGGTCATCTTGCCCGTCTTGCATCACAGGACGGAATAACCATTGCCGATGACGCTATGGATGTCATTGCGACCATGGGGGATGGCTCCATGCGAGATGCCATCAGTATTCTTGACAGGTGTATAGCTTTCGGA
This sequence comes from Clostridia bacterium, assembly GCA_045633565.1. Lineage (GTDB taxonomy): Bacteria > Bacillota > Clostridia > RUG12999 > RUG12999 > RGIG7450. The sequence continues at coordinate 3,447 of JAZQYO010000026.1, read as the reverse complement.
CAGAAAGAGCTTTCATACAAAGATGTAATAGGTATTCTTGGTGCGCCCGACATGGCGCTCTCAAACCGGATTATGACGGATATTGCAAAAGGTGACGCTTATGATGCGGTGACTGCTATTGGCGAAGGTGTGCAGGAGGGCAGAAGCCCGGCAAGAATTTTAGACGGGATTATGAAACTTACCCGTGATATGGTTATGAGTAAAATTACGCCGGACGGCGGGAGTGAAAAGTTTAGGGAAACCGCCGAAAACTTCACCTATGAGAAGCTGGTAAACTGTATAAAAATATTCTCCGAAACCTCGCAGAATATGAAATATGCAGCATCTCCGAGGATAGTTCTTGAAACGGGAATTTTGAAGCTTTGTATGCCCATTTATGACAATTCTGCTGAAGCCATGGCGGACAGACTTGCCGCTTTGGAGCAGAAAATGGAAAAGGGTGTTCCTGTGGTTAATGTTCAGCAGGAAAAACCGAAGATGGAAAAAGCACCGGAAAAGGCTCCCGAGAAAAAGAAAATTCGGTTTAATGGCAAATATAAGGATATGTGGAAGGAAATTGTTGACGAAATCAAAAACACAAATCCAGGTCTGCCCGGCTTTTTAAACAAGCTGACTCCGGCAGGCGAGGGTGATGTTTTTATGCTTATTGCTTCAACTGAAGAGGGAGCTAACGCCATAAATTTTGTCAGCAATGAAAGATTTAAGGAGATAATCTTAAGCTCCATTGAAAAAGTCTGCGGAACACGTCCGCACAAAATTGCATTTGAACAGAGTGTGACAGCGGAGCAGACGGGACAGCTTATTGAAAAAATTAAAAATTTCGATTTTGTCGAAATATATGAATAAATTACGAGGTGATAAAAATGGCTGCGAATAAATTTGCAGGATTTCCGGGTGGCGGAAATATGAATAACATGTTGAAGCAGGCACAGAAAATGCAGGAGCAGATGCTTAAAGCTCAGCAGGAGATAGAAGAAACTCAGGTTGAAGCATCCTCCGGCGGCGGAATGGTAACTGTTAAAGCTACCGGTAAAAAAGAAATACTTGAAATCAACATTAAACCCGAGGCGGTTGACCCGGATGATGTTGAAATGCTTCAGGACCTTGTGATGGTCGCTGTAAATGATGCACTTTCAAAAGCGGACGCACTCACACAGGAAAAAATGGGAGCCTTAACAGGCGGAATGAACATACCTGGATTATTTTAAAATAAAAAGCACATTCAGACGGCGGTTGGTGTTGGGGATTATTCGTCAAAAAACCAATATTTTGGCACAGAATGTTGTCAAAACCATTTAAAATCCGACAGGATTTTTGCATGGTTTTTCCTAATTCTGCACACAAAATAATGATTTTTGTGATGCAAAGCAGTTCCCAAATACAGATTTTTAGAATTATACAAAGATTAAAAGCATGGTAATACTGGCGTATTACCATGCTTTTTGATGTAGTATAAACTGAAAATATGGTTTGGGAACCGATTTCTCCCTAAGACCAACCGCCGGAGAATGTGCTTTTTTATTATTCTTGATTTGTATACATTTCTTCAACTTTTTTCTGTGCTTCTTTTAGTTTTGTTATAGTATCGGTAATTACATTAAAAAGTTCCAAATACATTTCTTTATAGTTGTCCATATCTCGTCTCCTATCTAAATATTTGTGGAGAATGCATCATTTTAACCTTAGTGCACATGGGTTAAAAAAAGTGCGTGACATAAAGCCACGCACGAAAAACGCATAGCTCCGGTTGCTAAACCAATTTCATATGACATAAACGACATGTTGAAATAGAGCATGCATTTTTACCATAAGTAAAAAAACATGTCGCAATGTCAAAAAATATTGAATTGGTTTAGCATCTTTATTATAGCACCACAATTGAAAAAATGCAATACTTTTATACCTTATTTCGTTCGCCAATTTTCGACAACCTTTATTATTAACCAAAATCCTGTTGTCTGAATAATATAATAACAAAGGACGGGTGAGGAGATGAAACGACGCAGGGGAGCTTCGGGGATACTTATTATAGGAGTGGGTGTGAGCGTAATTATAACTGTCTGCATGCCCTCCTCCTGGCTTGTTTTCTTGCTTGGTATACTGCTTATCTGGGCAGGGTTTAGTCTGCTTTGCAAATAGTGGAAAGGAGTTATGATATGAAGGTCGTTGTTATTAAAATGCCAAAATGTCTTTGCGGTATTGTGAAATCAATTTTCAGGATGTAGGACTTGCAAAAGCAAGTCCTTTTTTTGGAGGGGAATATGGAAAAACTATTGAAATATAATGTAAAAAGCATAGTGCAGGATACCGGCGGTGAACGAATGGATTATGGCGTCCGCATGGCCGGCGCAAATCTTGAATGGCACGAAAGCATGGGGGAGGGCATAAAAATTGGGGTGATAGATTCAGGCGTTGACCTTTATCATCCCGACCTTGCCGGCAGAGTGAAAAAAATCAGAAATTTCACTTCACCGGACAGCGATGATGTGACAGATGAAAACGGTCATGGTACACACGTTGCAGGAATAATTGCCGCAAATAAAAATGGCAGCGGAATTGTGGGTGTTGCACCTATGGCAAGCCTTTATATTGCAAAAGCCTTTGGCAAAAACGGAACAGCAGACGATGAAGCGGTGGCGAAAAGTCTTAATTGGCTTACGTCGCAAAAGGTTAACATAATTAATATGTCTTTCTCATCAAATAAAATGCCGACCTATTATGATGAAATAAAAAAAGCTTATGATAAAGGAATAATTATCATTTGTGCTGCAGGTAACAGTGGTAACGTAAAAAACAGGCAAATAGGCTTTCCGGGGCGTTTTCCGGAAACAATTTCAGTTGCCTCGGTGGATGCCGGAGGCAGAGTTTCTGCGTTTTCCTCCAAAAATGTAAATGCTGATATAGCAGCGGCAGGATACGAAATATTGTCATGCTTTCCGGGCGGGAAATACGCCAGGTTTTCGGGAACTTCTATGGCTGCACCTATCATTTCCGGAGCTGCGGCAATCCTGCAGAGAAAAGCAAAAAACCGCATGGGCAGATTTTTAACTCCCGACGAAATGAAAACAGTTCTTTGTATGCACTGCGAGGATATTGGGAAAAAAGGGCCGGACGGCGCTGCCGGTTGCGGACTTTTCAGCTTTGGGAGAATAATACGGGATAAATAATGTAAAAATTTCAAAAAACCTCTTTACAAACGGGAAATATCGTGATATAATGTAACAGTTGCAAAAATAAATGCACCATTAGCTCAGATGGTAGAGCACCTGACTCTTAATCAGGGTGTCTAGGGTTCGAGTCCCTAATGGTGTACCAAACTCTGCGAGATGTACAACTTTGTGCATCTCTTTTTCTTTTGTTTAGTTGACACCACAAATTAGCCATCGCTCATAGCTCGGCTTCTTTGCACGGGACTCTCGGGCTATGAGACAATTCACAGGATTGTCC
>JAZQYO010000025.1:0-41402 GCA_045633565.1 Clostridia bacterium | reverse complement strand
CCCGCCAGCGGTGAGGTTACTGTTTGCAGCGGTCAGGCATCTTACGACTATTGCTTAACACAGAATAAGCTCCCCGAAAGCCGTATTGCAATCCTTCCCGAAATCGGTGAAGTAAGCGGATTTGAGTACGATACCGAAGGTCAGCTTGACTTTGCAGAACTTTTTGCACAGATTAAAAACGAGCATCCCAACGTGAAGAAAATTGGTTTCATCGGCAGACTTATTTTCCCGTCAATTATTATGAACAAACTGAGAAAAGTTTTTGCTGATGCAGAAATTGTTGACTTTGATGATATCCACTATGAACAGAGAATCAGAAAAAGTGCAGGAGAAATCGAAGTTTTAAAAACCAACTGGGAAATGGTTTCAAAAATGTTTGAAAATGTTGTTCCCAAAATTGAGGTTGGTATGACTGAAAGACATATTGAAGGTATGTTTGAAGCAGAAATGATGAGCCTTGGTGCTGAAAGCTATGTTCAGTCCTTTGCTCCGATGGTAGCAACAGGTCCGGATAATTCTTACATCAGCATGTGCAGAAACACTCTACGCAAAATAGGCGAGAGCGAAATTATTAACCTTGCAGCAGGCGTAAGCTACGAAGGCTACAACGGTATCATCTGTTCACCGCTGGTACTTGGTGAAATCCCCCAGAAGATAAAAGATGCTGTTATGTGCGCTTATGAAGCTCTTAACTATGCTTCTGCAAAAATGACAGCAGGTACACCTTGTGATGTAGTGCTCAATGCTTATACTGAGTATCTTACAAAGTACGGTTACATAGATTACTGTCCGTACGGAAGCCTCCACAGCACAGGTATGCTTGAATGTGAAGCGCCTACATTTACTGTTGGAAACAAACGCATCATTGAAGAAAATATGGCTATTTGTATTGATGCATATTTCAAAGGTATGGAGTGGGGTTCATTCCGTGTTGAAGACTGCTACCTCATCACAAAAGACGGTGCTAAACGAATGACAACATATAACGATAAAGCACTGCCGATAATCTTTAAATAGGAGTGACTTAATATGAAAAAAGGACAGAAAAACTGGGTATTTTGCGACGGATATCTTCCTCCCAAGGGTGACAACCCGGAATTTGAGGGACACGAAGCATTAATGCTCACAAACCTTAACGAAAATAAAAAAGCAAAAATAGAGCTTGTTTTCATATTTGAAGACAAAGACCCCATAGGCGGCGTGTTTGTAGAGCTTGACGGTATGAGAACAACCTGTGTTCGTCTTGACAAACCCATGGGCGAACAGGGCCTCACACTTGGAGAATCTGTACAGTACACCATCTGGGTAAAAAGTGATGTGCCCATCTGTGCTTGCTTCGGCAGACTTGATGTAAGACAGACAAACATGGCATACTACAGTGTAGAAGGATACACATTCTAATTAAAAAATCCCCCGCAGATGCGGGGGATTTTCATTTATAATATCATTACCTGGTCATATAATCTTTATAGTCAGTTTTCAGATGTTTAAGCATCAGCTCTTCTGCAAGTTTATCATCCTTTGCGATAATTGCATCTAAAATATCCTGATGAGTCTGTGAATCACGGATATATACCTCGCTGCTGAGAAAGTCACGTTCGCGCATTTTTAAAAGCTGAAGGGAAATTGAATCGTGAAACTGTGTTATCGCCCGGTTTTTGCTGGCAGCAATCAAAGCAGAGTGAAACTTATGTCCCAACCGTAAAAGTTTTGATTTGTCGGTTACGCCATTCATGTTACGGATGGTGTCTCTCATCAGAGCAATGTCTTCATCCGTACGGCGAAGGGCAGCCAGCGCAGCGGCAACAGGTTCCATAATGCAACGGATTTCAATAAGGTCTGATAAAGAATTTTCATCCATTATCAGTTCTCCCAAATCATAGTTTGCAATAGCAATCATAGCATTGGTGGTAACAAAGGTTCCCTTTCCTGCAGAAGAGGTTAAAATACCCGCTATCTGAAGACTTTTAATAGCCTCGCGGACAGAGCTTCTTCCAACCTGAAACATGGAAGCCAGTTCTGCTTCGGTAGGAAGATGACTGCCTTCTGAAAATGTATTATTACGAATCATCAATATAATTTGGTCAGCAACAGATTCATACTTCTGTTTACTTACAATGGGCGCTATATTCATAAAAAACGCTCCTTTCACTTAAACATTATATCAATTTTTTATGTTATTGTAAAGATATTTTGAAAATTAGACATAGAATAAGAAAAATTTTAAATTACATATTGCAATTTGTCAGACAATATGATAATATGATATTATCAAAAAAAACGGAGGGATTCTCAAAATGGAGAACAAAACGGTTATAATAACCAATGAAATGGTAAAAAAACACATCTCTTTAGAAGATGTTATCCAGGCGGTTGAAAACACATGGAAATGGTATGGTCAAGGTAAAGTTGTTATGCCTCCCAAAATCACAACAGATATGAGCAGCCAGGGCGTAAACGGATGGTTTAACTCTATGCCGTCATATATCGGACCGCTTGATTCAGCAGGTATCAAGGTTGTAGGCGGTTATGCAGATAACCCCAAAAAAGGGCTTCCTTTTATCAGGTCTAATATTTTAGTTACCGACCCACATGACGGCTTTTTAAAAGCACTTGTTTGCGGTGACTGGATTTCCGATGCAAGAACTGGCGCACAGCCTGCTGTTGCCATGAAATATCTCGCAGCAAAAAGTGATATTATCACAGTTATCGGCGCAGGCCGTCAGGCATTTTATGCGGTGTCATGCATCATGCGAGTACATAAAATAAAAGAACTCAGAATTTGTGACATTTCAAAAGAAGCACGTGAAAAGTTTGCTTCTTATTTCCCCGATGCAGATTTTGATATTGTTCCTTATGACGATAACGAAACAGCCTGCAGAGAATCTGACGTTATTATTACACTTACTACTGCAAACGCAGTTTTGGTTGAAGAACCTTGGTGTAAACCGGGCTGCCTGGTGCTGACAATGGGCTCTTTCCAGGAAGTATCGGATGATATTGCAAGAAAATTTGATAAACTTTATCTTGACCATATTGCTCAGGGACTCCACAGAGGACAGTTCCTGCCCATGGCACACAGAGGCGAAATCACAGAAGATGACTTTGCAGCGGAAGTACCCGATATCGTGGCAGGTAAAAAACCGGGCAGGGTTGACCCGCAGGAACGCCTGATGTGCGAACTTGTTGGTATGGGAAGTCCCGACCTTTGCGTTGCAACAATGGCGTACAACCGCATAATGGAATCAGGCGAAGAACTGACAAAAGTTGATATGCTTGGTCAGGAAGAAAAATTTTAAATATTGAATAAATAATCATCTCAGTGGAAGACTACCGCTGAGGTGATTTTTTATGATAGAACAGGATACAATTAAGCTGCTCAGAGAGTGTGACGCAGGAGTGAAAATGGGGGTTTCCTCAATTGATGATGTGCTTGACAAGGTAGAAAGTAAAGAGTTTGAAAAGCTTTTAACCGATTGCAAGGATGAACACGAAAAATTGGACAGAGAACTTCAGGAGCTTTTGGACAAATACAAAGATGACGGAAAAGACCCGGCTGTTATGGCAAAGGGGATGAGCTGGATAAAAACAAATGTGATGCTTGCAATGAATGATTCCGACCATACTATAGCAGACCTAATGACCGATGGTTGCAACATGGGAGTGAAATCCCTAAATAAATATTTAAATAAATATGAGGCGGCTGATGAGGTGTCCAAGGATATTACAAAGCGACTTATAAACCTGGAAGAAAAGCTTACTGTTGATATAAGAAAGTATTTATAAATGTGTACGGCAATTTCATTTAACAGCAGCGGACATTATTTTGGCAGAAATTTAGACTTTGAATACCCGTTTGGTGAAAAAATTGCAATTACCCCGAGAAACTATCCGTTTAAATTCATAAACGGGACAGAGATTAAAAAACATTATGCAATAATCGGGATGGCTCTGCCAACGGGCGGTTATCCGCTTTATTTTGACGGAACGAATGAAAAGGGTCTGAGTATGGCGGGACTTAATTTTCCAGGCTATGCCTTTTATAATAAGCCAAAAAAGGACAAGGAAAACATCGCATCCTTTGAGGTTTTGCCCTGGATTTTATCCCGGTGCGGGAGTGTGGACGAGGCTGAAAAACTTCTCGGGGATTTAAATATTACCGACGAGCCGTTTAATAAAGATCTTGAGCCGTCAGAACTCCATTTTATGATAGCAGATAAAAGAAGGTCGATAACGGTTGAGCAGACAAGTAGCGGACTTAAGGTTTATGAAAACCCTGTCGGAGTTTTGACAAACAACCCCACCTTTGACATTCAGCTCTTTAATCTTAATAATTATATGGCGCTGTCAAACAAAGAGCCTGAGAACACATTTTCAGATAAAACAGACCTTGAAAATTACAGCAGGGGAATGGGAGCGATAGGTCTTCCGGGCGACTATTCATCTATGTCAAGATTTGTACGGGCGTGTTTTACAAAGCTTAACTCGGTATGCGGTGAGTCGGAAGTGGAGAGCGTGAGCCAGTTTTTTCATATACTTTATTCGGTTTATCAGCAGCGGGGATGCGTAAGGGCACAAAAGGATTATGTCATTACCCACTACACCTCCTGCTGTAACACCGACAAGGGAATTTATTATTACACAACCTATAATAACAGCACAATAAATGCGGTTGATATGCATAAAGAAAATCTGGAGAGCGATAAACTTATTATATATGACAAAAGAACTGACAATATTTTTTATATACAAAACTAATGTGGCAATATCCGTTTTGGGATATTGCCATTTTAATTTTTTTATTGTATAATTGACATATATAAGTATTGACAAAAGTAGAAATTGTGCAAAAAATGGGGGATTACTAAATGAAAAAAGATGTTAAATTATATAATGTTTTGTTCCCTTTTTGGATGCTGCTATTATTTCCTCAACTCTGGCTGATTGTTTTGCCGGGGAATTTTATAATTGACAGTCTTGTTCTTGCTATTGGTATGTTTTGCCTTAAAATTCAAAATAAAAAAAGTTTCTATAAACAAAACATACTAAAAATATTTGGTTTTGGGATACTGTCAGATATTATTGGATCGGCGTATATGTTAATATTGATGATTCCTTTTCAAATAGGAAGAATGGGCGATGAATTATATTTAACAATACCTGCTCTTTTAATTTCCGCAGTTTGCATTTTTGTTTTAAATTATTTTATAACTTTTAAAAATTGCGAAAGGCAAGTGCAGTTAAAGTTTGCGTTGTTATTTGCAGTTGTAACGGCACCATATACATTTCTTGTGCCGTCAAGTTGGCTTTATTGATAAGGCAAGAATGAGGTGGAAAATATGAAAATTGTATTGCAGAGAGTGCTTGAAGCAAAGGTTGAAATAGACGGAAAAACAGCAGGGGAAATCGGCAAAGGATATCTGCTGTTGGTGGGAGTTTCAAATGAAGATAATTATGAAATTGCCGACAAAATGATTGAGAAAATCTCAAAGCTCAGGATTTTTGAAGATGAAAACGGAAAAACTAATTTAAGCATAGATAATGTTGGCGGAGAGGTTCTTGTAGTATCGCAGTTTACGCTGTATGCAGACTGCAAAAAAGGCAACCGTCCAAGTTTTATAAATGCCGGAAGTCCTGCTCTTGCAGAGGAAATATATCAGCATGTTTTAAAAAGATGTCGTGAACTTTTTAAAAATACACAGTGTGGCGTTTTTGGTGCGGACATGAAAGTATCGCTTGTTAATGACGGACCGTTTACGCTTGTTTTGGACAGCAGAGAACTTTAATACATATATACCTGCCTTATATTTTTCATTAAAAGTGGAAATGATAAAAATGAAAGGCAGGTATTAATTATGTTTAAACATGAAAAAATGCTTTTTCATCCGGTAGCGGTTGAAAGAGCAAATCCGCAATATGCGGCACTGCTTCAGGAACAGCTTGGCGGTGCAAACGGCGAGCTTAAAGCAGCTATGCAATATATGTCTCAAAGTTTCAGAATAAAAGATGCGGAAATAAAGGATTTGTTTTTGGATATTGCGGCTGAAGAACTGGGTCACATGGAAATGATTGCTCAGACAATTAATCTTTTAAACGGGCACGAGGTGGACGCAATGAGTGTTCCGGCAGGGGAAATACAGACTCATGTTCTTTTAGGACTCAATCCCGGACTTATAAATGCATCCGGCTACTCATGGACGGGCGATTATGTAAGTGTAACAGGTGATTTGTGTGCAGATTTGCTTTCCAATATTGCATCTGAGCAGAGAGCTAAGGTGGTTTATGAATATTTATACAGACAGATTGAAGATAAGAAAGTAAAAGAAACTATTGATTTTCTTCTCAATCGTGAAGAAGCGCATAACGCCATGTTCAGGGAAGCATTTAATAAGGTGCAAAATACAGGGTCAAACCGTGATTTTGGTACGACAAAAGCGGCAAGGATGTATTTCAGTATGTCAGAGCCGTCGCCCGAAGACAGCCGTTTTCTTAATGTTGATGTTCCGCAGCCGTCCTTTAAATGAGATTTAGACTCCTGCCCTGAGCAGGAGTTTTTTATTGACAAAAATTCATTAAGTGATATACTTATTAAAGAGGTGTCTTTATGAAAAAAACATATATTACAACCATGCCCAACCATATAGGTTCATTTTTAAAAGCAAGTGAATGTTTTGCTTCGCTTGGAATTAATATTACCCGTGTGAGCTACAACAAGGCTGTGGATTCGCACACCCTTTTTATTGATGCTGAGGGCACAAAAGAACAGCTTGATAAAGCGGATGTTATGCTGACGGAAATAGGATACCTGCAAAATGACAAAAGTGATAAAAGCATAGTTTTACTAGAGTTTTGCCTGAGAGATGTACCCGGAAGCGTGGGTGATGTGCTCAGACTTATAAATGAATTTAATTTCAATATTTCCTACATCAGTTCTCAGGAAAACGGCAGCGACTTTCAGCTTTTCAAAATGGGACTTTTTGTTGATGATATGGAAAAAATTGAAAGGTTTTTATCTGATGCGAAAAAGCTGTGCAAGGTTCAGGTGATAGACTATAATCATACTGAAAAAGTGTATGACAACAGTATTTTTTACAACTCTTTTGTGTCGGGCTTGTCGCAAAGCATGGGGCTTTCCGAGGAAGTGGAAGAAGAACTGCTCGTTAATGCAAATCTTGCTATGCAGATGCTGGACGAGCAGGGACTTTCGCCATACAGAACCTTTGACAGTATCGGTAAGATTGCAGACCTTTTGGCGGAAAGCAGGGGAGCAGCTTTTTCACCGAGGATAACCATTCATAAAATAACAGAAAACACGGAAATTTTCCTTATTGAGCCGCCTTGTGGAAGCAATACTATGGTAATAAAAAGTGCAGGAGAGGTTTTGTTTGTTGACAGCGGATACGCTCTTTATAAAGATGAAATGACGGCAATTTTCAATAAAATCCTGCCCGATTTTGACGATATGAAAAAGAGCATTTTTGTAACTCATGCAGACCTTGACCACTGCGGACTTTTGCCAATGTTTGACGAGATAATTGTGGGGCAGAAAACGGCAGAATGTTTAAAGCTTGAATATGAGAAAAAAGGCGGTTTCAGAGAGCAAAATCCGCTTCATAAGCCGTATATAAATATCAGTAAAATTCTTACATTTTATAAGCCACCCAAGCCTGAGAAATTAAAGGTGCTCTGGGATGCCAGAAAAGAAAGTAAAGAGCCGCTTTGCCAGGTGGGATTTTTCCGTTTTGGCGAGCTTTGTTTTGAAGTATATGAAGGCGCAGGTGGACATTTGTTGGGAGAAACCGTGCTAATTGATTATATGCACCGCATCGCTTTTACAGGTGATATTTATATTAACATGCAAGGTCTTACTCCGCAGCAGAAACAGTACAACAAATATGCCCCCATACTCATGACATCTGTTGATACAGACCCCGTCCTTTGTGCGCAGGAAAGAACTGCTATTATGCAAAGACTGGGCACAGGGAACTGGCAGATTTTCGGTGCACACGGGTCAAAAAAAGATTACTGTGTTAATGCGGAGTGATTTTTATACAAATTAACACATAAACCGGCACAGATTTCTCCCAATTTTATGAAATATAATATTGAAATTTTTACGAAAATGCATTATAATGTTTTTATCAGATAATTTGTTGTCGAAAGGGGCAAATAACTATGAAAAAAATATATGAAGGCAAAACCAAAGATGTTTATAGCCTTGACAATGGTAATGTAATGCTTAAGTTCAAAGATGACTGTACAGGTAAAGACGGTGTGTTTGACCCCGGTGAAAACACAGTTGGTCTTACAATTGAGGGTATCGGTAAAGAAAACCTCCGAACATCAATTTACTACTTTGATATGCTCAAAAAAGCAGGCATCAAAACTCATTATGTAGATGCAAATATTGACCAAGCTACAATGGAAGTTCTTCCAGCGACTGTATTCGGTCACGGTCTTGAGGTTATCTGCAGACTTGTTGCGACAGGCAGCTTTATCCGCAGATACGGTGAATATATTGAAGACGGCACAAAGCTGGAAGGCGGCTATGTTGAATGTACTTTCAAAAATGACGAAAAGGGCGACCCGCTTGTTACAGGTGAAGGTCTTGCGGCTCTCGGAGTTATGACTCCCGAAATGTTTGAAAGCATGAAAGAGCAGACTCTTAAAATCACAAAGATTGTTGCTGATGACCTTAAAACAATCGGTCTTGACCTTTGGGATATCAAGTTCGAGTTTGGCTACAATAATGGCGAAGTAATCCTTATTGACGAAATTGCTTCGGGCAATATGCGTGTTTATAAGGGTGATAAAATTGTTGAACCTGTTGAACTTACAAAACTTATTTTAAACAGATAAAAATATTTTAAAAAAGGCAACGAAGGTTGTCTTTTTTATTGTGACTTTAGGAGCTTTTATGAAAATTTTTGAACCTAAACTTATAGGTAGCCTGAAAAACTATTCAGGCAAACAGTTTACAAGCGATTTAATTGCCGGACTTATTGTTGCGATTATAGCACTTCCTCTTTCTATTGCGCTTGCAATAGCATCGGGCGTTTCTCCTGAAAAAGGGCTTTACACAGCCATAGTTGCCGGATTTGTAATTGCCGCTTTGGGTGGTAGTAACGTTAATATTTCGGGTCCGACAGCGGCGTTTGCAACAATTGTTGCAGGGATTGTTGCAGTGCATGGTGTAAGCGGACTTGCAGTTGCTACCATTATGGCGGGACTTATTCTGATTATAATGGGACTGTGCAGGGTGGGAACACTTATAAAATACATACCACACACCATTACAACGGGGTTTACTTCGGGTATTGCGATGACCATTGTAATAGGTCAGCTCAAAGACTTTTTCGGACTTACATTTGCCGAGGGAACTCACGCAGTTGAAACAATGGAAAAGCTGGGTGCGGTAGTAAACTCATTTGCTACTTTTAACTGGCAGAGTGTGCTTGTCGGCCTGATTGCACTTGCTATACTTATCGTATGGCCCAAAGTAAGCAAGAAAATACCCGGCTCACTTATCGTGGTTGTAGTTGGAGTTGTGCTTGTTAAAGCATTTAAAATGGAAGTTAATACAATTGGCGATCTTTACACAATTTCAAACTCTGCGCCGACGTTTGCTCTCCCGGCATTTGATTTTGAGAAGGTAAGGCAGCTTGTTCCCAGCGCATTTACGATTGCAATTCTTGCTGGCATTGAATCCCTTTTGTCCTGTGTTGTGTCAGATGGAATGATTGGTGACAAACACAATTCAAACACTGAGCTTATTGCTCAGGGAGCGGGAAACATTTTCTCCGGACTTTTCGGCGGTATTCCTGCAACGGGCGCTATCGCAAGAACGGCGGCAAATGTGAAAAACGGTGGCAGAACACCTGTTTCGGGAATGGTTCATGCTGCCATATTGCTTTTGATTTTAGTTGTTCTGATGCCCTATGCGGCATGGATACCAATGCCGGTTATCGCAGCCATACTGTTTATGGTCGCGTATAATATGAGTGAATGGCGAGGTTTTGTGAAAATATGCAAGACTGCACCAAAAAGCGATATTGTTGTTCTTGTTTTAACATTTGTTTTAACAGTTGTGTTTGACCTTGTGGTTGCAATTGAAATCGGGCTGATTCTTCACTTTGGAATTATTGCAATTAAAAAATATTTACTCAAGAAATAATATAAAACCTGCTTTTCTACAAAAAAGCAGGTTTTTTTATTTTGCTATTGCATTATATATCAACCTGTGATATAATAACACCTGTTCCTGTAGTTTCAGCAGGAACCTCTGGAGAGTCCCGAAATTTTAGCGGGCGCCGAAGGTGTACGGAAAGAAACTCTTTCCAATCTCTCAGGCAAAAGGACAGAGCGGGTAAATTCTAACCATGCCCGACTGCTATTTCCGGAGTTGCTGATTTTTTTGGTCGGCAATTTTTTTATTTTTAGGAGGATTTGCATTATGGAACAAACTCTACTCAAAATTATGAACACAATCAATACGTATATGGCAGACTATGTGCTCATCATATTGCTTGTGGCGGTTGGTCTTTACTTCTCACTTAAAACACGCTTTGTTCAGGTCCGTTGTTTTGGTGAAGGTATGAAAAAGGTTTTTGGTAATTTTAGTCTGAAGGGCGCAAAACAAAAGAGTGGTATGAGCTCTTTCCAGGCTCTTGCAACTGCTGTTGCAGGTCAGGTTGGTACAGGTAATATCGTTGGTGCTTCGGGTGCCATCCTGCTTGGCGGACCCGGTGCTATTTTCTGGATGTGGGTTATCGCATTTTTGGGTATGGCTACAATTTATGCCGAAGCGGTACTTGCTCAGAAAACAAAGGTAGTTGATGATGACGGCACAGTTCACGGCGGCCCCATATTCTACATAAAACACGCATTTAAAGGCGGGTTTGGTAAATTCCTTGCGGGCTTTTTTGCGATTGCAACCGTTATTTCGCTTGGTTTTATCGGCGGTATGGTTCAGTCAAACTCAATCGGAGCTACAATTAACACCGCTTTCGGTGTTCCTACTTGGATTACAGGAGTTATTCTGGCTCTCATCGTTGCATTTATTATCATTGGCGGTGCACGGAGAATTGCGGCTACTGCTGAAAAAATTGTTCCCATTATGGCAGTTTTATACATTGTTGGAGGACTTATTGTTCTGGCAGTTAACATCACAAGAGTTCCGGAAGCTATTGGAATGATTTTTAAGTTTGCATTCCAGCCTCAGGCGTTAATTGGCGGCGGAATTGGTGCGGCGCTGAAAATGGCAATCAGTCAGGGCGCAAAGCGTGGTCTTTTCTCAAACGAAGCAGGTATGGGTTCAACACCTCATGCTCACGCAATGGCAAATGTTGAAAAAGCACACGACCAGGGCGTTGTTGCTATGATTGGTGTGTTCCTTGATACATTCGTAGTTCTTACATTGACTGCACTTGTTGTTATCACATGCACATATACGGCAGGCGGAGCACTTTCCGGTGCCGACGGGGCAACCTATGCGCAGATGATTGCAGAAGCAGGCATCAACAAAACTAACGTTGCGCAGATATCTTTCGGCAGCGTGTTTGGAACATGGCTGGGTAATGCTTATGTTGCTGTTTGTCTTATGTTCTTTGCGTTTACAACAATTATCAGCTGGAATCTGTTTGGCAAAATAAACTTCAATTATCTTTTCGGTAAAAAGTCAACAATTGTTTATTCAATAATTGCCATTATATTTGTATTTGTTGGTACGATTGTTCAGGAAAACGAACTGGTTTGGGTTACGCAGGATACATTTAATCAGTTTATGGTTCTTCCCAACGCCATCGCACTTTTTGCACTTGGCGGCATAGTGGCAAAGGAAAGCAAGAAATTAAAATAAAAGGGAATAAAAAAATAAAGCCTGGGCAATGCCCAGGCTTTAATATTTATCTTTTCATATAAACGGGGATACCGTTTTCGGTTTTGAGTTTGGGTTCGCCGAGGATGAGAGGTCTGAGATATGTAATCATATCGTCAGTAAGGTCGTTACCGTTTACAATCCACTCTGCCGGAACAACTCTTTCACCGTTGGCAATTTTACTGATTTCCTTTGCCTTGATTTCAATTTTATAAGGCGCATTGGAAACTCTTTCAAAAGCCATCATCATACCTGTACCGCCATTTTCGGCTTCTTTAACTGCGCACTGACCTACGGTGAAGGCTTCGGTAACGTCGGTTTCAGAAGTGAAATGAGCTGCACAACGCTGACTTACGTTGATTTCAACACCTCTTGCTTTGTAGCCGAGTTTTTCACGAACAAGGTTTTCCAAAACCTTGGCAGTACCGCTTAAGTTTTTATGGCCGAACACGTCTGTAAGTCCGCTTGATGCGGCTTCACATACATAAGTTCCGTCAGAATATTTAATACCTTCGCTTACAGCAACAATTATGTTGTTAACGCCGGATGCGTTAAGTGCCTTTATGTCGCTAAGGAATTTTTCATCATCAAAATCTGCTTCGGGAAGATAGATAAGGTGGGGAGCTTTGAAAAGCTCGTTTCTTGCAAGAATTGATGCGGCGGTAAGCCAGCCTGCGTTTCTGCCCATAATTTCAACTATTGTAACAGAGTTGAGGTTGTAAACATCGCTGTCAATACCAATTTCGCGGACGGTTGTTGCAATGTATTTTGCGGCAGAACCAAAGCCGGGTGTGTGGTCTGTTTCTGTCAGGTCGTTATCAACGGTTTTGGGAACACCGATGATGTTAATGTCATATCCGATTTTCTTGGCGTAAGCGGAAAGCTTATCAACCGTATCCATAGAATCGTTTCCACCTATGTAGAAGAAATAACCGATGTTATTGCGTGTGAAAATGTCAAAAACATTTTTATAAAAAGAATCGTCGGAGATCGCGGGAAGTTTAAAACGGCAGGAACCGAGGAAAGATGAGGGAGTATGTTTTAAAATTTCAGCATCCTCGTCTGTTTTTAAAATTTCTGCCATATCAAGGAAACGTTCTGCCAGAACTCCTTCAATACCGTTAACGGCACCAAAAACCTTGTCAATTTTGTCTGATTTTAAAGCGGCTGTTGCAACGCCGCAAAGGGAGGAGTTGATTACCGCAGTAGGGCCTCCCGACTGACCAACAATACAGTTTTTCATAAGAATTCTCCAATCTGCCGATGAAAAAATCGGCGGGTAATATAATAACAAATATATAATATCATAAAATTCGCAACTTTTCAAGACAAATCGGAAGATTTTTCACCGTTTGTTATTGTTGACTTTAATGTCGATTGGTGATATAATAAAGATGTATATGTTCTGCCCAACTGGGCGGGAGAAAGGATGATTTAATATGAAAAAGATTACATCATTGGTTCTGGCGATAATGATATTCTGCCTGAGTGTGCCATCAATTGCGGCATCATTTACCGACATTAATGAAAAGCACTGGGCTTATCCGGCAATTTCCGAGCTTGTAGCAAAAGGAACAATCGGTGGATATACAGACGGCAGTTTCAGACCGGATAATACAGTTACCCGCGCGGAATTTGTTAAAATGGTGGGCGAGGGAACAGAAAAAAGAGCAAACGATTATTCTGACGTACCGGCGTCTCACTGGGCGTACAAATATGTAATTACATCAGGATTCAAAGCAGACAGTCAGAATAATTTTTATCCTGATAAGGCAATAACAAGAGCACAGACAATTGAGCTTCTTTTCAGACGTTTTGGAAAAGCAGGGGTTGCGGTACCTGAGTTTGTACTTAAAGAAGCGGAAAAAAACGGTATTGATAAAGAGGCCCTTGCATGGATTTATACTTATGGTGTTCTTGTAGGAGATGACGGACTTAATTTAAGACTTGGCGATACACTTACAAGAGCTGAAGCGGCTGCTCTTATTGTAAAAAGTAAAGATGCCTCTGTCCAGAAGAATTTTGTTGATATTGTTTCGGAAAATATTTTGAAAAACACAGTTGAAAGCATGAAGCTCTTTGGCGGTACATACAGCAGTAAGTCTAAGGTTACAAATGCGCAGCTGGCAGAAGTGGCAGCAAAATTTGCAAATAATGTAGTTGATGTTGACTTTTCAAAATATGTAATTGACGGACAAATTGACCATGAAAGTTCAAAAGCACTTTATGTAATGTGCAACTCAGACATTGGACTTAGTAATTTTACGGTAGCTTTTGCTAATGCAAATGCTACTGTAGAAACAGCAGAAAAAGCAATAAAAAATGCTGCTGAACGTCTTACCTCGGGAACAATAACCACACCTGCGCTCATCTATCTTGACGGAAATAAAAACAAAGGTGAAGCAGTTACACAGAAAGAGATAGCAGCTTTAATTGTTCAGTATGACACAGTTTTCGGCTCGCAGTTTGCGTATACAACGGAAATTGTGAATGAAAAATACAAAAAAATAAATATCAGCATTGAGAATGATGTAAGAAAATATCCGCAGAGCTATAAGCAGTTTGCGGTAATTCTCAAAGGAATTCCTCAGGAGGTATATGATTATCCCATTAATGCCAGCAAATCCCCTGCAGCACTTTATAACTTTGCCAGAGATTACTCTGATTTGTTTGTGATTAAGTGTAACGACTATGTGCGTGCAGCTCAGGCGGTATATGGAGCAAAACTTGAAATAACATTCTATCCCTCGCTTGCGTACGAAACAGGCAATGGTTTTGCGTTCAGAGTAAAGGTTAAGGCGCTCAACTCATCCAAGGTAACTCCCAGAGAGATGTTTGGCGACTGGGTTATTACAAAAGCTGATACAAAACTTGCGGCAGGAACAGAATTCTTTGTAGAAATATTTGTGGATTCGATTGTTTAATTTATGTATAAAGGAATAATTTTTGACCTGGATGGCACTCTTCTTGACACAATTGAAACAATTGCATATTACGGTAATGAAACACTTTTAAAATTCGGATTTAAAAGTATAGAAACACAAAAGTATAACTTTATGGCGGGCAAGGGCGCGAAGCATCTTGTAAAAAGTATGCTTGCCGAGAATGGCTCAAACGACCAAGAACTTTTTGAACGGGTTTTCTCAGAATATAATAAAAGTTATAATGTTGACCCGCTTTATAAGACTACGGTTTTTGATGGTATAAATGAGCTTATTTTGCAGGCAAAAAAGTGCGGAATAAAGCTTGCGGTACTGTCAAACAAACCGCATGCGGCAACAGTCAGCGTTATTGACCATTTCTTTGACAAAGGTACATTTGACCTGTGCTATGGTGCAAGAGAGGGCGTTCCGTTAAAACCGGACCCTGCGCCGGCTGTTAATGTTGCAAAAGAGCTTGGAATCTGTGAAAATGAATGTATCTATGTCGGTGATACCGATGTTGATATGCAAACCGGAAAAGGTGCGCATTTTTACACCGTAGGGGTACTGTGGGGATTCAGAGGCAGGCAGGAGCTTTTAGATAACGGTGCGGATAAGATAGTGAGCCGACCGGAGGAAATAACGGCGCTGTTTTAAAAAATTGGAGAAGAATATGGAAATTTTTAGTTTAACAATTAATCAGATTACGCTCATGTTTACATTTATGTTGGTGGGCTATATCTTAAGAAAATGTGGAACATTTCCCGAAAGTGCAAGCAAGGTTTTTTCAAAACTTCTGGTTAATGTATGTCTGACCGGTATGGTATTTTCCACCTGCTATAACAAAGTGACAGTGGAAAAAATGGCAAACAACGGGAAAGCAGTTCTTGCCGGTACTGTGATGATATTTATGGCGTACTTTTTGTCGATGGTTCTGGCGAAAATATTTACTAAAGATAAATTTGAAAGAAATGTTTACAAATACGCCTATACAGCCCCAAATTTCGGATATATGGGGTATCCGCTGGTACAAGCAGTATTCGGTGATGAAGTGCTAATGCTTTTTATGATGTTTGCGCTTCCGCTTAATGTGTTTATTTACACAAAGGGCATGGCGCTTTTGTGCCCACAGAAAAAATACGGAATAGTGAATGTGTTTAAGCAACCCACCATAATTGCGCTGGTTGTTGGCTCGGCACTTGGTCTGTCGGGGTTGAAATTGCCTGCAATTGTAGATAGGATAGCAACAACTGCATCGGATTGTATGGCTCCTATTGCAATGATAATCGCCGGATGCGTTATGGCGGAAAAACCGCTTAAAACACTCCTCAGCGACTGGAAAGTATATATTTCTTCTTTAATTAAACTTGTTGTAATGCCTCTTCTGGCAATGGGTGTTTTAGTACTATTAAAAGTAGACCCTGCAATCACTTTGGTTGCGGCAACACTATGGGCAATGCCTTTTGGAATGAACACGGTTGTTTTTCCCGAAGCATACGGCGGAGATGGCAGAAAAGGTGCACAGCTCTCATTTATCTCGCACGTGATGTCCATTATAACAATTCCGATAGTATTTAGCATAATCAGTAATATTGTAAAATAAAAAATCCGCCCGGTGGGCGGATTTTTTACTTATTAAATGAATTTAAGAATGCTTTTGTACGTTCGTTTTTAGGATTTTCAAATATATCCTCAGGACTTCCCATTTCGCAGATAACACCATCTGCCATGAAAATCACCTTATCGGACACGTTTTTAGCAAATTCCATTTCGTGAGTTACAATAATCATTGTGCTGTCTTTGCTTTTAAGTCCTTTTATAACCTTTAAAACTTCGCCGGTAAGCTCGGGGTCAAGCGCGCTTGTCGGTTCGTCAAAGCATAAAATATCAGGACTTAAGGCGAGCGCTCTTGCTATTGCAACACGCTGCTGCTGACCACCCGAAAGCTCACACGGATAGCTGTGAATTTTATCGGAAAGCCCAACTCTTTCAATAAGTGAAAGTGCCTTTTTCTCAATGTTTTCCGGGTTGTCAAATTTTAAAAGCGACGGAGCAAGAGTGATATTTTTCAGCACGGTGTATTGAGGGAAAAGATTAAAAGACTGAAAAACAAGTCCGAAATGAAGTCTCATATCACGTATGTGAGAATCGCTCATTTTTTCCTTGTCTGCACCGTCATAAATTGTTTTTCCGTTTACCGAAATGGTTCCACCCTCTGCAAACTCAAGGAAATTAAGACAGCGCAGAAGGGTTGTTTTACCACTGCCGGATGAACCGATTATAGATAACACTTCGCCTTTTTCAAGAGTAAAATCTATTCCTTTTAAAACCTCAGTTTTGCCAAAGCTTTTTGTAAGATTTCTGACATCAAGTATACTCATGGCACTTACCCCCTGTAATAGTTAAGTTTCTTTTCTATATATCCCGACAGAATGGTTAAA
Organism: Clostridia bacterium; assembly: GCA_045633565.1. Taxonomy (GTDB): domain Bacteria; phylum Bacillota; class Clostridia; order RUG12999; family RUG12999; genus RGIG7450. The sequence goes on along the minus strand of JAZQYO010000025.1, from coordinate 24,165 downwards.
ATTCCACAGAATACAAGATAGAAAACTCCGGAATAGAACAGAGGCCAGATGAGTGCATTGGATGTAATAAAGTTGTTTGCAACTCTTGTAATCTCAACAACAGAAATAATTCTTGCAAGAGAGGTATCTTTGATTAGTGTCATTATTTCGTTGAAGGTTGGCGGAACTATCCTCTTTATAACCTGCATAAGAACAACTTTAAAGAAAATCTGTGTTTTGGTCATACCAAGGACCTGTCCGGCTTCATACTGACCTTTGGGTATGGACTCAATACCACCTCTGAAAATTTCAGAAAAATAGCAGGCATAGTTCACTATAAATGCCACGAGTGCGGCATTAAGACGACTGAGCGACTGACCATGCCACAAAAGTCCCGGACCAAAAAACACAAGCATTATCTGGAGCATAAGTGGAGTGCCGCGGATAATCCAGATGAAAATTTTTGTAATCCACGCAACAGGCTTTATCTTGCTCATTGACCCGAAAGATAGCACAAGACCAAGCGGGAGAGAGGCAAGAAGCGTTACACAGAAGATTATTAAATTGAATTTAAAACCTTCAAGAAGTTTTAAAGATACAACGCCGAGCTGATTAAAATCCATGTTTTTATACCTTTCAAAACACACAAAAACTAAGGCGCAAAACGCCTTAGTTTTTGTTTAAATAAATTTATTGCCAAATAATTATTTGCAAATGTTAACTTCGTATTTTGCACCGAGAGCTTCCATTGTGCCGTCAGCTATAAGAGCATCGAAAGCTTCGTTTACTTTCTCAACAACGTCACTGCCTGTTCTGAAGCCTACGCCATAGAATTCAACAGCAAGGTCAAGTCCTTCAACAATCTGAAGATCTGCATAGCTTGTGCCTTCGCCAACCATTGCGTTAGCAAGTGTTACGTCAAGAACAACTGCATCAGCTGTGCCTGCTTTAACTTCCATCAGACCGTCTGTCTGTTTTGCAACTGCTGTGTAGTTAGCTTTTGCGAGGTTTTCATCATCAGCAATAGCAGATTCACCTGCAGAAGAAATTTCAGCTACGAGGTTTGCAGCGGAAAGGGAAGCAGCGTCTGTGTATTTTTCAGCATCAGCTTTTCTGATAACTACAACCTGTTTGTTTTCAATGTAGGGTTTGGAGAAGTCAAGGTTTTCTTCTCTTTCTTCAGTGATTGTGAAACCATTCCAGATACAGTCGAGGTTTTTAGCGTTAAGCTCTACTTCTTTTGTATCCCAGTCAATTTCAATAAACTCAGGAGTTACGCCGAGTTTTTCGCAAACTGCGATTGCAAGTTCTGTGTCAAAACCTGTGAAGTTGCCTGCTTCGTCAGTATAGTTCATAGGAGCATATACTGTGTAGCCGATAACCATATTGCCTTTTTCGGTTATGTAAGCAAGGTCAGATTCTGCTTCTGTGTTTGCACCGCAACCGGCAAGAGCCATTGCAGCTATGATAAGTACAAGTGCGAGTGATAAGATTTTTTTCATTGTAAAGTACCTTTACCTTTCTTGTTTAATTTATCTGTTTACTATGATAACACTTTATCACGCTAAAGTCAAGCCTTTTTTTGAAAAAATTTGCAATTGCATATAAAATATGGTATAATTCTTTTGCGGAGGGAAAGAAAATGAATGAAATTATACTTGTTAAAATAGGCGAACTTATATTAAAAGGAAACAACCGGTCCAGATTTGAGGACAGGCTGATGGTAAATATTAAACATGCGTTAAGACAAACGGGCAGCTACCGTATATGGAAGTCACAGGGAACCATGTATGTTGAACCAAGAGATGATGCCTCACCGATACTTCCAGCAATTGAAAAGGTGAAAAAGGTTTTTGGTATAACACAGATTTCTCATGCGTATGTTGCACCGAAAGATATAAATGAAATTTATAAGGTAATTGTAGAAAAGCTTGCAGATTCATTAAACAACGGAAAAACTTTTAAAGTTGAGGCAAAGCGTGCAGATAAACGGTTTCCTATGACGTCACCCGAAATTTGCCGTGAAGCAGGCGGAGTAATACTTAAGAATTTCAGTCATCTGAAGGTTGATGTTAAAAATCCGGAAATCACAGTTATTGTTGACGTGCGTGATGAGTTTGCATATATCTACTGTGACAAAACTCAGGGCGCAGGCGGAATCCCGACCGGAATGGGAGGAAAAGGACTTCTTTTATTGTCGGGTGGTATTGACTCACCTGTCGCAGGCTGGCTCATGGCAAAAAGAGGAGTAGAGCTTGAGGCAATAAACTTCTTCAGCTATCCCTACACATCTGACCGTGCGAAAGAAAAAGTTATTGCCCTGTCTGAAATTTTGCAGGATTATACAGGTAAAATGCCGCTTCATATAGCTCCGTTTACCGAAATACAGATGGAGATTAAAGAAAAATGCCCCGAAGAGCAGCTCACGATTATTATGAGAAGATTTATGAACAGAATTTCTCAGAAGGTGGCTGAAAAAGTAGGTGCGAAGGTGCTGATAACAGGGGAGAGTTTAGGTCAGGTTGCAAGTCAGACAATGCAGAGTATGGTGGTGACGAGCGAGGTTGCTACAATGCCAATTCTCCGTCCGCTTGTTGGTCTTGACAAGGTTGAAATTATAAACTATGCAAGAAGAATAGGCAGCTATGACACATCAATCCTGCCTTATGAGGATTGCTGCACTCTGTTTGTTCCCAAACGTCCGGATGTTAACCCACGTCTTGACAGGATATTAGAATCGGAGGCACATCTGGATATTGATGGATTGGTTAATCAGTCGGTAAAGGGAATAGAACTTATAGGTTAAATAAAAATCCGCCCATTAGGCGGATTTTTTTATACCTGCAATCCTTTTTGACGGGCATATTTCATTTTTGTAGCCATACCCCCTCTTAAGTGACGGGTCATTTTGTGGTCAAGCATAATCTCTTTCGCTGCGGTCGCCAGTGACGGATTTATCTGAAAAAGACGTTCGGTTATGTCCTTATGTACGGTCGATTTGGAAATGCTGAATTTTTTTGCTGCCTCACGGACGGTACATTTATTTTCTATAATGTATTTTGCAAGTTCAATGGTTCTTTCTTCAATATGCTCTTTCAACTTCAGGTAGCCTCCAATGCATACATTTTTAATTAATTGTATGCATCGGAGAAGGGAAAAAGAACTTAAAAACTATCTGCCGTTAGTGCAATCTTCTGCCCTGCCATTGCGGTAGCAAAGCTCGTTTTTGCATTTGCCCGAGCTGAAAAATTCACTAATATTATTCACAGTTGTTTCGGCTATATTTGACAGAGCTTCTTCGGTTAAAAAAGCCTGATGGGAAGTCACAATTACGTTGGGCATGGATATCAGGCGGGCAAGGGTATCATCCTCTATAATGTGACCTGAAAAGTCTTCAAAAAACAGTTCCGATTCTTCTTCATAAACGTCCAGACACGCAGCTCCAACCTTGCGTGATTTAATGCCGGAAAGAAGCGCTTCGGCGTCAACAAGTGCACCACGGGAAGTATTTAATATTACTACGCCCTGCTTGCATTTTGCAAGAGATTTTTCATTTATTATATGGCGGGTTTCTTCTGTCAAAGGACAGTGAAGTGAGATTATATCACTTTCTGCAAAAAGCTCATCAAGAGATACATATTTTATTGAACTGTCACTGGACGGAAATTTGTCGTAGGCGAGTACATTCATACCAAAGCCAAGGCAAATATCAATAAATACTCTGCCAATTCGTCCCGTACCGATTACGCCTACCGTTTTACCGTGCAGGTCAAATCCTGTCATGCCAGAAAGGCTGAAATTAAAATCCTTGGTGCGGATATAGGCTTTGTGAATACGGCGGATTGAAGTGAGAAGAAGTGCCATTGCATGCTCCGCTACAGCGTAAGGGGAGTAGGCAGGCACACGCACAACGTGGATTTTCCCGAAGGCGTGTTTCATATCAACATTATTAAAGCCTGCACAACGCAGTGCAATTATCTTAACGCCAAACTCGCACAGCCGGTCTATCACCGGTGCATTTACTGTGTCGTTAACAAACACGCAAACACCATCAAATCCGTTTGCAAGACCGACGGTATCCTCGCTTAATTTTGTTTCGAAAAATTTGAATGTTACAGCTGATTTTTCACCAAACTTTTCAAAAGACATTTTATCATAAGGCTTTGTATCAAAAAAAGCAATTTTCATATATATCACTCCTCATATTTATAATTTTACCAGATTTTGTGAAAAAATTCCGTTGAAATTTCAACATAGCATAAAAATAATAAAACCACCGAAACAACGGTGGTTTTTGCTTGAATATTTATTATGTATTATATTATTAATGATGGTGGAAAAGTTCAAGAATTGTATCAAACAAACCGGTTGCCATAAGTAGGCCGAACAAAATAAGAAGTAGTCCGCATATAGTATTTGTGATTTTCGAATGTTTTTTAACAAATTCAAACGAAGATTTCAGCTTGTCTATAATCACAGAACTGATTATAAATGGAATGCCTATACCTGCCGAATAACAAAAGAGTAATCCCATTCCCATCAGGGGACTGCCCTGGTGAGAGGCAAGAATAAGTGCAGAACCCACAAATGTGCTGACGCACGGACTGAAGCTCATTGAAAAAATTACGCCCATAATCAGAGAAGAAAACAAGCTGTTGCCGGATGGCGAAATTTTATGGTGTGAACAGTGTGAGTGATGAACTCTTATTATGCCAAGAAAATTCAGCCCGAAAATCACAAGAAGTATTCCGGCTATGATATTTAGATATCTTTTGTGCTCTGTAAAAAAGCTACCTATGGTGCCGGCAAATAACCCAAGCATGATAAAGATAACTGTAAAGCCTGTAACAAATGCAACAGCATTTTTAAGGGCTTTTTTTGTTCCGGGTTCACCACCGCTGAAATATGAAAAATAAACAGGCAGCATGGGAAGCATGCAAGGGGAAATAAAAGTTATTATGCCTTCAAGAAAGGTTATGAGGTATTGCATATAAATACTCCTTTCATAAACTTATATATCTGCGTCACCGGTAGACGGGCCATCTATCAAAGTGCCGTCCTTTTCAAAACGTGACCCGTGACAGGGACAGTCCCAGGTGTGTTCTGCCTTGTTCCATTTGAGAGCGCAACCGAGGTGAGGACAGCGCTTGGAAGTCGGCGTTATAAGGTTTACTGCTGCTTCAAAACCGTTAATAAGAAGCTGGGGTTTTAATATACTTCGCTGAGGAGAAAAGACTTCTGCAAAATCATTTTTTCTGCCCAAAACCAAATCTTTTAAAATGTCCGCAGCCACCATGGAGGAGGTCATGCCCCATTTATTAAATCCCGTTGCAACAAGCATGTCCGGTGTATTTTTTGAATATTGACCAATATATGGAACGCCGTCCAGACTCATGCAGTCCTGAGTCGCCCATTCGTACCTTAGTGTTGCGTCAGGATAGTATTTGTCTGCAAATTTATTTATACTTCTCCAAGCACTGCTCTCTTTACCTGTACGGTGACCGCTGCCACCGATAAGTAAAAGATTTTTATAATTGCGGAAGGACATACCGCCCTCTTTTTCATCAATATACATGCCATTTAACTTCTGCGCATTTTGGTATGCAGAAACATAGCTGCGGTGCTGATAGAGCTTCAAGAAATAACTGCCGTGCTTGTTTATAAACGGAAAATGAGTTGTTACAATTATCTTTTTTGCAGAAATTGTGCCATTTTTTGTAATAGTTGAATGTGGAGTTATTTCCCGGATAAATGTATTTTCATAAATGTTTAGGTTTTTAGAAATTGATTTAATAAACTTAAGCGGGTTAAACTGCGCATGGTTTTTAAAACGTATTGCACCCTCCGTCTTAAAAGGAAGTTCCGTGGTTTGAACAAACTGAGCGTCAAACCCGAGGCTGTTTACCGCCGTCACCTCTTTTTCTATTTTAGCCCTGTCAGACAGGGAATAGGTGTAGGCATCGGCTGATTCAAAGTCGCAATCTATATTTTTGCAAAGTTTTTGGTACTTTGCAAGTGCCCTCTCGTTAGCAGATAAATACATCTGCGCCTTTTCATTTCCAAAATTATTTATGAGTTTTGAATATACAAGTCCGTGCTGAGAGGTTATTTTTGCGGTGGTGTTTTTGGTTATGCCTGATGCGATTTTATCGCCCTCAACAAGGATATAATCAATGCCTGCCTTTTGCAGAACGTGTGCGCATAAAAGTCCGCACAGACCTCCGCCAATAATAAGTACGTCCGTTTTTATATCTTTTTTTAAGCTTTCAAACTCCGGCAGACAAACGCTGTCTGACCATACAGATTTATGCATAATATTTCCTCCAACTTTCAGTTGGTTTTATTATGCACACTTCTTTAACATATTATATCAGATTTTCACCTGTGATTTCAATAGTTTTATAAAAGCCCCAAAGAAAATCTTTGGAGCTTTTATGGAGATAGCATAAGTTAGTCGAAACTAACTATTTATATAATATCATAGTTTTAAAGTCGTGTCAAGAGTGGGATTTTAATTTTTTAACAATGATTGCAAGGAAGAGCAGCAGAGGGAATATAATGCCTGTAAGTATGCCCATTTTCATACTGCCCGACAAATCGGACACAAAGCCGACAACCGAGGGGCCGACAGAGCAGCCAACATCACCGGCAACGGCGAAAAGGGCAAACATTGCAGTTCCGCCACCTTTTATTTTTGCTGCACCGGTGCTGAGTGACCCGGGCCACATTACGCCTACCGAAAAACCACAAAAGGCAAAGCCGATTAATGATAGAAAGGCATTGTCTGAAAATACGGTAATAAGATAGCCCGTCATACACAAAGCCGAGCAAAAAAGCATAAATCTGTCAAGAGAGATTTTTTCGCTGCATTTTGCATAAAGCGCTCTGGATGTTCCCATCAGTGCTGCAAAGGACAGAGGGCCGAGGAGGTCGCCGAAAGCTTTTGGCATACCAAGGCTTTTTTCAGCAAAAGCGGATGCCCACTGGATTATGCTCTGTTCACTTGCACCCGAACAAATCATCATCAGAAAAATAAGCCAGAAAAGTTTGTTTTTAAAAAGCAAGGACACCGACAACCCTTTTTCACTGCCGGAAGCGAGAGAGGGGATTGGAACCTTTGTCAGTACAATGCCGTTTATTATGGGAACAAGCGCCCATAAAAGTGCAAGAAGCTGCCAGTTTTCTGTTCCGAAAAGTACAAAAAAGATGGTTGTTAAAAGTATAACGGCAACATGTCCCCAACAGTAAAAGGAATGAAGCAGGCTCATTGTACCCGATTTATTTTCTGTGGGACATGCCTCAACTATGGGGCTGGCGAGAACTTCAATTATTCCACCGCCTACCGCATAAATCACAGTGCTGATTATAAGTCCCGTATACGGGTTTGACATAATGCCCGGCAGAAAAGCCATTGCTATAAGACCTATAGCAGCCGTTATATGGGAAAAAACAAAACAAGTGCGGTAGCCGATTTTATCAACCACTTTTGCACAAATTAAATCCACCGAAAGCTGAATTAAGAAGTTCAGTGTGATGAGAAGTGAAATTTTAGAAAAGGAAATGCCGTATGTGTTCTGAAAAATCAGAAACAGCATGGGCGCAAAATTTACTATAATCGCCTGAACAACAGCTGCCGTAAGTGCAGCACGAATGGTTCTGTTGTAGTTCATAACAACACCTCGTAAATAAAAAATGGAGCAAAGCAAGCTTTGCTCCATTCTGGCGGAGAGACAGAGATTCGAACTCTGGGCTCTTTCGAGTCACTAGTTTTCAAGACTAGCTCCTTAAACCACTCGGACATCTCTCCGTGCTTTAGTTATTCTATCACAACACACATAGATTGTCAATAGAAAAAATGGTCGGGGTTGAGGGATTCGAACCCGCGGCCTCATGGTCCCAAACCATGCGCGCTACCAAACTGCGCCAAACCCCGGTAAATGTTTGTCACAAGAAACAATTATACCTTATTTACCGGAGTTTGTCAAGACATTTTGTGTAATATTTTTCATTAATTTGCTGCGTAAACTGTTGTTTCAAACGCAAGCATTGCAGTCTTTGTATCCTTGTCAAATTCTGCGCCTGCTTTCATGCACTTTATAAAAAAGTCAAGTGGAACCATTGTTCTGTCGTGAGTTGTATAAATTTCGGTTGAAACCTCGATGATTTCGTCACCCACGTTGATTTGATTGCTTCCCATCACAAAAGAACTCTCAACGCCGTTGTACAGCATAACAACCTTGTCTTCTTCGGCAACCCAGTCAATCCAGCCACCGGCTGCGCCAACTACCATACGAAGGGGGATTAAAACAGTTCCTTCCTCGTCCATAGAGGGAGCGACATTTGGATTTTCGGCGTCAAAATCCATACTTGTTGCATTGACAAAAAGTCTGTTGTTGTCAACCTGTGCGAGCATCATATAATAATCTCCTGCTGATGCTACCATACAAAAAACACTGAAAATAACAATAGTTGCGATTATAAGAGAAATAATTTTTTTCATTTTTATGCCTCCAAAATAAATCTTTTTTTCATTTTATCACAAAATAAAACAAAATACAATAGAAAAATTAACATAATTGTCATACAATAGCTATTGAAAAAAATCTGCCGGTGTGATATACTGATACTTGCAGACATAAAGAAAGGAAGCAGTGAAGATGCCGGACATTAAGATAATTGCAAAAAACAGGCAAGCCCATCATTTGTATTTTATCGAAGATAAATATGAAGCCGGCATAGAACTGGTCGGCACAGAGGTTAAATCGCTCCGCAAAGGCGCGGTTAACTTAAAAGACAGCTGGATTTCCATTGAAAATTACGAGGCTTTTATTAAGGGAATGCATATAAGCCCCTATGAGCAGGGAAATATATTTAATCGTGACCCCTTAAGAGTTCGTAAACTTCTTCTGCATAAACAGGAAATCAGAAAACTTCTGGCTCAGGTTATGCAGAAAGGATATTCAATTGTTCCGCTTTCCGTTTATTTTAAAGGCAGCAAAATCAAAATGGAGATTGCTCTTGCCAAAGGTAAAAACCTTCACGATAAGCGTGAGTCTGCAGCCGAGCGTGATGCAAAACGAGATATTGCGCGCGCAGTCCGTGAAAACGAAAAATATTAATATGGGGATGCACCGGTTTCGACGGGGATAATGAAGTATGTGCAGCGAGTAGTTGACGGGAAGCAACTTTAAAAGTCCCAAATTAAATTTTAAACGCTAACGATAATTTAGCTTACGCTGCCTAATTAGTGCAGCCATCCGGACGCCGAGGACCACGGCGGCGCTTCGGGTGTCGATTTAGTGGTGAACGTGAGCAGGCAAAGCTTTGAGCCTGTCATGAAAAATGAAGCTACCGACCAGAGAGGTTTGTTTGTGTACCACTCCGGAAGGGAAATTCAAACATAAACTGCACTCGGAGAAGCATGTATGAATTTGTTTTCGGACAGGAGTTCGACTCTCCTCATCTCCACCACTTGTTTTCACGAAAGTGATAAAATGAATAAATGCACCACCTTAGCAAATTTTGCATTGTTAGGTGGTGCATTTGTTTATGATAGATGAGAAAAAGAAAACCCGCTATTTTACATGGTAAATGTAAAATAGCGGGCAAGATCATTCGAAGTGCATTCACATAATAAATTACTCTCAATAGTCTTGGATGGTTTTCTTATCCCTTAAATTTAAAGCATCTTCTAAATCTGTTGTAGAGTATTTATACTCAAATCCGTCATTATCGTTCATAATTAAAGTTTCCGGATGATTTACATATTTAAAATGCAAACCATACGACCAACTATCGCCACCATCATGATATGTAACAACGATTTTATCATTCAAATCACCCGTCTGTATTTTTAATCTATCACAAGTGTCATTTCCATTTCCTTCTGTAAAATAATATACATATCCTGCGTCAAAGTCTATAATCCAGTATATATCATACGAACCGCTTGTGCTTTTATAGGAAAACACTCCAGTATTACCTTTTGTTGCATTTTCATAATCATTAGTTGAATAAAATACACTATCAGGTTTCTTGGGTTCAGTATATTCATAAGACCAAAGAACAACTATAGCATCCGACTTATATATATCACCCTTAGAAAAATCACCCTTGCCAAATTTCCATTTTTTGATTTCGACACCACCTATTTTGCCATTCAAGCTTTCATCTTCTTCTGTATTCAAAGTCTGATACTCGAAGTTGAAAAATCCCATTTCTTTCAAAGCATTTTTCGCTTCAGCTATTGTCAAGCCTTTGAAGTCGTTTTCATCCATGGTAACGGTCAGCTCTAGTTTTTCTGTAGTTTCTTTTTCATCATTTGACCCAACATTACACTTTGCAGACGAAATCAACTTCAAAAAGTCATTGCTATAGTTTTTATATTCAACGTTTTCGGTAAACCCACAATTAATAAAAAACCACCTATTATCCTCTTCCGAAGGCAGACAATACCAATATCCTTCTCCGGCTAACTCGTAAGGCTCAACATTTTCAACAATATCATCTGTTATGCTAAGTTCTTCATTTTCTGAATTATCAATTGTTGTGCTAAATTTGTATTTATATAGAATTCCTTTTTCTCCATAAGTTGATACAACTTCTTCATAACCACTGACTTTACATTCCATTTCACTCATTGAATTTTCAATAGCGGAGATCAATTTTTCTCTCTCGTCATACAACATTTGCCATGTAACAACGTCTTTTGTATCCACCCCATAATAAAATTCAAGCATAGCAACTTTATTTTCCCTTTCAGAATAATAGCGAACGCTATCTTCTGTTTTTTCATCTTCTATCCAATATGAAGGTATTTCAAAAGAAAAGTTTTCTATGGTAATTGATATAAATTCTTCGTTCTCATCCTTGTCTAATTCCTTAAAACTACCACATGCTGAAAGAAATTGCATACATACGATTAAAAGTATGGCTCCCCAAAAAATGAATCTACGTTTTATCATTTTATTTTCTCCCTTAAAACTACAACTTAGTAGTCAGATGAACTGATTTTATCCATTGCAATGACAAATAGTAAAAATATTTTTTCGAATTTTTCATCATTATAAGATATAATGTATTTCCCTCTACTTGTCGAAGTTCCAAATTGATTGTTTATTCTGCATACCAAGGTCTGCTTATCATAAACTTCTATCTTTGTATTAAAAATATTTTTTATCACTTCAAAATCATTGTAGTCAAATATCAGTGAATTTTCTACACATAAATCACACGTTCTTACCTGACCAATGAATTGACCATTCAACTCTATATCACAAGTTCTTTCCTTTTGTTCATATACTTCCTTAAAAAACGGTTTGTGTTCTTTTATTTTTCCTATCAAATTATTATTCGTGTCATATAGGTGAATTTCATGCCGCCAATTTGATGAAGGTCTTTTCACTTTGTATATTTTGTTATTCTCACTAAAAACATCGTACGGGTATTCAATGCTTCTATCTTGTGCATAGTCAACTATCAAATGAAATTTAAATTGTTCATCAGCCAAAGCATCTTCATTAGTCATAGTTTTCGTTAATTCGTTTAATTTTGTGTTAAATGTGTCTGCATATTTTACAACGGTTTTGTTTTTAGATGCCGCTTTTAATGCAACTTTCAATGCCGCTCTAGCGATAATCCCCATTATATACACATCCAATCAAGTCATTTTTGATATAATTTTGCGCATTCACTATTAATTTCATTATACCACAACCCTCCTACTTTCGTCAATATTTCCCAAATGACGTGAAAATCTTACGCTACGGGTCATCTCCACCATAATAACGAGATGATTTTACTGTAAGTAAGGTCATCTCGTTATTTTATGCGGTTTTCAGCGGGTTGAAAAGCAAAGTTTTTTGACGGCAAATCATTTACTGTCAAATATCTTTTTTGTGAACTTGAACCGCAGTCCTAAATTCAATATCAATTCCAAAACACAGAGTAAAAATTTCTACTCTGTGTTTTTTTATTTGAATTTAAGGAGGAAAACTTTAATGAAACTAAATGGAAATTTTACTATTATACCTAACGAATTTATTAACGACGCAAGGCTCGATGTATATGAATTTCGTATCCTTTGTTACCTGATGAAATTATCAGGATGCAACTCTTCCTGCTACCCCTCTTACGAAATTATTGCAAGAGAAACCGGAATGAGTTTGTCAAAGGCAAAGAATGGAATTAAAAATTTAATTGAATACGGAATAATTACCAAAGAGAACCGAGAGAAAAAGTCCGGAGGTGCTGCATCAAATCTCTATGTGGTGTGTGTAAAAACCACTGATGAAGATGATGAGGTTGCAGAAAACACTACCGACAGTATTCCTAATGACTCACCTCCTGGTGTGTCTGAAGAACGAGGTGGTGTTCAAGATGACTGCAATAAATATATAAATAAAAATATTAATTATTTTATTAATACTCTTGTTATTACATTAAGTTAGGAGGAATTTCAATTGAAATCGAATATTTGCGAATTAAATAAAGATTTATCCTGCCTCGAAGCAGTGCTTGCAGAGGTGGAAAAAGTAACAACATACAACGGTCTTGAAGACAAAAAAGCACTGAGACTTCGCCTTTTGGCAGAGGAACTTTGCGGAATGCTTCCGGGACTTGTAGAAAACTTTAGTGGTGACTTTTGGGCAGAAAATGACGGAGATAACTACGAGCTTCATGTAGAGCTTAAAGCAGAAGATATGACTTTTGAACTCAGAGATGAGCTTATTTCTGTTTCAAAATCAGGCAAAAATGCCGCTGCAAAAGGCGTTATGGGAAAAATCAGAGCAGTTGCAGAAACAATGCTTCTTGCAGCTTTTGATCCTACAGTTTCCATACCTACCGGAGAATATTATGACTATCACGGCTACAATATGGGTTTTGGTTATATAGATCCGACAATTGCGGCCCGAACAGGCTACATATATTCATGGTCTCTTTATAGCTACAAAGCAGCAGTTGAAGAAAATGAAGAGGATGCATATGCAGAACTTGAACGTTCTATCGTGGCAAAACTTGCAGATGATATCATCGTAGGTGTTCGTGGCAATAATGTTGAAATAGTAGTTAAAAAGTCATTTTAATTTTTTTACATTACCAATACATCCCCGACTGCTATGAAAAAAGTCTGCTTGAAAATAACGATGGTACATACTCCCCTGAACACATGGAGAACGCAGGCAGAGCATCTTATGTGGAACGCAATCAGGAAATGATTAACAAAAGCAAATTCTGTGTGGTTTATTACGATGAAAATTATCTTCCCCCATGGCGAAAAAATAGCAGACGGGATTTGTTTGACTATCAACCTAAAAGCGGAACAAAAGTCGCTTATGAATACGCCGTTAAGAAGAAAAAACATATTATTAACACACTAAATATATAGCAAGATTTGTGAATAATAAAACAACAAAATATTTTCTTCTGAAAAAACTAATGATTTTTGTCTAAAAAATTGTGGTTTTTATAGAAAAACAGCAAATAATATTGAAAAAATTAAATGTATATGATATAATTTATAAGAGTATATGTAACTATTGTAAGTGTTTTACATTTAAGGGGTAATGATTATGGCATTAAAGTACGGAAAGAAAAAATCTAAACAACATACTATCCTATACACGATTATTACTGCAATACTGTTGTGCGCAGTTTTTCTTGGTATGGTGTCTTATTTATATAATAAAGCCGAGAATGAGGCATATGAAAATCTTCATATGCAGACCAAGCAGATAAAAGACGATATCATTCTTCAATTAACGTCTGACAGGGAAAATCTTTCAACAATGGCAAACTTTGCTGCAAAACTTTATAGTGACGGAGATGATTACAGCCTTTTGTTTGAGTCATTTAAATCCATTGGGATGATTGAAAATATAGGAATTTTAAATTCTGACGATACTTTTGCAACAAAAACAGGTGTTATCGATGTTCAAGGTTCTATTTCCTTTGAGGAAGAAAAAGCAAAAGGCATCTACATAAGCAGCAGAATTGAGGACATTACAAAAGATGGTTATGAGCTCATAAGAAGTGCTGTACCGATTACAGTGGATGGTGAAACCGTCGGAATATTATATGGTGTTATCAAACCTGATAAACTTGGGGATAGATATAAAAATATTGTAGATGAGCTTGATGCTCAGCTTTTTGTTTACGATAAAGCTTCAGGAGATATCTTGATAGATACAATTCAGGATAAGCTTGGAAACATATCGTTCTTAAAAGATCGTAAGTATAATGAAGGCTATTCCTATGAACAGTTGGTATCAACAGACAAAGGCTTTGTAGCTTTTGAGTCTGCATACCGTGATGAAAATCTTCATTTGCATTATTCCACAATTGATGAGTTTGGCTGGATGATAGCAATGGGAAGATATGATTCACAGGTGTTTGCAAGCACGCACACGAGAGCAATGGTGTTTACCCTTGTGTTTATCGTTATGCTTTTCATAATCTTTTTGTATATATTAATCATTATTGCAAACGAAAGAAATCTCAATGCCATAACCGAATGTGCATCGAATGTAAGAAAAGAACTTTTGGAAACTACAGACGGACAAAACAATATACAAGATGCTTTAACCGAGGTCTGCAAGCTGGCGAAATCAAGGTCTGCTGTGTTTTTTGACACAGATGGAGAGTTTTATCATTATATTGCGCCTAAATATGAAGAACGGATGCTTTCGGAAAAAGACGGCATATATTTCAAATCGGAACTTTTTCGTTATGCGGCTGAATTCCATAAAAAAAATAATAAAGCAGTAAATATTATGTGCATAAGGCGGAACAGGCATATGCTGAAAACAAATCCGTCGTTATATAGTTTTATGGAGAAGCACGATATCAGAGAAATTTCTCTTTCTTCGACCATAACGAAAGCGAACCATATTGCCATTTTGGCTGCCCTCAACTCAAAACGAGGTAGTCAGGTAAGAATGCTTGCGGAAAAGGTTTCAGCATGTTTCTCTATGGCACTATATAATAAAAACCACCTTAATAAAACTATTCTTGCTGCAACCACTGACTCTCTTACCGGAGCACTCAATCGTGTTGCATTTAAAAGTGATTTGAGCATCTTTGATGAAGAAAAAACTGCTAATTTTTCATGTGTTTATATTGATGTTAATGAGCTTCATCTTATTAACAACAAATATGGTCATGCTGCAGGAGATGAAATGCTTTTATATGTTGCAAACACATTAAAAGAAGCGTTCTTCGGTCACAAAGTATATAGAATGGGCGGCGATGAGTTTTTAGTATTTTGTCAAAATGTCGGGCAGGATGAGGTAAAAAAAGGAATTGAGTTTTTGTGCGAGCAATTAAAACCACGAAATTACCATGTTGCAATCGGCACATCTTACAGGGCGCAAAATGCCAATACAGAAGAAATGGTAAGAGAAGCCGAAGTAAGAATGTATGAAGCTAAGGCTCAGTATTATCAAAACAAGGAACAAAAAGGTAATTTCTCTAATACAGGTAACGAATATGTTCAGGTAAAAACAGGAATACTTGAAATAGATACAATGCTTTCAGTTTTGAAGGAAAAATACAACGGTATATATCGTGTTTCGCTCGTTACTGATAAAGCAAGGCGAATTTTGATGCCTGCATATTTAAATTACAACGAAAATGAAGACCATTTTTCAAATTTGTTTTCAAAATATGTTGCCGAATCAGTAGCACCCGATTATCACCGGGCGGTATTAAGCTTTTTGAATTATGATGCTTTGAAGCATCAGCTGATGGAAGGTAAAATTCCTAAGATTACATACAAAAAGAACGATGGCGCGCTCGTGATATTGAGTGTCTATAAGCTCTGCGGGGCAGATGAATTGGTTGCTGATACTCTTTGGGTATTTGCAAAGGAGTAAATATAATTGACAAAAGCGAATCATTGTGATATACTGACAGTAAATAATAGTTAGCAAAATCGGTGAAAGCCGATGACGCAAAGCAAAGAGGCTAAGGTTTTATACTATGCCAGTCCAGCTGCAATGATACGAGGTTTTTACCAAGGACTTTATATTGTTGCAGTTTTTTGTTTTTTACACAAAACAAGTACCTTACATATTATGTAATATATATATTATTTAATGAAAGGGATTGCAGATATGAGTTGGAGTTTTTTTATGAAATTAACCAGGCTTTTATTCCGTAAAAAGAGAATCACAGATGAAAATATTCTCTTTGAGAAAATTAAGGGAGGGCTTACTAACGATGAGTTTAAGATGCATCTTCAATTCATCGTTGATAATAAAACCAAAAAGATTGTATCGGGGGAAGCACTTTCAAGATGGGAAACATTTGAGGGTGAAGTTATAATGCCCGGAAAATATATAGGATTGATGGAAAAGTCCGGACTTATTGTAAAGTTTGATTACTATATGTTTGAAAAAGCTTGTAAAAAGCTTTCCGGATGGAAAAACTCCGATTTTAACCAACTCACATTATCCTGTAACATCACAAGAATCACTATATCCGAAAAGGATTTTGTTTCAAAAATAAAAGGAATAGCAGACAAGTATGATTTTGACAGAATCAAGCTCCTGATAGAAATTACAGAAGATTCACTCGAAAAGAATATGGATGTTGCAAAAAATAATATTATAGATACAAAAGCACTTGGATTTTGCATTGCATTAGACGATATAGGCAGCGGATATGCAACATTATCAAGTCTTTGTGATTATCCTGTTGATATTGTTAAAATTGATCGTAATATTTTACTTCAAACAGAAACAGATGAAGGAAAGGAACTGTTTTTCGGCATTATCGCAAAAGTTCATGAGCTTGGACTGGGGGTTGTATGCGAAGGAGTTGAAACAGAAGCACAAAATACATTGGTGTCTGAAAGCGATTGTGATTATGTTCAGGGCTGGTATTATTCAAAAGCACTTCCTGAAACAAAAGCGGAAGAGTTTTACAAAGAGTATATGAAGAATTTTTAAAGGTGAGGATAAGTGAAAAAACTCATAATACAACTAATAAAGTTCGGTATTGTCGGTGTAATTGCTACCGTAGTTGATTTTGGCGTTTTGATGTTTTTGAAGGAGCTTATGCATATTGACATTCTCGTAGCATCGGCGGTGGCTTTCTCGGTATCTGTTATTGCAAATTACATTTTAAGTATGCTATTTGTTTTTAAGGGTAGCGAAAACGGCAAACTAAAAGAATTTATAATATTTGTTGCTCTCAGCATTGGCGGACTTCTGATAAATCAATTTATAATGTGGATTGGAACAGAAAAGCTTACTGTCTACTATATTTGGGTTAAGATTTTTGCCTGCATTTTTGTTCCGATATATAATTTTGTTACAAGAAAAATATTTTTGGAGAAAAAAACTCCGTAAGGAAGATAAACTCTATGGATAATAAATTTTCAAAAGACCTATACAGATACTATGGTGAAAATGGCGAAAGTTTTTTTAATAGAATTTTAAGACCAACCGAGCTCAAGTATATTGCACTTTTCAGAAAGGCGGAAAAATGTAGGTTTAAGCCTTTGAAATTATACTATACTGTAAAGCTTAAGCTTATGTCATATAAAACCCATATACAAATTCCGGCACGGACAAAAATTGATGAAGGCTTTTATATAGGTCATACTGGCAGAGTTATTATACACCCGGAGGCAGTCTTGGGGAAAAATATAAATGTCGGGACAGGCGTAACCATAGGATATGAAAACAGAGGCGTTCGATGTGGTGCTCCTATTTTCGATGGTAATTGCTGGCTTGGAACAAATTCAGTTGTCGTAGGCAATATAAAAATTGGCGAAGATGTAATGATTGCACCACTCACCTTCGTGAATTTCGATGTTCCTCCACACAGTATTGTTATAGGAAACCCGGCAAAGATAATACATAAAGAAAACGCAACAGAAGGATATATAGAAAACAAAGTATAAAGTATTAGGATGAAACAAGGAGGTGCACCGAATGGCAACAAAAGATAATAGAATTAAATATAACTTGTTGTCAGGGACCGTGTATCAGGTTGTCCTGATTGTCCTTTCCTTTCTTCTTCCAAGACTTTATCTTGAAAATTTCGGCTCAGAAGTTAGCGGGGTTCTTTCCACTATAAAGCAGATTTTTGCATATATGGTTTTGCTTGAATCAGGCATAGGTCTTGCGACCACTCAAGCACTCTATAAGCCTGTTGCCGAAAAGAATCATAACAGGGTAAGTTCTATTATATCGGCAACCCATAGTTACTATGTTAAAGTCGGCGTCATATATGGGGCTTGCGTACTATTAATTGCTTTTGCATATGAATATGTTGTTCCAACGAGCATTAAGTCGGGTTTGATTTTTGGAATTGTAATACTTACCGCCCTTCCAAATTTGTTCAGTTATTTTATGCAGGCAAAATACAGAATACTCTTAGAGGTTGACGGCAGAAAATATGTTATAACAAATTCCGAGACGATTTTACAACTTGTTTCAAATATCGCAAAAATACTTGTTATATTGCTTACAAACAATCTTCTGTTAATGCAGCTTTCATATTGCACCTTATCGCTTTTGCAGCTTGTTTACATATATGTTCACGCTAAAAAAAGATATAAATGGCTAAAGGTTAACGCTGAGCCTGATTTCGAGGCGATTTCTCAAAGAAAATCTGTCTTGGTTCATCAGGTGTCGGGAATGGTTTTTAATAACACCGATGTTTTGCTATTGTCATTTTTATGTGATTTTAAGGTAGTTAGTGTTTACACAATTTATAATATCTTCTTCTCACAGGTACAAACATTTATTACAAGCATTATTTCGGGATTCAGTTTTGCACTGGGTCAGATGTTCCATACCGACAGAGCGAAATTTATAAAAGTATATAATGTGTATGAAACACTCTACATTATGTCCACATTCATTATATATACACTGATGGCAGTGTTCTTATTACCCCTAATCCAGATTTATACAAAAGGAATTAACGATGCGAACTACACCAATGCACTTTTAATACTCCTTTTTGTTATTATGAATCTTTTGTCAAACGGCAAGTTGCCGTCAAACCATGTTCTTGAATATTCGGGAAAGTTTTTAGAAACCCGTTCCCATGCAATTTGGGAAATGATTATAAATATCACTGTTTCAATAGTTTCTATACTAAAATGGGGAATTTGCGGCGCAATACTTGGCACAATTGTTGCTCTTTTATACAGAGGCACAATAATGATTTATTATTCAAATAAAAAAGTTCTCATCAGAGGAATGTTCAATACATATAAGCTTTGGTTTGTAAACGGTGCTGTTTTTGCTGCTTTAATGGTTATCTTTTTTGTAGATAGCTTTAGCGGACTTTCTTTTGCCCGACTGCTTATGAAGGGAATTATTCATTCTCTTTGGATAGTTCCTCTATATATTGGAGTAAACTTTGTGTTTTTTAAAGATGCATTTAAAACTTTAATTGAATTATGGAGGAATAAAGAATGAGTATTCCAAAGGTAATTCACTATTGTTGGTTTGGGAAAGGCGAAATGCCGGCCTTAGCAAAAAAATGTATAAAAAGCTGGAAAAAATTTTGCCCTGATTATGAAATAATCTGCCATAACGAGGACAACTTTGATTTATCGCAAAATCGCTATATGCGTGAGGCTTACGAAGCGAAAAAGTGGGCATTTGTTAGTGATTTTGCAAGGCTTAAGATAATTTATGATGATGGTGGAATATATTTAGATACTGATGTTGAGCTTATAAGGTCTATTGATGATTTACTCGATAACAAAGGTTTTATGGGATTTGACGAGAAAGGCATTGTTGCAACAGGGCTCGGTTTTGGTGCAGAAAAAGAAAACGAAATAATCGGGGAATTTCTGAAAGATTATGATGATATTCCGTTTGTTTTAGAGGATGGCAGCTTCGACCTTACTCCATGTCCTGACAGAAATACAGATGCTTTGATACGACTTGGTATGGATATCAAAAATACAAATCAAGTCTTTATGAATATGGCTTTTCTGCCAAGAGAGTATCTTTGCCCGATGGACTATTACACGGGTAGAAAGACTATAACAAAGAACACATATTCCATACATCATTACAGCGCTTCGTGGACATCGGATGTAACGAAAAGAACAACACGGATTAAAAGGATTATCGGTGTTAAGATGTATGACAAGCTATATGGCAAGTTTTTGCATAAATTCAAGTGGTTGGAGTGGTAATATGCCTGAACAAATGATAAATAAAATTAAAAAGAGCATTTTACCCCAGTGGAAAGTGTGCTTTATTTGGGCGCTTATTATGGGATTTATTGCTCATTTATATAAAATTACAAATTGGCTTCCTAATTGGGACGGACTTGTTTTCAGATATGATGCGCAAAATATGATTTCGATGGGAAGATGGTTTCTTCCGGTAGTGTGTGCGCCGAGTTCCTTTTATGATCTGCCCTTTATTGCAGGACTTATGGCAATAATCTTTCACGGGCTTGGTGCGGTTTGCATCTGTAAAATGTTTGATGTCAGAAAAAATATAACCGCAGCACTTATAGGTGCATTCGTTGCCACCTTCCCTACCGTAACATCTGTGATGATGTATAACTATGTTGCAGACGGATATGCTCTTGCATTTCTCTTTTCGTGTACCTCTGCTATGCTGATTACAAAAGATAAGCCTTGCTACATAGGTTCTGTGATTTTGATAGCTTTATCTTGCGGAATATATCAGGCATACATAACAGTTACAATAATGCTCTTGCTTTTAAGCTTAATTCTTGAATTACTTTACAAGAATACAAATGTAAAAAAGTTGGTGATTAAATGCGTAAAGTTTTTGCTGACAGGAATTTTTGGGATGGCACTTTATTATTTGGTGATGACAGTCCTTCTTAAATTGACAGCAACCACACTTTTAGAGTATCAGGGATTTGACAATGCAACCTCCCTAAAAGGCATTGATACTTTAGGGGCATTATACACTATCAAAGAGTCTTTTGTTAATTATTTTTTTGATTTTTCAACAGGGACAAGCATATTTGTTGTAATAAATTGCATTGTGCTTGCTATGACCTTTGTCTTATATTTGACAGATGTGATAAAAAACAATTTAGGTATTGCAAAAATTCTGATACTGTGCACTTGTGTGATTATGTTACCCATTGGCGCAAGTGTGCTTAGCTTTATAAATAGCGGTATAGATTATCATAATCTGATGAAAATGGGTTTTTTGGTATTTTATCTGTTTTTCATACTGCAATATGAAAATACGAGGGTAAAACCAAACAAAGTAAAACAGTGGACAATCCTTGTTGTTACAGCAATTCTTATTTTTAATCAGACAATTATTGCAAATGTAAGTTATCATAAACTTAATATGGCTTATGAAAAGTCGTATGGCACTCTAATCCGTATTGCAGACCGAATCGAACAGACCGAAGGTGCAGAAGAATGTGATAGTATTTTAGTTTTGGGTTATCTTTCTGAAAGCGAGGATTACAGTGCCGTGTTGCCGCCTGATATGACGGGAACAACAGATGGATATATCTTAAGGGCAGACGATGAAATAGTTGGCCAAAGCGTTTTATGCAGTGCATTAAATGACTATTGCGTAAAAAACTATAAATTTATTTCAGGCAAAGAAAAAACAGAGCTTTTGCAAAGAATTGATGCAGCCGGTTTAAATAACTGGCCTGCAAAAAATTCAATCTCAGTCATTGATAATGTGATTGTTGTAAAACTTGGTGATTAAGAGGAAAATGATATGATATATTTTTGTGCGGACGATTACGGTATATCTGCCTATAGCAACAGCCGTATAGAAAATTGTCTTGAAAACGGTATTTTGAATAAGATTAGTGTTTTGCCAAACGGCGAAATATCGGACTTCAAACAGCGTTTATCAGGTAATAATACGACACTATCTTTACATATCAATTTAGTGGAAGGTCGTCCGCTTTCAGAGCCGAATGATGTTGATTTGCTGATATCGGATAACGGATACTTTAAGTATTCATTTGTCGGTTTGTTTTTCCTTTCTATGTCAAATAAAAGAAAGGAATTTGAAAAGCAAATTTATATAGAAATACAAAATCAGATTAAGTTTTGGAAAATGGCTATGGGTGAAAACACATCTATTTCAATAGATAGCCACCAACACACTCATATGATTCCCCTTATTTTCAAAATCTTAATGCGTGTGATTGGTGATGAAGGCTTGGATGTTTCAATTATTCGTATTCCTGCAGAGCCTATTTCGCCATACTTATTTTCACCATCCTTATATCTTGAATATAAGCCCACAGGACTATTAAAGCAATGGCTTTTGAAGGCTCTTGCTTTTGCTAATCGAAAGGAATTTGCAAAAGCAAAAATAAAATCCGCGTATTTTATGGGAATAATGTTTTCGGGAAAATTAAACGAAGCAAAAATAAAAAAATTGCTTCCACTCTATTTGAAGCTTGCAGAAAGGAAAAATAGAGATATTGAGATTGGATTTCATCCGGGATATGTAAATAACGGAGAGAAACTGATTGACGGAAGTAGACAAGATTTTAGAAAATTTTATTTTTCTCCTTGGCGTAACATTGAACATGAAACACTTATAAATTTTAAGTTTGAATAAAAGAGACGAAAGAAGGATTCAAAAATGCCCTACATTGATAGTGAGAAAGTTGACGAGAAAACAAGAGTAAAATTGGAGGCTTTAATCGAAAAATCCTATTTAGGATATTGGAGAAAGAAAAGACTCTTTGATATATTCTTTGCGACGATAATTTTGCTTGGCTTTCTTCCGCTTATGATAATCATTGCGATTGTTATATGTATTGATGATCCGAGCGCAGGACCGTTCTTTAAACAAAAAAGAGTGGGACGACACGGAAAAGAATTTTATATGTATAAATTCCGTACAATGCGTCCTAATGCAGAAGCACTTTTGGAGCAGTTGAAAGAAAAAAATGAAATGGACGGACCTGTTTTTAAAATCAAAGAAGATCCTAGAATAACAAGAGTAGGAAAAATTTTAAGAAAACTATCTCTTGATGAATTGATGCAATTCTTTAACGTTTTCAAAGGTGATATGACTTTGGTAGGTCCCAGACCACCTCTGCCGGGGGAAGTTGAGCATTACACCGATTATCAGAAGCTTCGTCTGCACGTAACCCCTGGACTTACTTGCACATGGCAGATAAGCAAAAACAGAAACGACATTCCATTTGAACAGTGGGTTGAAATGGACCTTGATTACATACAAAACAGAACATTCCCGGGAGATTTGCTTATAATGCTTAAAACACCTATTGTTATGCTTAGCGGAACCGGAAGATAAGATTGGAGATAGAAATATGAAAGTTGCAATGGTTGGACATAAAGTTATTCCCTCAAGACGTGGCGGAATTGAAAATGTGCTCACTTCTTTGTGTCCGTTGCTTGTCGAAAAAGGAATAGATGTTACCTGCTACAACCGCAGTTCCGATAAAGTGGAAAATGAATATATCGGCACTGTTAAAGACAAAAAATATAAAGGTGTAACACTTAAAAATGCGTGGACAATCAACAGAAAAGGACTCTCTGCTATGGTTGCTTCCTTTACTGCGGCAATTTGTGCAACTTTCGGAAAATATGATATAGTACATTTTCACGCAGAAGGTCCTTGTGCTGCTATGTGGATACCAAAAATGTTTGGGAAAAAGTGCGTTGCAACAGTTCATGGACTTGATTGGCAAAGAGAAAAATGGGGCAAGGGATTTGCTTCTAAATATATAAAATTCGGCGAAAAAGTCATGGTGAAATGTGCGGACGAAATAATTGTTTTAAGTGAAAGTGCTCGTGAGTATTTCAAGCAAAACTATAATCGTGACACTGTACTTATTCATAACGGAATAGATAAGCCTAATAAAAAAGAAGCAGATGAAATCACAAAAATATACGGACTTTCAAAAGATGAGTATATTTGCATCGTATCACGACTTACTGCTGAAAAGGGTGTTCATTATCTTATTGATGCGTATAACAGTATTAAAACAAATAAAAAACTTGTTATCGCAGGGGATACCAGTGATACTGATGAGTATGTTGAACTATTAAAGCAAAAAGCATTGGGAAATCCTGATATTATTTTTACAGGCTTTATATCAGGTGATGTATTAACCGAAATATATAGCAATGCTTATGTAGTTACTCTTCCTTCTGATATCGAAGGAATGTCTCTTAGTCTTTTAGAGGCTTTAGCATATGGTAAT
>JAZQYO010000024.1:0-65554 GCA_045633565.1 Clostridia bacterium | reverse complement strand
GCGGCAATCGCCTGCGCTCCGCCGACCTTAAAAATACGCGTAACTCTTGCCACTTTTGCCGCTGCCAAAATATTGGGATTCACCCCACCGTCTTTTGCAGGGGGAGTCACCATCACAATTTCTTTGCAACCTGCAATTTTTGCAGGAATAGAATCCATCAGCACCGTTGAAGGATATGCCGCCGTACCACCGGGAACGTACAACCCTACCTTTTCGATAGGCGTTACTTTTTGACCGATTACAACGCCGTTTTCCTGCTGTAAAGTAAAACCTTCGCGGACTTGTTTAGAGTGGAATTCACGAATATTTTTCGCCGCTTCTTCCACTACGGCAACAAATGCTTTATCCGCCTTTGCATAGGCTTCGTCAATTTCTGTTTGGCTTACTTCCAAACAATCCAACTGCACGCCGTCAAATTTCTCGGCGTACGCTTTTAAAGCGGCGTCTTTGTTTTGGATTACGTTGGCAATAATTTCCGCAACAACACCCTCCACGTTTGTCGTGGGGTTGACTCTTGCGAAAATTTCTTCGGGCGACACTTCGCCGCATTTATATATCTTAATCATATTCTCTCACCTATATTAGCCAATCAAATCCTTGACCTTTTTCGCCAAATCTTCAATTTCTGCCGTCTTGAATTTAAAGCTCGCTTTATTGGCAATCAATCTTGCGCTGATAGGGAAAATGGTTTCCACCACTTCCAAATCGTTTTCCTTCAACGTCGTACCTGTTTCTACAATATCCACAATGACGTCGGAAAGCCCCAAAATAGGCGCAATTTCAATCGAGCCGTTAAGGTGAATTATATCAATATCTCTGCCTAAAGATTCATAGTAGTTTCTTGCAATGTTTGAAAATTTTGTGGCAACACGCAGTGTTTTTGACGGGTCGTCACGGAAATCCTTTTTTGCGGCAACAGCCATAGAGCATTTGCCGATATTAAGGTCTAAAAGCTCGTAGACGTCGGGAGAATATTCAAGAAGAATATCTTTGCCGGCAACGCCAATATCGGCAGCACCTCTTTCAACGTAAATTGCAACGTCGGAGGGTTTAACCCAGAAATAGCGAACACCTTTTTGCTCGTTTTCAAATATAAGCTTTCTGCCTTTTTCCAAAATGGAGGGGCACTCAAAGCCTGCACTCTCAAACATTGAATAAACCTTTTCGCCCAGCCTGCCTTTGGGAAGGGCAACATTAAGCATTGTTTTCAAGCGTTTCAACCCCTTCCTCTGTTATTTTAACAAGTTTTCTGTACCTTATTTTTGCGGGAATCTGTTTTTGTGCCATAACGGTATATCCTTCAGAAGTTAAAGCGTTTATGGATTTTTTTACAGTATCTATACCAAGACTTTCGTCATAAAGCATCACGATATCCACATCAAAATCCTTTGAAGCCGGCGAAAGTCTTTCCAAAAGGTCAAGATATACTGCGAAACCGATAGCACCTGATTTTCTGCCCATTTTGCGCATCAGCTTGTCATACTGACCGCCCGACAGGATACCCGAAGCAACGCCGTTAATAAAGCCTTTGAACACAAAACCGTTATAATAACCCATGTCGTTTATAACAGAAAAGTCAATCCGGACTTTGCCTTTAAATCCGTTTTGTTCAAGCACCGAAACAATATTTTTAAGTCGGTCTGTCTCCCTGGTGCAGGAAAGCTCATCAAGCACGGGAGCAACCTTTTCAAGAGTGCCATAGGTAGACACAAGCTTTTTCAAAGTATCGGAATTTACTCCTTCTGCATCGCAAATTGCGCCGATTGCATGGATGTTTTTTTCACCCACTGCCTGAGTGAGTTTTTTCGCAGCGTCTGATGAAACTCCGAGTGAATCTATCACCGAGGATAAAACTCCAAGGTGAGAAATATCAAGAACAAAATCTTCCGAAATATTTTTAAGACTTTCGGCAGCAAGAGTTAAAACCTCGCAAATGCAGTAATCGTCAATATCGCCGATGCACTCAAGACCTGTCTGCATAATCTCTTTAAATGCCTGAGTACCTCCCGAAACCCTGTAAACGTTTTCGTTATAATACACTTTATTAACTGTTCCGGGAACATCCTCAGTATTTTTTATAATTGAAAGAGTAACATCCGGCTTTAAAGCCATAAGTTTACCATTGGTGTCTGTGAAGGTGATTACGTTGTCCGAAACAAGAAAATCCTTGTTACGAACATATAAATCATACTCCTCAAACTTACTCATTTTATATTGAGTGTAACCGTATTTCCGGTATAGACTTCTAAGCTGAAAAACAGCCTTTTCGTCATTTTTAAAAAGCTCAGTATTCATTTATTTGTCCTCCAGCCTGCCAAGAACCGATTTATAGCCACCGCTACCGTAAACAAGCGCACGGTTAACTCTGCTGATTGTTGCAGTACTCGCTCCCGTTTCTTTTGAAATTTCCTGATAGCTTTTGCCAAGTTTTAAAAGCTTAGCCACCTGAAATCTCTGGGACAGGTCCTGCAACTCTTTAACAGTACAGATATCCTCGAAAAATTTACCGCACTCATCAAGACCTTCGATTGAAAGGATGGCGCCGAACAATTCGTTTGTTTCTTTAGTCTGAAATATCATACCTTTTACTCCATTTCACTTTAATACTTTAACAGTATAACACTTTAAAGCGCTAAAGTCAATGGGTTTATATAAAAAAGTTGATATATTTAATAAAATGTGATAAAATGAGTTCAT
Organism: Clostridia bacterium; assembly: GCA_045633565.1. Taxonomy (GTDB): domain Bacteria; phylum Bacillota; class Clostridia; order RUG12999; family RUG12999; genus RGIG7450. The sequence goes on along the minus strand of JAZQYO010000024.1, from coordinate 62,857 downwards.
CAAAATGAACTCAATGAATAGTGAAAAATGAATAATGAAGAATTAAGGAACAAATGCTCCGCATTTGAATTAAATAAAAAGAAAATCACTTTGTGATTTTCAACCACAATTATTCATAATTCATTATTAATTATTCATTAAAAACAAGGTGCATCTTTTCTGTAACCTAATTATAAAATGAGGGTAAAGAGGGTGAAAATATGAAGAAGATTCTTTTAATAGCTGTTATTGCACTAATGCTCACATCCTGCGGTGAAAGGGAAGTCGCACCGGTTGTGGCAGAACCGAAAACCGAAAGGGTAAGCTTTGTTGGATGCGGTGACAATATTATATATATCGGTAACATCCGTGATGCCCAGTATGATGCGGTAGAGGGCGACAGACAGTACAACTTCAAACCCATGTTTGAAAATGTTGAACCTCGGATTGCTGATGCGGACATTGCATTTATCAATCAGGAAACGCTCATGTGCGGCGAAGAGTATGAAATAAGCTTTTATCCCTGCTTTAACAGTCCGCAGGATTTGGGATATGACCTTGTTGAACTTGGCTTTGATGTTGTTGGAATTGCAAACAATCACATGCTCGACAAGGGCTCAGACGGACTTGCGGAGACTATAAAGTTCTGGAAAAATCAGAATGTTCTTATGATTGGCGGATATGAAAACGAGGATGATTATAATAATATAAGGGTTATGGACAAAAAGGGCATAAAAATTGCCTTTTTATCTTACACCTATGGCACAAACGGGATTACAAAAAATCCTGCATCGCCCCTTGTTATCCCATACATAGAGGATGAGGTTATAAAAAGTCAGATTGAAGCAGCAAAAGCAGTTTCTGATTTTATCATGGTGTCCATCCACTGGGGGAACGAAGACCAGATGATGTATTCTGATGAGCAAAAGAGAGTTGCACAGCTTATAGCGGATGCCGGTGCGGACGCAATCATCGGCCATCATCCGCACGTTATTCAGCCCATAGAGTGGCTGACGGGTGCGGGAGGCAATAAAACCCTTTGCGTTTACTCACTCGGCAACTTTGCCGCAGAGCAGGCTTATCAGTATAATATGGTGGGTGGTATGATTGGCTTTGATATTGTTCAGGTGGACGACGGAAAACCACAACTTGAAAATATTGTGTTTGAGCCGACAGTGTTCCACTATAATAAAAACCTCATGAGCAACACAGTTTACTATTTGAAAGATTATACACCAAACCTTGCCGAAAGACATGCCGTACAAACATTTTTCGGTAACAGATTTAATTATGATACTCTTTATCAGTATGTGTATGACACAATTCCACCGGAGTTTTTGCCGGAGGAATACAAAAAATAAAAAAGGCATCGCTTGGCGATGCCTTTTGCTTTGGTATATAATCTATTGTATTTCCTGTTCGAGATTTTTGAATTCATCGGTATTGAAAAATTCTAATAACGATATTCCCATTCCGTCGCAAAGCATTTTTAAAGTAACAATACCCGGGTTTTTACTTTTTCCATATAAAATATTTTTAATTGTTGACGGAGCAACACCTGATTCGGTGGCAAGTTTGTTTATTGTAATTCTTTTTTCATGGCATAAATATAGAATCCTGTTTTTAACTGTTGTATAAGTATCCATAATCATTACCTCTTATGATTTTATAGACTAATTATAGTCTATTAGTATTGACAAGGTAGGCTATATATGATACAATATGGGCTATAAAAAGCCTTTTTGGCGTATTAGGAGGTATATAAAAATGAAAAAAAGATTACAAGGATTGATTGCAGGTGTGCTGATTGGCACAACATTGACAGGCGGTATGGTGTTTGGCAAACAAGTATCAGAAACAATTGATGTTATTTATAATAACATTAAAATTTTGATTGATGGTAAAGAGTATCAACCAACTGATGCAAACGGAAATGAGGTCGAGCCATTTATCTATAATGGCACTACATATCTGCCTGTAAGAGCAATTGCAAATGCATTTGATAAGGATGTTGATTGGGAAGCACAGACAAGCACGGTGACCTTGGGTAGTAAGAATTATGATTGGTTAGATCAAATGGGATATGTCGATTATAAGACGACTGCGTCAAATAGCACATTACGTTCTATTCCAGAAGGAACTATGGATAGCAGCGGAATAAAATATGACAGAGGACTCCAATTTGTGCTTAGAACTGGTGAGTATGAAGAAAACAATGACGGAAGTATACGCTCTTATCAAACGGTAGAATACTTATTAAACAACAACTACAAAACATTTTCTGGAAATTTGATTTCTTTATGTGACCATAAAGATGACCAAAGTATAATTGCTAAGATTTACGGAGATGGTCAGCTTATTTATACTTCTCCCATTATAAGCTTTGGAACAAAAGCGACCAAATTTGATATTAATGTATCAAACTATAAGATTTTAAAAATACATGTTGAAATTCCTAATCTATATAGGGATTCTAATGATTCTTCTGTTGTCGGAATTGCAGATGCAAGATTGTCTAAAAAATAATGTTCGCTACTGTAACAAGCAGGGAAGATGTATGGCATTTCTCCCAAAAATAGGATAATCCTATCACCTCGAAACGGACCGTCGAGGACGCCGGTCCCTACAACAAAAGGCTGAACGATTCATTTCGTTCAGCCTTTTAATTGTTTACATAAGCGGGGCTATAAGCCTTAATATATCCTGGGAAAAGCGGGTTATCATATTGCAGCGGCAATCTTCTTTTGTGATGGGCTGGCAGATTTCGAGAGTTTTGAGAAAGTCCTCTTTAATCTCCATTACCGCAGATGTATTATACATCAAAACACCACATTCAAACTGAAGATACAGGCTGCGGAAATCAAGATTTGCCGTTCCCACGGTTGCGGCATAATCATCCGAAACAAAGGTTTTGGAGTGAATAAACCCGCCGGAATATTCGTAAATTTTAACCCCTGCATCTATAAGCTCACGGTAATAGGACCGGGTGGTCATGTGAACAATACGCTTGTCCCATTTGTGAGGGGTTACAATCCGCACATCCACACCGCTTTTTGCTGCAAGTGTCAGTGCAGACACGGTGCTGCTGTCAATTATAAGATAAGGGGTGTTGATATACACATATTTTTTTGCCCCTGTTATCATCTTAAGATAAACGTGCTCACCTACATTTTCATTGTCAAGCGGACTGTCTGAGTAGGGGATGATAAAGCCCGTTTCGGGAGCTATAGTTTTGTCCGGATAGTAAAGGGAGTAATCCTCTGCTTTTTTGGTGCAAAGCTCCCACATCTGCAGGAATATAACTGTAAGTCCCCATGCGGCTTTGCCTGTCAGCATAATGCCGCAATCTTTCCAGTGACCGTGCTTTTCATAGGCGTTAATGTATTCATCAGCAAGGTTTATTCCGCCGGTAAATGCTACCTTGCCGTCAATTACTGCAATTTTTCTGTGGTCACGGTTGTTCTGGATAACGGAGAGAAGCGGACGGAAAGGGTTGAAAACCACACACTCAATGCCTAAACCTTCAAGATATTTTGCATAATTTTTGGGAAGCAGGAAAAAGCACCCCATATCGTCATAAATGAGTCGCACCTTAACGCCCGATGCGACTTTTCTTTTTAAGACATCAAGTATGGCATTCCACATTTTGCCTTCCTGAATAATAAAATATTCAAGGAAGATATATTTTTCTGCTTTTTCAAGCTCTGATAAAAGCCGGTCAAACATCTTTTCCCCGGGGGAAAGATAGTCAGTTTTGCCGGCTGAGTAGACGGGGAAACCGGCAAAGTTTTGCATATAGTCAAGCGAGGTTGATGCCTGGGGGAGAAGGTCTGCGGCACTGCCCAGGTCGGTGCCCGGCAGATTGAAGTATGTGGAAGTCCTTTTTGATACTGCATCCACCTTTTTTGCAGAAGCACGGAAGCTTGACTGAAAGGTGAACATCAGGTAAAACAGTCCGCCAAAAAGGGGAAAAAGGAGAATTATAAATACCCATGTCAGTTTATACGCACCTTTATCCTTGCGTGAAAAAATATAAAGAGATACCACGACGCTTATAAATTTCAGCACACCGGCTGTAATATCTGAAGCCACGCTGCTGCTGTGCAGAAGATAAACCATAAAGATAAACTGCACAATAAGCAGAAAAGCGATAAGCATCCGTTGTCGAAAAAGTGAGCGAAACCATTTTTTGTTCATGGAATATTTCTCCTTGGCAGATAAGTTAGTTACGGTGTTTGATAAGTCCTAAAAGTTTGGAAAGCTCCATTAAAACAGTTGGAACAAGAATAAGTCCAAATGCGGCAAGATAAAGCTTTGCCGGTAATATCATAAGACCGAAAGCAATTCTGACCGGAGTGAATAAAACAATTAAAACCAAAACAAGTGAGGCAAGAGCTGCCCAGTTAAGCTTTGAGTTTGTAAACACACCGATTTTAAAAATTGATTTATCCGACCTCATGTTAAAGGATTGAATAACCTGTGAAAGTGCAAGAACGGTAAAAGCCATTGTCTGTCCACCCTGGAGTTTTCCCGTAATATTTTCGCCAAGATAAAAACCAATTAACGAAAGGATTGCGAACATAAGTCCTAAAAGGACAACACGTATGCCAAGCCCGCCTGCAAAAATGCCTTCTGTTTTGGATTTGGGTTTTCTGTCCATCACATCTTTTTCAACCGGCTCCATGCCAAGTGCAATTGCCGGAAGTGAGTCGGTTACAAGGTTAATCCAGAGAAGCTGCATGGATAAAAGCGGAGTTTTGTGCCAGAGCAGCATTGCAACAAATACTGTAATTACTTCACCAATGTTTGTACCAAGAAGGAAGCCAACAACTTTTTTTATGTTATCGTAAATTCCTCTGCCCTCACGGACAGCATCGACAATTGTGGCAAAGTTGTCGTCGGTTAAAGTAATGTCGGCAGCACCTTTTGCTACATCGGTGCCTGTTATGCCCATTGCACAACCTATATCGGCAGCCTTAAGAGCAGGAGCATCGTTAACTCCGTCACCGGTCATGGAAACTACCTGACCTTTTCTCTGCCATGCTTTTACTATGCGGATTTTGTTTTCGGGAGATACACGTGCATAAACGGAAATTTTTTCAACTATGCCGTCAAGCTCAGAATCGGTCATGGCGTCAAGCTGTGTGCCTGTTATTGCCATGTCACCATCCTGCAGTATTCCAAGCTCCTGGGCAATTGCCGAAGCGGTAACGACGTGGTCACCGGTAATCATAACAGGTTTTATACCTGCTCTGCGACAAATTTTAACAGCCTCTTTTGCTTCGGGTCTTGGCGGGTCAATCATTCCGACAAGCCCGAGGAATGTAAGCCCGTTTTCAATTTTTTCGCATGTAAGATTTTCGGGAACTGTGTCAATTTCTTTATAAGCAATACCAAGAACACGAAGAGCATTTTCGCTCATCTGCTCGGTTACTTCCTTTGCTTTTTCAAGATCACCCTTTATGCATCGCTGGGACAGCATATCAAATGCACCTTTTACAATTACTACAGTTTTGCCGTTTATGTTATTGATTGTGGACATCAGTTTTCTGTCCGAGTCAAAGGGCAGCTCTGCAAGACGGGGATAGCTATGGTTTAACTCATCTTTTTCCATGCCGTTTTTGTGTGCAGCGACTATAATTGAGGTTTCTGTCGGGTCGCCGATATGTTCCTCTTTTTCTGCCTCAAAATTTACCGACCCATTTGAGCAAAGACTACCAAGCATTAAAAGATTTTTCACTCCGTCAGAGCAGGAGTCGGTGATATCTTCAATTTCATTGCTATCGCAGTATGCTTTTACAAGTGTCATTCTGTTCTGGGTGAGAGTGCCCGTTTTGTCAGAACAGATTATTGATGCACTGCCTAAAGTTTCAACTGCGGGAAGCCTGCGGATGAGGGCGTTTTTCTTAACCATACGCTGAACGCCGATGGAAAGCACAATTGTTACAATGGCAGGTAGACCTTCGGGGATTGCAGATACCGCAAGGGAAACGGAGGTCATAAATATTTCCATAACGTGAATATTGTTTAATATGCCGATGGCAAAAATCACGCCACATGCGGCAAGAGCAACTATGCCAAGATATTTACCAAGCTGAGAAAGCTTTTGTTGCAGAGGTGTCTGACTGTCCGATTCGCTGTCCAAAAGGTTTGCGATTTTACCCATTTCAGTATCCATGCCGGTAGCAGTTACAACTGCAGTTGCACTTCCGTAAGAAACTGAGCAACCGGAGAAAATCATGTTGCTGCGGTCACCCAAAGGAGCATTTTCAGAAATTTCTGCATCTGCATCTTTTTCAGACGGAACAGATTCGCCTGTCAGTGCCGATTCCTCACTTTTAAGACTTGCTGATGTTAAAAGTCTTGCGTCAGCAGGTATAAAGTCACCTGCCTCAAGCAGGATAATATCGCCGGGGACAAGGGCAGATGCATCAATAATGGTCTGAACGCCATCACGCAGAACCTTGGCGTGAGGTGCAGACATATTTTTAAGTGCATCAAGTGCCTTTTCAGCCTTGCTTTCCTGCATAACTCCCATAAGCGCATTCAGTACTACAATTAAAAGAATAAGTGCAGGTTCAAAAAACTCTTTGGGATTTCTTTCAACGCAGGCGATAACAAAAGATACAATTGCAGCTGCAATAAGTATCAGTATCATAACGTCCTTGAACTGGTCAAAGAATCTCTGGAGATTTGTTTTCTTTTTCTTTTCTTTAAGTCGGTTTTCACCGTGTGTTTTTAAGAGTTTTTCTGCTTGCACGGCACAAAGACCTGTTTTGGAATTTACACCGAGTGCTTTAAGTACGTCTTCTCTTGACTGGTTGTAAAATGTCAACTTGGACCCTCCATTAAATTATAATAGTATAATTCTAACATAATTAACATAATTTGTAAATGTTTTTGAGAAAGTTTCATTCGTCTTTCATATTAGTTTCATCAAAGCTTAATAATTTATGTAAAAAAGAGATGTTCATTTGAACATCTCCGTAAAAACTATTGTTTTTCATTTTTGCAATCAGAGCATCCGCAGGAGCATTTTCCGCCCGACGGACAGCCAATGCATCGTGCGCCGCTTTTTTTTGCTTTTATAATATAGCCGATAGCCAGACCTAAAATGACTATTATTATGGCTATGACAATTATGTTTTTCAAATTTATCACCTTTTACATTTCAGCTTTTTTGGAATTTAAAGCATATTCAGATTTAAGTCCTTTGTTGGCTTTATTGATAAGATAAATAACAATTGCTGCCATGGCAACAACTGCGATTAACCCGGGAACGAAGCCCGAGCCAACTGTGCCTTCGGTAATTAATGTACCTATCTGATATACAAGATAAGCTACCACATAACCTGTTCCAAGCTGGAGGCAGATACCGCCAAGCATCCATTTTCTGCTCTTGATTTCAGAGTTCATAGCACCGATTGCAGCAAAGCAGGGAGGAGTGAACAGGTTGAACATAAGGCATGCAAGTGCCGCAACTGCGCTGATGCCGAAAGCATCAACTACGCCTGTTGCACTTCCTTCAACCATAGCGAGTTCTTCAACGTCAATGAAGTTGGAGATTGCATAAACTGATGCGAGTGTGCCAACAACGTTTTCCTTTGCGATAAAGCCTGTAACAGCTGCTGCCGCCATCTGCCATGTACCAAATCCGAGGGGAATAAGAAGGATTGCGATAGGATTAGCAATTGAAGCAAGGATGGAAGTGTTGGGTTCTTCGGTAGGCATGAAATTCCAACCATAACCTTGCATAATTGTAACCGCTGCGTTACATACAAGAATAATTGTACCTGCTTTTACTATGTAAGCCCAACCACGGCTGCACATTGATTTAACAGCTCTTAAGAGACTGGGAACTTTATATTCAGGCAGCTCGATGATGAAGAAGGATTTTCTGTTTTTGTGACCTGCAATTTTGTTGACAAGCAGAGCACCTAAGAAAATCAGGATAATGCCTACAAAATACATTGATGTACCAACCCAGGCATTGTCACCAAAGAATGCGCCTGCAAAGAGTGCAATAACAGGAAGCTTTGCGCCGCAGGGCATAAAAGGTGTAAGCATTGCTGTAGCTCTGCGCTCACGTTCGTTACGGATTGTACGGCAAGCCATAATACCGGGGATTGCACAGCCTGTACCGATAACGAAAGGAATTACCGATTTGCCTGACAAACCAACTTTTTTGAAAATGGGGTCAAGGACAACCGTTGCACGAGCCATATAGCCGCAATCTTCAAGTAAAGCGATAAGGAAATACATTACCATTACAAGCGGCAGGAAACCAAGCACTGCGCTTACGCCGCCGATAATACCATCAACAACAATGGTCTGAAGAATAGGAGCGGTGCCCTCCATCCAGCCTGCAACAAGTTCACCGAAACCATCAATGATAGGGCATAAAACTGCGTCAGCAAGCCAGGGACCCAGCCACGCCTGGGAAACCCAGAATACAAACCACATAACAATTGCGAAGATGGGAAGACCTATCCATTTGTTTGTGAGAACCGCATCAATTTTATCCTGTGCGTTCTTTTTATTTGTAAGAACTTTACGTGTTTCTACTGTATCAACAATTTTGTTAACAAATGTAAAACGCTTTCTGTCGGCAGCTTCAACAATTTGCTTGTCTGTCAAGTCAATTTCTCCCTGAGTGTAGGGTGATGACTGAGGTTTGCCGATTACTTCCCCGACCGCTTTCATAACCGCTTTCAGACCTTTGTCCGATGTGGAAACGGTTTCAACAACAGGACAGCCAAGAAGTTTAGAAAGATTTTCAGCATCAATTTTTGTTTCTTTCTTATCGTTGATATCGCTTTTGTTAAGTGCAACAACAACTGGAATACCAAGCTCTAAAAGTTGTGTTGTAAAAAACAGGCTTCGGCTGAGATTGGTGGCATCAACAATATTTATTATTACGTCGGGTTTTTCGTTTTTAACGTATACGCTTGTAATACTTTCTTCGGAAGTAAAGGGAGACATTGAATATGCACCCGGAAGGTCAACGGCAATTAATTCCTTGCCGTCGGTATAGGTTTTTTTTATAGCACTTTCTCTTTTGTCAACAGTAACACCTGCCCAGTTACCAACCTTCTCGTTGCGTCCTGTCAGGGCGTTGTACATTGTGGTTTTACCGCTGTTGGGATTGCCCGCCAAAGCAATTCTCATTATGTATTCCTCCTTAGATATGTAGCGTGTAAGGTTTATTAATCTAAAGTTAGCCGTAACTAACTTAAATTCAAATTAAATGGGATTGAAGAGTCAATCCCTAAATTATAATAGCTTCTGCAAGCTGAGTATCTATATTATACCTGCCATCCTTTATAGAAACTATGCAGCCACCCTTAAGGTGAGAGATAACAGTGATTTTTTCACCGCTGTAGCAGCCGAGCGAAAACAAAAAAGCATCAAGCTCTTCGTCGTCTGTCTGTATATTTTTAATTATGTACTCCTGTTCAGGAATAGCTTGAGTCAGGTTCATAATTTAAAATTTCACTCCTTGTGGTTAGATATGTCTAACTCTTAAGTTAGTTTAGCATAACTAACCGAATTTGTCAAGAGTTTTTGGAAAAAATTTCAGGTAAAATTGACCAGTATGTGGGGTGATTGACTAAACGGGTTTTTTATGGTACAATAATCTCATAATACAAAATTCGAGGTTTTCCGATATGAAAATAAAAGAATCGGCAGAAAATTATCTTGAAACAATTTTAATGCTGAAAAAGAAAAACGGTCACGTTCGCAGCATTGATGTTGCAACAGAGCTTGGATTTACCAAACCGAGCGTGTCTGTTGCAATGAAAAATTTCCGTGAAGAGGGATATATTGTCACAGATGCTGATGGTGGTATTTCTCTTACAGACAAGGGTATGGAAATTGCTGAGCGCATTTATGAACGTCACGACCTTATTGCACGGGCGCTTATTTTAATTGGCGTGGACGAGCAGACCGCCTATGAAGACAGCTGTAAAATAGAGCATGATATCAGTCAGCAGACATTTGAAAAGTTAAAAGAATTTATTGAAAAAAGATGAAAAAGACGTCGTCAGGCGTCTTTTTTTCTTGACGGAGCGGTCAAAATATAGTATAATGTTTCCATATAATAATGTAAAAGAGGTAATGGACAATGTACGTATCAAGTATTGACATGATTAAAAAGGCACAGGAAGGGCATTATGCGGTTCCTGCATTCAACGCAGAAAACCTTGAAATGGTTCAGGCTATTGTTGCAGCGGCAGAGGAAATGAATTCTCCCGTTATGATTCAGACAACCATGCCCACTGTTAAATATCTGACTCCCGAAGCAGCTTATGCAATGGTAAAAACATTTGCTGATAAAGCAAAGGTTCCGGTGGCGCTCCATCTTGACCACTGCACCGATTTTAATGCTGTAATGACTGCTATTAAAGCAGGATATTCTTCTGTTATGTTTGATGGTTCAAAACTTAGCTTTGAGGAAAATATCCGCCTTACAAAGCAGGTTGTTGAAACTGCAAGACCCATGGGTATAACAGTTGAGGCTGAGCTTGGTGCAATCGGGGGTAAAGAAGATAACGTTGAATCCAAAGAATCCATATATACAGATGTTAACGAAGCAAAAGAATTTGTGGAAAAAACCGGTGTTGACATTTTAGCTATTGCAATCGGCACAGCTCACGGCTTTTATAAAGGCGAACCCAAACTTGATTTTGACCGTATTGAAGAAATCGGCAAAACAGTTTCTGCTCCGCTTGTACTTCACGGTGGCTCAGGCGTGCCTGAGGAATCTGTTAAAAAAGCAATTTCTCTTGGAATGAGCAAGGTTAACTTTGCGACAGAGCTCAGAGCTGCAGCAACTGCAGGCGTTCGTGATGTTTTAAAAGACGACTCAGTTATAGACCCTAAAAAGTTTATGGGAGAGGCAAGAGAAAGAGTAATTGCACTTTGCAAGGACAAAATCAAAATGTGTGGAAGCGAAAACGAAGCTTAAATTCATTTATAAAATAAAAATGCGGTATCACAGTTATGTGATACCGTTAACTTTTTTATAGAGGTTTTCCATCTGATTGTCAAGGTTTGCCCCCACCTGAGCACAGGTGTAGAGCTGCTCTTCAAACTCTTTGGGATTTTCTATGTCCTTCTTATATCTGATTTTGTGCTCCAGACTTGCCCACCAGTCCATTGAAATGGTGCGGAGCTGAATTTCAACATTCATAATTTTTTTGTGGTCGTGCAAAAAAATCGGAATACCTACAATAAGATGGAGACTGCGGTAGCCATTGGATTTAGGATTTTTGATATAATCCTTTGTTTCGATAAGAATAACGTCGTCCTGGTTTAAAAGACTGTCGGCAAGCATATAAATGTCCGACGGAAAAGAACATATAACTCTTATGCCCGCAACGTCATGAATGTTTTGCTCAATACTTTCAAGTGATATGGGGAGACCTTTCCGTGAAAGCTTGTCCATAATACTTTCAATGGATTTAATACGGGTTTTGATTGATTCGATAGGATTTCTGTCATACTGAAGTGATAGTGCCTCGTTTAAAACATTGAACTTGGTGGAAATCTCCATCATGGCACAGCGATAGTATGCCATGAGTTTTTTATATGGTGCTGAAAGAGAGTCCAGCTGCTCACGGACATCAGCATTTGCAATTGCGTGAGCAAATAATCCTTCTGCAAATTTAGTTGGTTTGTTCATTATAATCTAATCACCTTTTTTTGTTTTTCTTAAGTGCAATTATACCATAAGCGGGATAACTGTTCAACAATTTTCACGGTTTTTTCATTCGCTTTTCAGAAATGGTCTAATCAATAAAAAAGCTCCGTCTAAACGGAGCTTTAGGATTTTTAATGTTTTCTGTTTCTCACTCTTTCTGTGAAATCTTTAAGCATAATATTAAGTCTTCTCTCAAGTGTGAACATCAGTACAATTGTTATTATAAGAACAATTTCTGAAAGCATAAACAAGAAGAGCACAAGTGCGTCTGTCTGGAAAGTACTGAGAGAGGTATGTGCGATAATTGTGAGAAAACTTGAGAAATAGTCGTAATATGTAAAAAGTGAAAACGCAAACAATGCTGCGGATATAATAGAAAGTACCCTTATTGTTGAGCTGGACATGTGTCTGTGAGACGTTTTTTTGCTTACAACATCATACTGAAGAATTGCCAAAAACAGTAAAAAGATGGAAAGCATTATACCGTCAGTTGAAACTATGTAGACCAAAATGTCAAGGTCGTTTAAAAAATAACATCTCCACGCAAGGAACAGATTTATGGTGAAAATAAGTACCGTGAAAATTGCGGGTGAAACAATCTTACCATCATATCTTTTCTTGTCAATATAAAATGAAGCGTAAAGTATTCCGAAAAGTGATGCAAATGTGTGAATAATCGATATGAAAAGATTGCGTATGTCCGGATGCTCAATTAAAATCTGAGCTACAAACTTGTTAAGTCCTGCAAAAAATATAAATGCCACACAAAGAAGTGAAAAACATGCCGATAAAAGCGCAAGGACCAGTATTGAAACGTTTTTCAAAAACTTTTTGTTTATAGTGGTGGCTACGTTATAGGGTCTACTAAAAAAGGGAAGTTTAAAAAAATCAAAATTTGCCATTTTCAATTCCTGCCTTTGTAATTTATTTGCAGCTATAACTGCTGACTTTTTTATAATAATATTTTAAGCAACAAAATTTGTGCATTTGCAAGATGAAAAACGTTTTCTTGCAAATTGGATAATTTATCTCCGAAACAGGACGGATTTTACTTATCCAGCCCGTCTCTTATAAACTTTTCAAGTCTGTCCAAGCCTTTTTCTATGGATTCCATAGATGTTGCATAGGACCATCTCAAATAGCTATCGGCACCAAAACCACTACAGGGAACAACTGCAACGAGCGCTTTTTCAAGGAAAAGGTCAGCAAAGTCGTCACTGCCATTTATCATTTTGCCGTACATGGTATGACCGATAATCTGCTCAATATTCATCATCATATAGAAGGCGCCTTTTGGCATAATGCAGGAAACACCGGCTATCTCATTGATTCTTTTATACATATAATCTCTGCGTTTTTTAAACTCTGCCTTCATCATTTTAACACAGTCGAGAGAGCCGTCCAAAGCCACGCAGGATGCCGCCTGAGCAAAAGAGTTGGGGTTTGACGTAGCGTGTGACTGAATGTTAGCCATTGCTGTTGCAAGCTCTTTTTCACATGCGGTATAACCAATTCTCCAGCCTGTCATAGCATAAGTTTTAGACATTGCGTTTACGACAATTGTAAGTTTTTTAATATCCTCGCCCAAAGAGGCAATGCTCACGTGATTTGCATCGTCGTAAATCAGATGCTCATAAACCTCATCGGAAATAACATAAATATCATGTTTAACAGCAACATCTGCAATTTTTTGCAATTCTTCCTCTGTATAAACCGAACCTGTTGGGTTGGAAGGGCTGTTTATAATAATTGCACGGGTTTTAGGAGTGATTGCTGCTTCAAAATCCGCAGCTGAAATTTTAAATTCATTTTCCTCTGTTGTATTTAAAATAATGCTTTTGCCATCTGCCATTGCAACCATTTCCGGGTAACTTACCCAAAAGGGAGCAGGAATAATAACTTCATCTCCCGGATTGCAGATTGCCATAAATATATTGGTAAGAGAATGCTTTGCGCCGTTGGAAATAACAATATCTGCCGGCTGATAATTCAGCCCATTATCACGAAGAAGCTTTCTGCATATTGCCATTTTAAGTTCGGCAGTACCGGAAGCGGGAGTGTATTTGGTAACCCCGCGGGTTAAAGCGTCTTTGCAGGCGTTTTTAATTTCTTCCGGAGTATCAAAATCCGGCTCGCCGGCACCGAAACCTACTGCGTCAATACCTTCGGCTTTCATTGCCTTGAATTTTGAAGTGATAGCAAGAGTGGAGGATGGTTTCACCCTTTTTGCTTTTTCTGAAATATACATTTTTAAGTCCAAACCTTTCTTTGTCTGCACGGGATTAAACTGACTAAATAATTTTCTATCTGAATATGCAGACTTTCACAACATATCATTCCATTATAAATCATACGATATATATTATACACTAAGTTAATAAAAAATGCAAGATTTATTTTTAAAAATTTCAAAAAATTAATTTTAAAAAAATATGTATTTCATTATTGACAAATGGGAAGAATCATGGTATAATATCTTTTGTTGTCAGCTTATGACTCAGCTTTTCATGGAGAGGTGGTTGAGTTGGTTGAAGGCGCAGCATTGGAAATGCTGTATACGTTAATAGCGTATCGAGGGTTCGAATCCCTTCCTCTCCTCCAATATATTGCCGGATTGTGTAAGGGTAGCACGACAGACTCTGACTCTGTTTGTCTGGGTTCGAATCCTAGTCCGGCAGCCAAAGAAGAAAGCACATCTTTTGATGTGCTTTTTTGTTGTGGGTGCGGGCAGGATTCGAACCCTGAGAGGGTGAGAAACGTTAAAAAAACAGTCCTGTGGACTGTTTTTAGTTTCGAAGTCCGAGCGGTTTACCGCGAGGATGCATGACGCGTAGCGGAGGTATCCTAGTCCGGCAGCCAAAGAAGAAAGCACATCTTTTGACAAGTCGTTTTTTCAATGAAATAAATCCTTTCAGGATTTGTGAAATACACTTCGTGTATGAAATATTGCTTCGCAATATGAAATACGCCTTGCGGCGTGTGATAAAGGATTTATTTTATTTCACAGAAACCTTAAGGTTTCTATTTCACAATTTACAGAGTAAATTATTTCATATCGAACGGAGTGAGATATTTCACTAAAATACTTTGCATTTGTTATGTAGCCAAGACTTGTTTTGACAAGTCTTTTTATTTTTTTAAAATATATCTTGACAAATTGGTTTAATTGGTTATAATGGGTGTTACACAAGGAAATTTTTCTGATGTGGAGGGTGTGTTGTTATGATAAAACGAAGCAACAAAATGGCTAATGATTGTGTGAAAAACTTTACCGAAAACAAAGGACATCCATTTAAAATAATGCTTGGTTTTTACAAGGGAGAGGGATGGACACTTGTAAAAAGTGCATTCTTTCTCATTGCCCAGAATCTTCCTGTATGGGTTATCCCGATTGTGACTACCGAAATTATTAATGCTGTTACATATAAGAATAGAACGCTTTCATATATTCTGCTTTGTGCAACCATAGCTTTTGTATGTATAGCGCAGAACTCTTTTTCAACATTTGCAGTTTCCAAAGTGTATGACAGACTTACAAGAAATATTGAGTACAGCCTGAGAAGAAGCATTGTTGAAAAACTGCAGCAGCTTTCCATAATGTTTCATAAAAATATCAGCTCGGGCAAGCTGCAGTCCAAAATCATGCGTGACTGCGAGAATGTCGAAACAATGCTTGCGGCACTTTTTAGGAATCTTTTCGGGATTACCGCAACCCTTGCAGTTACGATAACAATGACGTTAAGAAACAGCCCTGTGGTTATGGTGTTTTTCATTTTAATAATACCTATGGAGATTTTGCTACTCAGAGTTCTTGGCAGCGGTGTAAAAAGGAGAAACTCGAAATTCAGGACAGAGATGGAAGAAACACAGTCTGATGTTTCAGAAATGCTTGAGCTTATACCGGTAACCCGGGCACATGGACTTCAAAGACGGGAAGTTAATCACATGGACCGCCGTTTGGGCAATGTTATGGACACCGGGTATAATCTTGACAAGACAAACAATTTCTTTTTGGCGAGCAGTTGGGTTTTAATGGAGCTTTCCAGACTTGCCTGCCTGACATTTACAGGAATTATGGCTTATAATGGAAAAATTTCAGTTGGTGAAGTGGTGCTTTATCAGACATATTTCGGACAAATTGTAACGGCGGTTAACACCCTTTTAAATCTTTATCCTCAGCTTACCAAGGGTGCCGAATCAATCAACTCAATCAGCGAAATTTTAAACGAAGAAAATATCGAAACGGACAATGCAATTATTCCGCTAAAGGATATGAAAGGCGGAGTAAGCTTCCGTGATGTCCGGTATAAATATGCAGATGGTGACAGATGGATATTAAATAATTTTAATATAGAAGTTGCACCCGGGGAAAGTATAGCTTTTGTCGGTGGTTCGGGCGCAGGCAAATCTACTATTTTAAATCTGATGATAGGCTTTGACAGACCGCAAGAGGGTCAGATTCTTATTGACAGAGTGAATATGATAAATCTTGATATGACCGAATACAGAAGTCAGATTGCAGTTGTTCCTCAGAATACAATTTTATTTTCGGGAACTGTTAAGGACAATATTACCTACGGGCTTGACAATGTCAGTGACGAGCAGGTGGGAGAGGTTTTAAAAGCGGTCGGACTTGACGAGCTTGTGGAAAATTTACCAATGGGAATGCACACCCAGCTTGGGGAACACGGCGGCAAATTGTCGGGTGGTCAGCGTCAGAGAATATCTATAGCAAGAGCGATTTTAAGAAACCCGAAAATTATCATTTTTGACGAAGCAACCTCTGCACTTGACTCTGCTTCTGAAAAAAAGGTTCAGAAAGCAGTGGACAATATGATGAAAAAATGTACTACTTTCCTTGTTGCTCACAGACTGTCAACCATTAAAAATGCGGACCGCATTGCAGTTGTAAACGGCGGCAGAATAACGGAAATAGGAACGTACGATGAGCTAATGGCAAAAAAAGGCGAATTTTATGAGCTTAAACAATTACAGAGTTAGAAAAAAACCTTGTCTCAGACAAGGTTTTTTTTGTTTGATATATTCTGATACTTAACAGGGGTGGTTGATGTGTATTTTATAAAGTTGCGGTAAAAAGTGCTGAACTCGCGATATCCACAGAGGGTTGCCACAGTTGTAATTTTTTCTCCGCTTTTTATAAGTGCCATCGCCTTTTGAATGCGTTTTCTGTTGAGGTATGCTTTAAAAGACAGGCCCGTTTCTTTTTTGAAAAGAGAGCAGAAAACAGCCCTGGACATACTTGACATACGGGTTATCTCATCCAGTGAAATATCTTTTGTGCAGTGTGCATCTATATAGGAAACGCAATGCTTTAAAAGCTGACCTTTCTGATAGGTCTGCGACAGAGTATCACGGGAGTTTAATCTGCAAACCCTTGACAGAATTGTTATAATGACCGATAAAGCATGTTTGATAATTTCCTCATAACACGGATTACGGAATTCCCATTCATCTGCAATGCGGTCTAAAAGACATTCAAACAAAACAATTTCCTCAGGAGGAAGCACCAGCTTTGCGTGTATATTGTCACCACTCTCAAGAGACTTAATAAAACTGTTTTCCGAGCAAGCTGAAGTGATATAATCGTAAGGAAAACTCATGGTGTAAATCACTGTCTGAGGAGTGTTTATCTGAAACTTATGCAGAGTGTTGGGCGGGAGAATAAGTATATCCCCGTGATAAAGTGTTGCAGACGATTTTTCAAGATAATGTGTAAAATTACCACGTTGACAGTAGCATATTAAAAAAGTATCGTGACAGTAAAATGCACTGTCCTTTTTTATTTCATCAAATCTTTTGACATAAAAACAGGGATTGTTTTCTGAGACAGATATAATATTCATATTAATCACCGAATACATTATAACATATTTAAAAGAAAAAATGCAAGCTCAAAAATACAAAATGCAATTTAATTTAATAGGGCCGTGTGTTATTATGAAGAAAAAAAGAAGGGATGATAGTAATGATTACAACGGTACTTGGCGATGTTAAAGCGGAAACAGTAGGACATATTCTTCCACACGAGCATGTAATTTTTGATATGAGGAGATTTTTAAAGCCTACGGGAGACCCTTCATACTATGAGCCGCTTTCACTTGAAAATCACGGTCTTATTCGTCTTAATCCGTATGCAATCCTTGATAACGGATTTATGGATAACGAGGAAGACACAATATTTGAAATTAAAAAGTTCAAAGAAGCAGGCGGGGACATGTATGTTGACTTAAACTGCGGAAAGGGTCGTCGCCCCGAAAGATATAAATATATTTCTGAGCAGACAGGCGTTAAAATGGTTTGCGGTTGCGGAAGATATTTAGGCGGTAGTCCTGAGGATATAGCAATGACGGAAGATGAACTCTATGAAGAAATCATGAAGGATTTAACTGTCGGAATATGGGACACAGATGTAAAAGCAGGAATTATAGGTGAAATCGGAACAGGCGACGTTATGGACGATTTCCAGAAAAAGAGTCTTCGTGCAGCGGCAAGAGCACAGAAGGAAACAGGTGCAGGTATGCAGGTTCACTGCAGTCTGTGGACAAATGAGGGTCTTAACGCACTTGAAATTGCAATGAGCATGGGTGCAGCGCCCGAGAAAATAGTTTTAGACCACGTTGATGTACGCCTTTGCGAAGAATACATAATGGAAATTCTTAAAAAAGGTGCCAATGTTGAGTTTGACGATTTTGGTAAAGAATTCTACTGTGACCAGAGAAGAAGCAACTTCCTGCTCGGCTCATTTGCATCAGACGTAGAACGTGTTAAATTCCTGAAAATGCTTTGCGATAAAGGCTATGCAAAACAGATTCTTCTCTCAAATGACATTTGTCTTAAAGGTATGCTTCACCGTTACGGCGGATGGGGATATGACCACATTATAAGCAATATTGTTCCCATGATGGAAGATTTTGGAATTTCATCGGGCGACATTGAACTTATGACAAAAATTAACCCCCGTAATTTACTTGATAAATAATAAAAAAATCAACCGCTCAAAGCGGTTGATTTTTTTGCTTTTGTATGGCAGACCGTATGTAGAGTTAGCATATTATTGTTTTTTGCTCCTAATGCATTGAGAAAATATAATCGAAGTATTTTTATTTGTTCTTCCTGATAACTACTTTGTCTATGAATAGTATTAAAACAATGCTTAGAGTAAGTGATACAAGTGAAAGTATTTGTTGTGCGTATATAGGAACACCGAAAATTCTGTTACCTGAACGCTGTATATAGTTTACAAGAGGTGTCACCGCAAGAGTTGCAAAAAATCCGCACACACCACAAAAAGCATATTTTACAGACAGAGCGTTTTTCCTCTTTTCGGGAATTGCGTAGTCAAATATGAGGTTTATTTCTGCACTGTTTATTCCGCCCATAGCCGCTGCCATAAATATCTCATAAATCATATATGTCAGATATCCGTTGGCAGGGGTGGTAAAGGTTATTGCAACAAAGCTTAACGCAACCAGTCCATAGCATATTTTAAGCATTTTTGCAAAGGAATTTTTATCGGCATAGCGACCGAGGAAGACTGATGCGATAATTCGCACACCGGCATTAATTGCCGAAAGAACTGCTACATATGTCATGCTGAAGCCAAGTTCTTTTACCTGATATGTACCCAAAAATGGTGTGCAGATAGCGTTGCAGGTGGTCCACATTATGCTGATAATGAGTATAGGTGCAATCCTTTTGTCAAAAATGACTTCCTTTATACCATTAAGTACGGAGCCGCTGTCAACCTGCCCAAGGTCTTTTTCTTTGGCGAAAATAAGCGACAGTGTATGCATAATCATAAGTGCCACAATAGTTACACCGCAGGTAATAAACGCTGCAATCATATTCCCTCTGGAATTAAAATAATCAATTAAAAGCCCCATAGAAAATCTGAATGCAACACCGCTCACGAGTGAGATTGCTTCCTTATACGCGGTGAATGTGCCACGGCGATTGTCTGGAATAAGAGCCATGAACATATTTGTTTTGGGTGAGGATACGGTGTTGAAAATAAAGTACCCGCCAAGCAGAAAAGCTATAAACAGAGCCGTTTTTACAGATGAGTTTATGTTAAGAAACGGTACTAAATACAAAAGTGCAAAAAGTAATTCATTAATTGTGTAGAGAATTGTCAGCTTTCTTTTTGCGCTACCGCGCCTAAATATAGCGATTGCAAACAACTGAAAAACACAGCCCAAATTTACAAAAGAGCCGAGCAGTGCGGTAAGACTGTCAGAAAATCCCAGCGAAAGCGTGAGCTTTGCAAGATATGCACCTGTTATAAGGAAGGTGATGAGATATGCTGTGGTTTCTTCAATTATATAACAAATGCGGCTTGTTTTATAGATATCCTTTGTCACTTGTTTGTCTCCTTTTTCTTTGTTGTTTCTCTTTCAATCAACTTATGCTCAATGGTCATGTGCTTGACGATTTGCGTTTCATTGATTATCTTATCAAAAAGAATGTCTATAGCTATTTTATACTGTTCTGAAGAAAAAGTGTCAACGGTTGTCAGCGGAATCTGTGCATAAGCAGATGAAGAAATGTTGTTGATGCCCATAACCGAAATATCGTCAGGCACGCGTACAGAGTTCTTATTAAGCTGATGTATGAGAGATATTGCAATTTCGTCATAAGCACAAATAAGTGCTGTAGGGCGATTTTTTTGCAGTATTATTCTTTCCGCCGCCTGAATACCTATAGTCTCAAACCTGCCGTTGACGATATATACAAAATCATCAGGGCAGTTTGTTATGTGTTTGAATGACTCTGTGGCAGAAATGGTGTTGTATTCACCAACAAACCCTATTTTTTTATGTCCGAGTCCATATAGATACTCTACGGAATCATTTATTATCCGGTTCATATCACACTTAATGGAGTCGTATTCCTTGCACGATGAGCCAATGGTAATAATAGGGATGTTAGGATTTATTTCGTGGCTTGGCAGGGCGAACATTATTACACCGTCGGCACCGCTGTGCATAATAACCGACTTAAGAAGGTTGTTTGCCTTTTCGTTGCTGAAATCAGATACATAAATGGCGATATTACCGCCTTTTGCCTCAACCTCGTTTTTTATATATGTTATTATTGAGGAGTAGTGAAACCCCATAACCTCGGGCACGATTAACGCAATCAGCAGCTGGCGATTATGCGAGTAGTTGCGCTTGCGTTTGTTTTTTTCCTTGAAATATCCGACATCAATCGCTATCTGACGAATTTTTTCAGCAGTTTCGGGGCTTACTTCGGAGCTTCCTGAAAGAGCCTTCGAGACCGTTGATGGTGACACATGCGACAGTCGGGCAATTATTTTGTGATTCAATTTAATCACCTCAAAGTATATTATATACAAATTTCTACAACATTTCAACAGATTGTACAACGAATAAAATTCGATTTTCTAACTTTAGATATTTGGTTGTTTACAAATAGGGGAGAATTATTGTATAATATATATAAACATTGGTAGATTCACTCAATGAATTAAGAATTTAAATCGCTTACTGATTCTACAATTGATTAGGGTACACAGAAAGGAAGATGGTTATGGTAAGACATATTATTCTCTGGAAATTAAAAGAGGAATATAACAATACGGATGTGAAAAAGGGTATTAAAGAGGGGCTTGAGAGCCTTTCGGGCAAAATTCCGGGCCTACTTGAAATAAAGGTTTATACAGAAAACTTAGAATCCTCAAATGTGGATGTGATGCTCTGGTCTGTTTTTGAATCGGAGGAAGCACTTAAAGGCTATTCGGTGCATCCCGAACACGTAAAAGTTGCCGATACAAAAGTAAGGCCATTTACCCAGACGAGAGCATGTTTTGATGTGGAGGATTAACAATGAATGAGATTAAAATAACAAGTGTTCGTGAACATCCGGGCGACAGCGGATTTTTGATTGATGACGGCAAAACCGCCATACTTTATGATTCGGGATTTGGATTTACAGGATATAAGGTTGCAGATAAAAGTAAAAAAGAGTTGGGTGACAGAAAACTTGATTATATTTTTCTTACCCACTCACATTATGACCATGCGTTTGGTTCTGTGTATGCGCTGAAATACTGGCCGGATGCCAAAGTGGTAGCAGGAGAGTATGCGGCGAAAATTTTTGCCAAACCTACTGCAAAAGCTGTTATGCGCGAGCTTGACGGAAAGTTTGCAAAAACCTGCGGTATAGAAGAATATGAGGATTTGATTGACAATTTAAAGGTTGACATTCCGGTAGCAGACGGGGACAAAATTAAAGCCGGTGACATGGAATTTATCGCCTTAAGTCTGCCCGGGCATACAAAATGCTCGGTGGGCTTTTACTGCCAACAGCATAAACTGCTATTAGGGTGTGAATCTATCGGAGTTTATAACGGGAAGGATGATGTTTTCCCGTCCTATCTTGTAGGTTATCAGATGTCGCTTGATTCTATAGACAGAGTGTCGGCACTTGATATAGAAAACGTTTTAGTGCCTCACTATGGTTTGATAGGCAAAGAACAAGCAGAGCTTTACCTTAAAAAGGCAAAAGAAAGTGCTGTCGCAACAGCGGATATGATTGTAAAAATGCTGAAGGGCGGCAATGATAAAGGAGAAATACGTCAGGCTATTAAGGATAAATTCTACCACGGATATATAAAAGAAATTTACCCCATTGACGCAATGAATCTTAATGTAGGAATAACAATAGACCTCATAGAGCGTGAACTTATATAAAACCCAAAGAGCCGCCCATCGGGCGGCTCTTACTTTGTTAAAAACTCTTTAATTTTATCAATATTTTTTTCTGCTTCTGCTCTGCCGAGGTCATAAGCCTCACAAAGCTTTTCGGGGTCTTTTTCAATTCTGCCTACGGGAAGTGCCTCGGGTGGACGAATGACTATTATTTCACCCAGCTTTTCTTTTTGGACGATATATTCTGTGGTGCTGTTATACATCTGGTGACGGTGTGCCATTGCGTCCACCATTTTGGGATATTTTCTCATAATAAGTTTTATGATGGGAAGAAGATTGTTCTTCTTTTTCTCATATCCAAGTGGCTGTGTAAGCACAACAATATTTCTGTCATATCCAATACTTTCAAAAAACTTCAGCGGCACTGAATCTGAAATTCCACCATCTAATAGCATAAACCCGTCAATTTCTGTAATACGGGAAACAAGAGGCATTGAAGCTGACGCACAAAACCACTCATAGCAGTTCTTATCCACTCGGTCAACTCTTTTATAAACGGGTTTGCCGGTCATTACGTCTGTGCAAACCACATAAAATTCCATTGGATTTTCTTCAAAAGCTTTACTGTCAAAGATGTCAAGCTCTTCGGGAAGCTGACGGTAACAAAAGTCTTTGCCGAAAAGGTGTCCTGTTTTGATAAGCGAACTGAAGCTGCAGTAACGAGGGTCTTTACAATATTTGGTGTTGTACCGGAGCACTCTGCCAATCTGTCCGGACTTGTAATTGCAACCAAAAGCTGCCCCGGCAGATACGCCGATAAGTCCGTCAAAAGTGATGCCATTTTCCATTAAAACATCCATAACGCCAGCGGTGAAAAGTCCACGCATTGCACCGCCTTCGAGTATTAATCCTGTTTTCATATTTTATACCTTTTCAAAGTAAGTGTCGGGGTGATTTGGGTCAAAATTTTCGTTAGCCCACATAACAGTCACAAGATTTTCACTGTCCGACAGATTTATAATGTTATGGGTGTACCCCGGCAGCATATGAACTGCTTTTATCTCGTCGCCGGTTACTTCAAATTCTATTATTTCATTGCTGCCGATTTTTCGTTGACGGATAAGTCCATGACCGGATACGACAATGAAAAATTCCCATTTGGTGTCATGCCAATGCTGACCTTTTGTGATGCCCGGTTTTGAAATGTTTACGCTGAACTGACCGCATTTTTCGGTTTTTAAAAGCTCGGTAAAGCTTCCACGGTCGTCAGTGTTCATTTTAAGCGGGAAACAGACCTTTTCTGCCGGTAGGTAGGAAAGATAGGTGGAATAAAGCTTTTTAGCAAAGCTTCCGTCCGGAATTTCCGGCATAATAAGTGATTCTGGCTGATTTGCAAAAGTTTCGAGCAAATGGGCCATTTCGCCTAAGGTTACATGGTGAGTAACAGGAGCCACGCAGAATTTGCCGGAGTCTGTTAAAACAGTATTTACACCGTCAAATTCGCAGCGATGCTCGCTTCCTTTAAGGGCGCAAATCATTTCGTCTATCAGGTCGTCTATGTATAAAAGCTCAAGGCGGGTTGCCCTGTCGTTAATCTGAATTGGGAGGCCTGTTGCAATGTTATGACAGAAGGTGGCTACAACTGAATTGTAATTGGGACGACACCATTTACCAAACAGGTTTGGGAAACGGTAAACAAGCACTTTTGCACCTGTTTCCTCCGCATATTTGAAGAACAGGTCTTCGCCGGCTTTTTTGCTTTTTCCATACTCGCCATCAGCATATCTTCCAATAAGTGTTGCCTGAATGGAGCTGGACAGCATTACGGGACAGGCGTTGTTATGCTTTTTCAAGGTTTCAAGCAGGATAGAGGCAAATCCAAAATTGCCCTGCATAAACTCTTGCTGTGATTGGGGTCTGTTAACGCCGGCAAGATTGAAAACAAAGTCTGCATTTTTGCAAGCAAAATCAAGCTCCTCCTCCGAGGAGCCGATATCGTATAAGTATATTTCTTCAATGTTAAGTTGTGGGTGGCATCTGTTTTTGCCGCTTTTTATATTCTCAAGAGCAGCGGACAGATTTTTCCCTACAAATCCGTCAGAACCGGTAATAAGAATTTTCATAATCTCACCTCGTCAGCGGGATTCTTTAAAAGCCTTAAGTTCATTTTGTATATAATCAAGAGCAAGGAGTTTTTCCTTAACCTCCTCGACAGTTAAAAGCGTCGTATTTGTTGAATTAAACTCTGTCAGAGGGTTGCGTTCAACATTTCCTTCGTTATAATATTTGTCATAGTTCAGGTCACGCTTGTCGCAGGGAACACGATAAAATTCACCCATATCGACTGCACAGGCACATTCTTCGTTTGTAAGTAGCGTTTCATACAGTTTTTCGCCGTGACGAATACCAATAATTTTTATTTCCTGCTCAGAGCAGAAAAGCTCTTTAACGGCCTGAGCAAGAACGCCGATTGTGCAAGCGGGTGCTTTCTGAACAAGCACGTCGCCACTTATGCCATTTTCAAAAGCAAAAAGCACAAGGTCAACTGCCTGGTCAAGAGACATAATAAACCTTGTCATATTGGGGTCTGTAATGGTAATGGGTTTGCCGCTTTTTATCTGGTCAATCCAAAGGGGGATAACACTGCCACGGCTGCACATTACATTGCCGTAGCGGGTACAACAAATTTTAGTTTTATCGGGACTTACTGTACGGGATTTTGCAACTGTGACCTTTTCCATCATAGCTTTGCTTGTACCCATTGCATTTACAGGATAAGCAGCCTTGTCTGTCGAAAGGCAGATTACTGTTTTTACACCTTCTTCAATAGCTGCAGTCAGTACGTTTTCTGTTCCAAAAACGTTGGTTTTTACAGCTTCAATGGGGAAAAATTCACAGGAAGGAACCTGCTTTAAAGCAGCGGCATGGAATATGTAATCTACGCCGTGCATTGCGTTTTTAACACTTGCAAGGTCACGGACGTCGCCAATGAAAAACTTAATTTTATCAGCCACCTGGGGCATCTTAACCTGAAACTCATGGCGCATATCATCCTGCTTTTTCTCATCTCTTGAGAAAATGCGGATTTCGCCTATATCTGTTTTTAAAAATCTTTCAAGTACTGCATTTCCGAATGAACCGGTTCCTCCGGTAATAAGAAGAGTTGCCCCTGAGAAAAGTGACATTTTTTGTCCCTCCGTTTATATATAAAGTATACATTACTCCGATTTCAATTATATATCAAAAATTAAAGCAAGTCAATAGAAGAAAAAGGATGAAGCTGACAGTGTCATCTTCATCCTTTTAAATTTTTTTCTTCTTGCGTCAGCAAGCAAGGTTCCGGGGTCCCATAGCAATCTTTGATTGCGTTAATGGGTCGGGTTCTTACTTCATGCTGTTTTCAAGTTTTTCCAGCTGAGAAGTGATTTCTTTCGGGAGTCTGTCGCCAAACTGAGCGAAGAATTCTTTCTGGTTAGCGATATCGTCAACCCAGTATTCTTTCTTAACGCTTAAAAGTTCGTCGATAACTTCGTCAGAAATGTCAAGACCTTCAAGGTTTAAGTCTTCCTTGTTGGGAACATAGCCGATAGCTGTTTCTTTTGCGTCAACTTTGCCTTCACATCTGTCAATAATCCAGTTGAGAACACGCATATTGTCGCCAAAACCGGGCCAGAGGAAGTTGTCGTCATCGTCACGTCTGAACCAGTTAACGTGGAAGATTTTAGGAGCTTTATCTGCATCCATTTTCTTGCCCATTTCAAACCAGTGACCAAAATAGTCAGCCATGTTATAACCAACGAAGGGTTTCATAGCCATAGGGTCACGTCTTACAACGCCTACTGCACCTGCAGCAGCAGCTGTTGTTTCAGATGCCATTGTAGCACCAACGAAAACGCCGTGTTCCCAGTCTCTTGCCTGGTATACCAGCGGAGCTGTTTTAGCACGTCTGCCGCCGAATACGATTGCAGAAATGGGCACGCCCTGAGGATTTTCAAATTCGGGAGAAATGCATGGGCAGTTGATAGCAGGAGCAGTAAATCTGGAGTTGGGGTTAGCAAGTTTGCCACCTTCAGCCACAAATTCTTTACCGTTAACCTGTTTACCTGTCCACTCGGTTGCATTTTCCGGAGGATTCTTATCAAGACCCTCCCACCAAACTGTCATATCATCATTGTTGATAGCAACGTTTGTGAAAATTGTGTTTTTCTTTGTTGATTCAAGGGCATTGAAGTTGGTTTTTGCATTTGTACCGGGAGCAACGCCAAAGAAGCCTGCTTCGGGGTTGATAGCATAAAGTCTGCCGTCTTTGGGGTTAATTCTCAGCCATGCAATATCGTCACCAACTGTCCAAACCTTGTAACCTTTGAGGATTTCAGGCGGGATAAGCATAGCGAGGTTTGTTTTACCGCAGGCACTCGGGAAAGCAGCTGCGATGTATTTAACTTCGCCCTGAGGATTTTCAAGTCCTAAGATGAGCATGTGTTCTGCCATCCAGCCTTCCTGTTTACCAAGATAGGAAGCAATTCTGAGAGCGAAACATTTTTTGCCTAAAAGAACGTTACCGCCGTAAGCGGAGTTGATGGACCAGATTGCGTTATCTTCGGGGAAGTGAACGATATATCTTTCGTCGGGATTAACGTCTTTTTTGGAGTGGAGACATTTAACGAAATCACCATCTTCGCCAAGAGCTTCCATAACAGGAGTACCGATTCTTGTCATGATAGCCATGTTTAAAACAACGTAGATGCTGTCTGTAAGCTCAATACCAATTTTTGAGAAAGGTGAGCCGACAGGACCCATTGAATAGGGAATAACATACATTGTTCTGCCCTTCATTGAGCCGTCATAAAGTTTCTTTAATTTGTCGTACATTTCAGCAGGTGCCATCCAGTTGTTATTGGGGCCTGCATCTTCTTTTTTTGTTGTGCAGATGAAAGTTCTGTCTTCAACACGGGCAACGTCGTTAACCGCTGTTCTGTGGAAGTAGCAGCCGGGGAGTTTTTCCTGGTTAAGCTTAATCATTTCGCCTGTTGCAACGGATTCAGCACGGAGTGCTTCCAGCTGCTCTTCTGAGCCGTCAATCCAAACGACACTGTCAGGTTTTGTCAGGGCTTTCATTTCTTCAAGCCATGTGATGACTTTTTTGTTGTTAGTCATAATTCTATATCTCCTTTACTGATTTTGAACAAAAAAATATTGCAATCTATATTATACCACAAAGTACAACAAAATTGCAATAGTTTTAGGAAAAATTTTACATTAAAAGGTCAGACAACTGTGCAAACTGCGTGAGGGACAATTTTTCACCCCGGATATTTGCATCAATACCCATTTCAGATAGTGCCGCAAGAGTTTTTTCTTTTGCAAAACTCGCAGAGGCAAGGCTGTTGACGAGTGTTTTGCGGCGAAGTGCAAATGCGCCACGGACAACACGGAAAAAGACTTTTTCGTCTTTTGGCGTAACTGACGGCTCATCTAAAATATCAAGCCGGATTACTGCCGAGGAAACCTTTGGTGCGGGCACAAAATCGTCCGGAGGGACAATAAATTTTATCTCCGGCGAGGTATAATACTGAACATGAACGGAAAGTGAGCCAAAATCGCGGCTGCCCTCTTTTGCCGCCATTCTTTCAGCAACCTCTTTTTGTACCATTACGGTAAGAGATGAAAAGCAATCACGGTGTTTTATAAGCTCGAGAATTATGGGGGTTGTGATATAGTAGGGCAGATTTGCCACAAGTTTTACCTTTTTACCCTCAAAATGCTCTGCTATAAGTGCCGGGATATCTGTCTTTAAAATATCACTGTTTATGACAGTTACATTGTCTTTATCAGATAATGTGTAATTAAGCACCGGAATAAGCTTGTCATCAATTTCCACGCTTACCACTTTTTTTGCGTGGTCAGAGAGAACACGGGTAAGAGTTCCAATTCCCGGACCGATTTCAAGCACATAGCTGTCATTATCAATTCCGGCAGCAGACACAATTTCATCAAGCACGCCGCTGTTTATGAGGAAATTCTGCCCGAGAGACTTTGAAAAGTTTTTGTCAAAGCTTTTCATCAGCCCCCGAATATAGGTTATATCAGTTAAATTAATCGTCATTACCAAACAGTCCTATCTGCACAAACGGCTTATCATCATCCTTCAGCGACCTGCCGGAGGAAGGAATACTTGAAGAGTAATAGGGTTTAATATTTTCAAGCCCCGATTGGGAAACAGTCATAATTTTCTTTACAAGCTTGTCGCGCTTGGAAAGGTAAACCTGAACGCCCTGGGTGTCACGCTTGGATTTAAGCATGATGTTGGACGAATTAACAGCCAGATATCTGCCACCCTTACTTTCTAAAATGAAATCTGTATCTTCAGCGAGGTGAAGCATACCCACAGCCGGCGATTTTGCATAAAAAGCCGCAGTGAGCTTTTTACGGTTGGTCTTGGTTTCGTAGCTTTTCATATCAACCTTGGCAACCTTGCCGTTTTCAAATGCAAAGAGTAAAAATCCGGTGTAATCGGAGGTGACAGCCATAAAGAGTACCTGTTCGCCCTCTGACATGCTAAGTAGGTTGGGCAGATATTCGCCCATCATACTTGCCTTGCAACCATCCGGCAAATCATAAAGATGCGCTTTATAAACATCACATTTGTCAGTAAAGAATAAAATATCCTTACTGTTGGTGGTTTCGATTTCGGAGATAATTTCGTCTTCAGGCTTAAGCTTCTGTACATCTGCACCACGAAGCGAAATAAGCGAAATTTTCTTGAAATATCCGTCACGGGTTAAGAAAACCTTAAGGTTGTAATCATCAATCTGAACAGTTTCTGCCGCTTGGGGAAGGTCGTCTTCATAAATAACATCACTTTTCCTGTCGACACCATATTTTTTAGAAATGTCCTCAAGCTCTTTAATAATGATTTTCTTGATTTTCTTTTCATTTTCAAGAATATCCTGCATCTGGGCAATTTCATCTTTAAGGCGGTCAACATCGCCGAGTCCTTTTAAAATATACTCTTTATTGAGATTGCGCAGCTTGATGTTTGCGACATATTCCGCCTGGATTTCGTCAATACCAAAACCCTCCATAAGACGGGGAACAACCATAGCATCTTCTTCGGTGCCACGAATGATTGCAATTGCCTTGTCAATGTCAAGAAGAATTTTCTTAAGACCTTCAAGAAGATGAAGTTTGTCACTTTTTTCCTTAATGTCAAACTTAAGGCAGCGGGACACACATTCTATACGGAAGTTACACCAGTTTTTAATTATGTCCTTTACACCTAAAACATAAGGCATACCATTTAAAAGTACGTTAAAGTTACAGCCGAAAGAATCCTGAAGCGGAGTCATTTTGTAAAGACGGCTCATAAGCTGGTCGGGGTCACAGGACTTTTTAATATCAATTGTGATTTTAAGACCTGACTTGTCCGATTCGTCACGGATGTCGGAAATTTCTTTAAGCTTTCCTGCCTTTACACATTCGACAATTTTGTCAATAATGGCTTCAATACAGGTAGTGTAAGGGATTTCATAAATTTCAATACAGGAGTTTTGTTTGTCAAAACGGTATTTTGCACGAATTTTAAATGAGCCTCTGCCCGTCTCGAGTATAGCATCCATCTGCGCTTTATCATAAACGATTGAGCCGCCTGTCGGAAAATCGGGAGCTGTGACATGCTCTGAAATATCGCATTTTTCATTTTTTAAAAATGCAATTGTGGCCGAGTTTATTTCACGCAGATTAAAGCTGCAGATGTTACTCGCCATACCAACCGCAATACCCTGGTTGGGGTTAACTAAAATATTGGGGAATGTGGTGGGGAGAAGCACAGGCTCTTTCATAGTGCCGTCGTAGTTGTCTGTAAAATCTACAACGTTTTTGTTAATATCTTTAAAAATTTCCTGGGAAATATTATCCAGCTTTGCCTCGGTATATCTTGAAGCCGCATAGGACATATTTCTCGAATAATGCTTACCAAAGTTACCTTTTGAGTCCACAAGCGGATGAAGCAGAGCTTCATTACCTCTTGTAAGTCTCACCATTGTTTCGTAAATTGCGGCGTCACCATGAGGGTTTAATTTCATTGTAGAACCCACTATATTAGCGGACTTTGTTCTATTGCCGCTAAGTAGCCCCATTTTGTACATTGTGTAAAGGAGCTTTCTGTGGGAGGGTTTAAATCCGTCAATCTCGGGGATTGCACGGGAAATAATAACGCTCATTGCGTAGGGCATATAGTTTTTTTCAAGAGTGTCGGAAATAAATTCCTGAGATATATTAGTCAATCAAATGCCCTCCTTTTCTAAGCTAAATCAAGCATGTCGAGGTATTTGCTGCCATGCTGAGCAATATAATCTTTTCTTGCGGGAAGATTGTCGCCTAAAAGTACGTCAAACATGGTGGCAACACGTTCCGCATCGTCAAGCGTTACCTGAATAAGACGCCTTGTTTCAGGATTCATGGTGGTTTCCCACATCATTTCAGGCTCGTTTTCGCCAAGACCTTTTGAACGCTGAATGGTATATTTACCGGTAAGTTTTGACACAATTTCAGCCTTATCACGTTCGGTGTAGGCAAAATATGTTTTGTCCTTACAGGTTATTTCAAAAAGCGGAGATTCCACAATATAAACATATCCAAGTTCAATGAGAGTAGGAACAAGGGCATAAAGCATGGAAAGCACCAGAGTTCTTATCTGGAAGCCGTCCACGTCCGCGTCGGTACAGATTATAAGCTTGTTCCAACGGAAGTTGTTTATATCAAAAGTGGAAATATCCTTGTTGTGTTTGGAGTTGATTTCAACACCGCAGCCCAGAACTTTTATAAGGTCGGTGATGATTTCGCTTTTGAAAATCTTGTTGTAGTCCGCCTTCAAACAGTTGAGGATTTTACCTCTTATAGGCATAAGTGCCTGAAACTCTGCGTCACGGCTCTGCTTGCAGGAACCAAGCGCCGAATCACCCTCGACAATGTAAATCTCACGGCGACTTAAATCCTTGGTACGGCAGTCAACAAATTTTTCAACCCGGTTATTGATGTCAATAGTGCCCGAAAGTTTTTTCTTAACGCTCAGCCTTGTCTTTTCGGCAGACTCACGGCTTCGTTTGTTAACCAGCACCTGAGCCGCAATTTTTTCCGCATCAACCTTGTTTTCAATAAAGTAAATCTCAAGATTGTGACGGAGAGTTTCTGTCATAAAATCCTGAATAAACTTGTTGTCTATAGCCTTTTTTGTCTGGTTTTTGTAGTCTGTATGAGTAGAGAATGAGTTTGTTACCAAAACAAGGCTGTCCTGAATGTCCTGAAAAGTAATTTTTGCTTCATTTTTGGTATATTTTCCGTTTGAGGCAAGATACTTGTCAAGCGCATAAACAAAGGCGTTTTTAACTGCCCTGTCAGGAGAACCGCCCTCTTCGAGAAAGCTTGAGTTATGGTAGTATTCTAAAGCTCTTGAATGATTGTTAAAGCAGAATGAAACGTTAAATTTCACTTTATAATCGTCCTTGTCGGGACGGTCACGGCCGACGCCTTCACCCGAAATTTCGTAAGTTGAGGTAAGTCCGTTTTCACCGCTGATTTCGGTGATATAGTCGGTTATGCCTTCGGGATAAAGATACTCAAATGTTTCCATACCCGACGGGGTTTCATTTTTCAAAACAAGTTTAAGACCGGCGTTAACAATAGCCTGTCTTTTCAAAACATCCTGATAAAACTCAAGGGGAATGTCAATTTCAGTAAACACGTCAAGGTCAGGCTTCCACTTAATTGTAGAGCCGGATTTTTTAGAGCGGATTTCCTCTTTTATAAGTCCGCCGATGTTATAACCTTTTTCAAAATGGAGGTTATATTTAAACCCGTCACGGATAACTTCAACGTCCATATATTCCGAAGCAAACTGTGTAGCACAGCTGCCCAGACCGTTTGTGCCTAAACTGTAACCGTAGTTTTCACCCTGAATGGTGTTATATTTACCGCCCGCATAAAGCTCGCAGAAAACAAGTTCCCAGTTATAGCGCTGCTCTTTCTCGTTAAAATCAAGCGGAATACCACGTCCGCAGTCAGCAACCTCAATGGAGTTGTCTAAAAAGCGGGTAACAGTAATCACATTGCCGTAGCCTTCTCTTGCTTCGTCAATGGAGTTTGAAAGTATTTCAAACATGGCATGCTGACAGCCCTCAAGGCTGCTTGCACCGAATATTACAGCAGGACGAAGTCGTACCTTATCAGGGCCTTTTAAGGCAGTGATACTGTCGTTTCCGTAGTTTTGAGTTGTTTTAGCCATTGTAATTACTCACCTTTTTCAAGATTTGTTATTTTGTCAATTCTCTGCTGATGTCTTTCGCCCATAAATTCTGAGTCAAGCCATGCAGACACGATTTCAAGTGCAACATCTTCGCCCACAACTCTGCCACCCATGGTAATTACATTGGCGTTGTTGTGACATTTTGCCATTTTTGCACAATAAACTTCGTTACATACTGCAGCTCTGATGCCTTTTATTTTATTTGCAGCAATGCTGATTCCTATACCTGTTCCGCAAAGGAGAATACCTTTTTCACATTCGCCCGAAACAATAGATTTGCATACAACTTCTGCAATGTCGGGGTAATCAACTCTTTTTTCCTCGTAAATTCCAAAGTCTTTAACCTCAAGACCTCTGTCTTCAAGATATTTTTTAACTGCATTTTTAAGAGCAAAAGCTCCGTGGTCACATCCTATAGCTATCATTTTTCATTCTTCCTTTCTTTTTCCTGCTCAGCACTTGATTTTCTGACATAAAGAGCATCAATTTTTTCTGCCGGCGGGAATCCGTTTTTATTTATTTCATCAAAAGCTGCTGCCGCAACTGTCGCCGCATTTGGCATATTCTGGTGCGGGGGAGCAAATATAATGTTCGGGTTCTGTTTGAAAATCTCACGGTATTTTGCGGCACCGTCACCACATATAATCGCAGGGGAATTTATGCTCGCGGAAATTTCCGACACCTCTGCGGCACTTGGAGAAGTAAGCTCATTAAATCCATTTTCGGTAAACTGATATTTGCCGTAAAACACTTGCGAGTTTCTTGCATCGGTCATAGAAATAACCGGAAGAGGTTGGCAGGAGAAATTATATGCTGCTGCCGCAAGAGATGAAACTGTCACAATGGGTTTGGAGCATGGCATCGCAAGTCCTTTGGCTGTTGCCATACCGATTCTAATTCCGGTAAAAGAACCGGGACCGTTAGTGCAGGCTATGGCATCTATGTCATCCATTGTCATATCAAGCTCGGACAAGACTGAGTTTATCAGAGGTATAAGCTTGACCGAATGTGTAAGCTTGTTATCTATGTAAAAAAGACCAAAAACCTTATCTTCCGACACAACTGCAACAGATGCGGCCGAAAGGCAGGTGTCAATCGCAAGGATTTTCATGCTTTTTCACCTCAATTTCACGGTAGTTATCATGATTTTCAAGTTTTTTTGTTATATAAACATGGTAAATGTCAGCATCAAGGTCACGGGGAAGAATGTCCGGCCATTCTATGATGCTTATCCCATCGCCCGACTCTATATACTCCATAAGACCTGCTTCATAAAGCTCATCCTCGGTGGATAAGCGGTAGAGGTCAAAATGGTAAACGGGCGGGGTGCCTTTGTATATATTCATAATGGAGAAAGTGGGGCTACATACAGCGTCCGAGCCGGAAAGACCTCTTGTAAAAACAGTCTTGCCGACACCTATATCGCCGTGCAGACAAACTATATCTCCCATCTTTAGCTCTTTCTTAAAATCTGCGGCGATTTTTTCGGTATCCGCAGGGGAATGTGCAATAAAAAGCACATAATCAACTCCCTTTAGTCATCTTTTTGCGAGTGTGGCAACAAAAACATATTTTGCGCCCTTTTTCTTTAAAATTTTTGCAATCTCCGAGGTTGTTGCGCCGGTTGTGAAAACATCATCCACTAAAAGTACATTAAGCCCTTTAACATTGGCGCGGGGAGTAACTGCAAATGCACCTTTAATATTCTTAAGCCGTTCCGCTTTTGTGAGTTTGCTTTGCGGAGGAGTGCTTTTGATTTTCTTGAGCCAACCTGATTTATAGGGTGCCTTAATTTCTGAGGCAATAAGTTTTGCAAGCTGACCGGTTGAATCAAACCCGCGCTTGGTCTGCCTTTTGGGGTCAGGCGGTACGTTTAAAACAACGTCTGCCTTAACGCCCAGCTTCTTTATACCATCGGCAGTGAAATATACAAGCGGTTTTGCCATATAAACCTGTGCGCCAAATTTATATTTTAAAATTGCCAAACGCACATTACCCACATACATTGCCGAAGCAAAAACTCCGTCAAAATATCTGCCGGCAGCTCTACATGAAAGACATTCGGGTTTTCCACCATTATATGTTATTACACCACCACATTTAGCGCAACGAATTGAGGCTTGCGGTATAAGGTCTTTGCATCTTCTGCAGATGAGAGGCCGGTCACCAAGCCTTAAAAACTCGCCGCAATAAATGCATTTGGGCGGGAAAAACATATCAAAAAACATTTTAAAAAGCTTCATTAAATTAATCCTTCAGTAATTCAGCAAGTCCGCTGTAGCGTAAATCTTCGAAGTTGTTCGCCGTCATAAACTCGGTTACATCTTCTCTGCCGACAAGAGCAACAAGTTTTTTTGCTCTTGTGACGGCGGTGTAAAACAGATTTCTTGTCATGAGGTTTTTATGACACTGATACATAGGAATAACCACTGCGTTAAATTCGCTGCCCTGACTTTTGTGAACGGTTATTGCATAAGAAAGCTCAATATCGTCAAGGTATTCTACCGGATATTCAACTGTTTTCTCACCGTCAAAAATAATGGTAACAGTCCCGGTTTTTTTATCGATTTCTTCTATTATACCAAGGTCACCGTTAAAAATTCCGCTACCGG
Organism: Clostridia bacterium; assembly: GCA_045633565.1. Lineage (GTDB taxonomy): Bacteria > Bacillota > Clostridia > RUG12999 > RUG12999 > RGIG7450. The sequence continues at coordinate 27,568 of JAZQYO010000024.1, read as the reverse complement.
GCTGGTTGCCTATATACCACTGCATATCATAATTATTGCGAATTTGCATTATTTTATCCCCCTCACGGAGCACAAATCCCTTTCGGTTAAGCTCTTTTTTGCCGGGCGACGGGGGATTGAATGCTGCCTGGAGGATATTATTTAAATTTTCACTGCCCATAGGGCCTTTCCTTGAAGGACAAAGCACCTGCACACATTCCATTGGGTCAAGAGAAAGATAGCCCGGAAGCCTTGTAAGACAAAGTCGGACAATTTCTTTTGTGCCGTCAGTTAAGCTCGGACGAGGCAGAAAAAAGAAGTCGGTGCCCTCGCCGTTGCATACGGGAGTTTTCCCGGAATTTATGCGGTGGGCATTTTCGGTTATCATACTTTCTGTTTTCTGACGGAAAATTTTAGTAAGGCGGACAGAGTTTATTTTACCGCCTGAGAGAATATCTCTGAGGACGTTTCCTGCCCCAACTGAAGGAAGCTGGTCACTGTCGCCCACAAGGATTATTCTGCATTTATCGGGAAGCGCCTTGAGAAGGTGGTACATGAGTAGAATGTCCACCATAGACATCTCGTCAACTATTAAAACATCGGCTTGGATGGGGTTATACTCATTTTTACCGAATGTCATGCGGGATTCGTCATCCGAATATGACATTTCAAGAAGACGGTGAATTGTTTTTGCTTCTTCACCACAAAGCTGACTCATGCGTTTGGCAGCCCTGCCGGTTGGGGCACAAAGTGCAATCTCAAGACTCTGATTTTTCAAAATTGAAATTATGCTGTTGAGCACAGTCGTTTTGCCTGTGCCCGGTCCACCCGTTATAACCGTTATGCGGTTTTCAAGGGCAGATTTCACCCCATCAAGCTGTTCGGGGGCGAGAGTAATGTCGCTACCTATATCCTTTTCGGAAAAAGGTATCTTTTTAGCGGAGGATTCCGCAAGAGAAAGCAGAATTTTTGCGCAGCCTGTTTCTGCTGTGAACATTGCCGGAAGATAAATCGCCGGCTGTGAGCCGGTGGTATCCCGGCGCTTTAGTTTTTTCTCAAGCAGAAGCCTTGTAATCTGCTGAGAAACAGTTTCACTGTCTGTGCCGATAAGGCTGATAACGCCTTCGGTTAAAATGTCGTCGGGCAGAAATGTGTGCCCACGGGAAACTGCATCGGAAAGAATGTGTAAAATTGCCGCGCCGGTTCTTTCGGGGGAGTTTGAGGCAAACCCCAACAGATGAGCAATCCTGTCTGCTGTAGCAAAGCCGATGCTCGGAATTTCACATACACAGTAGGGGTTAAGTTTAACACTGTCAACCGACCTTGAACCAAAGTGGTTATATACTTTAAAGGCAAGGGAAGTATTTATCCCATACTGACCTAAAAAAGAAATAATCTGCTGGACACCAATCTGCTCAATGTATTGGTTATGAATACTTATAGCTTTTTCTTCGGATATTCCCTTGATTTGTACAAGCTTTTCGGGAAAGTCGCGAATTATATCCAAGCTGTCGTCGCCAAAACGGTCTATTATTCTTTTGGCAATGGCTTCTTTTACACCCGAAATTGCGCCCGAAGCAAGATAAATGAATATTTCCTCGCTGCCTTCGGGAACAAGCTTTTCAAAGTATTTAACGCTGAGCTGCTCGCCATATTCCATATGAATAACAAAGTCGCCTGTGAGCCTCAGCTTGTCGCCAACCGACACAAGCGGCAGACAACCGGTTATGGTGAAGCTTTCGTCACCGGATAAAAACTCACAGACAGCATAACCGTTATCGTCATTATTATAGATAATCTCGGTAATAATTCCTTCAAAAGTATTCATATCGGGTCACCAAAAACAAGGGGCTGTATCAGAAATATTTTTTGGTGATACAGCGCCCAAGCAAATTTTAGTTTTTAGTTATCTCTGAACGCGGCCCGAGCCGTCGCCTTTCATGAGGGTTTCAACTTCTTTAACACTAACGAGGTTAAAGTCGCCTTCAATTGAGTGTTTCAGACAGGATGCTGCAACTGCGAAATTTATCGCATCGTCGGGGCTGTATCCATTCATAAGTGAGTAGATAAGACCGCCACCAAAGGAGTCACCACCGCCTACACGGTCAACAATATGTGTAATTTCATATTTTTTAGAGAAATAGTATTCTTTGCCGTCGTAAAGCATAGCGGACCAGCCGTTAGCGGATGCGCTGTGGCTTTCGCGGAGAGTTATTGCAACATATTTAAAGCCGAATTTGTCAGCTAGCTGCTTTGCAACATCTTTATAACCGTCGTGGTTGATTTCACCTGAGTTAACATCTGTTGCAGCGGCTTTGATACCGAATACTTTTTCTGCGTCTTCTTCGTTAGCGATAGCAACGTCAACATAAGGCATAAGACCGGACATAACCTTGCAAGCTTTTTCGCTTGTCCAGAGTTTTTTTCTGAAGTTAAGGTCACAGCTTACTGTAACGCCGTGTTCTTTGGCTTTTTTAAGAGCCTCAAGACAAACTTCGGCAGCGGCGTCCGAAATAGCGGGAGTGATACCTGTGAAATGGAACCATTCCACACCTTCAAAAATTGCATCCCAGTCAAAGTCTTTACTTTCTGCTGTTGCGATGGAAGAATGAGCTCTGTCATATACAACGTTGGATGCTCTCTGAGAAGCACCTTTTTCTACAAAATAGATACCAACTCTTTCGCCACCACGAGTAATTTTTGATGTATCAACGCCGTGTTTGCGAATTTCTGCAACACACCAGTCACCAATGGGGTTTGAGGGGAGCTTTGTAACAAAGGCTGCATCTATGCCGTAGTTAGCAAGAGATACTGCAACGTTGGCTTCACCACCGCCAAAAGTTGATTCCAAGGTCTGAGCCTGAAGGAACCTCTGATATGTAGGAGTCTGAAGTCTTAACATTATTTCGCCGAAAGTAACTGCTTTTTTCATAATAATTATTTCCTTTCTATTACTTGCCTCTTGCTGCTTTAACCGCTTCAACGAATTTTTTAGCTGTTTCTGCAACTGCTTTATAGTCACCGGTTTTAGCACCTGCTGTTAAAGAACTGCCCGCACCTACGGCTACTGCACCTGCTTTAATCCACTGGTCAACGTTGTCAACGTCAACACCGCCTGTTGGCATCATTTTAGCGTAGGGAATAGGACCTTTGATGTCCTTGATGATTTTGGGACCGAAAAGGTCGCCGGGGAAAATTTTAACAATATCCGCACCTGCTTCCATAGCTGCAACCACTTCTTTGATTGTCATAGCACCGGGCATGCAGGGAACACGATATCTGTTACAGGTTTTAACTGTTTCGAGGTCAAAATAAGGACTTACGATATATTCGGCACCCGAAAGCATAGCAATTCTTGCTGTTTCGCTGTCCATAACTGTTCCTGCACCAAGGATAATTTCGTCGCTGGAGTATTTTGCTGCCAGGTCCTCAATAACCTTATGTGCTTTGGGAACTGTGAAGGTAAGTTCAATTGCAGGAATTCCGCCTTCAATACAAGCGTCAACAATTCTCATTGCTTTTTCGCTGTTTTCTGCACGGACAACGGCTACAACGCCGACGTCAGTGATTCTGGTAATTACTTTTTCTTTATCCATATATATCACTCCTGAAGGAAAAATTTTTACACCATATATTGTATAATAAAATGGCAGAAAAATCAATACTTTTTACCAAAAAAGTAGTCTATTGACATCAGAAAACCAAAATAGTATAATAATTCTATAAAAGGAGGCGTAAAAGATGTTCAAAGCACTTGGAACACTGGCGTTTTTGTTTTTTGTTTTTTGCGTTATTATGCTGATAGCTTCAATCTTCAACCGTCGAATTAATACAAAACTTTGGATAATCTGCGGTGTTGTATCACTGCTTGTTTTGATTGTGTCTTACTATGTGGATATTTCAAGTGGCGGTTATCAGGCAAAATACAGCGATATGATTGAGCAGTATAATGAATAATTTTTTAAAACTTATATTTGGGAAAAAAGGTCTCAACCGGGGCGAAAGACAAGCTGCCCGATATCTGCGGTGGCATGGTCATAAAATAGTGGACAGAAACTATCACGAGAAATGCGGCGAGATTGATATAATAAGCTATGACAAAGACGTGCTTGTTTTTACCGAGGTGAAACAACGAAAATCTGCCCACTTTGGCAGGCCGGAAGAGTTTGTTACAGCCACCAAACGTGAAAGACTTCGCAAAACCGCACAGCTTTATATTATGAGAAATAAATATAAAGGCAACGCAAGATTCGATGTAGTGGAAGTCTTGGGGGAGAAGAAACCAGAGATAAGACATATAAAGAATGCGTTTTAGGTGATTTTATGGCAAAAAACTGTGAAACCTGTGCACATTATGAATATGACGAGGAGTGGGATTGCTACATATGTAATGTCAACCTCGACGAAGATGAAATGATGCGGTTTATGAGCGGCAACTCCTTTGACTGTTCATACTGGCAGAATGGTGACGAATACGATTTAGTAAGAAAACAAAATTAAGGTGGCTAACATCAGCCACCTTGATTTTTTAGTTTTCCTCATTTGTCGATATGTATATTTCTTCCGCTTTTTTCTGTGCTTCTTCCAGTATTTTGGTTGCCTCTGTTATTGCATTAAATAAAACATAATACATTTCCTGATATTTGTCCATAAGTTTTACTCCTTTAATATTATTTTTAGAGCATCTACGCCTTTAAACCTTATAGTGCACATCAGGTAATAAAAAAATGCGTAGCGCAAGGCTACGCACGAAAAACGCATAGCTCCAAGTCGCTAAACAAATTACAGACACTTTCTTCAAGGCATGTAAATAGAGCTTGCGTTTTTGCCATAAGCAAAACACATGCCTAAAAGAAATATGTAATTTGTTTAGCAAGATTATTATAACACCAAAATTTACATTTTGCAACAATTTTTTGTCGACAAATTACGACACTGAAACGGACGCACAGAAATTGATGCAGAATTATTGTAGGGGACGATGCCTTCATCGTCCCGGTTCGGGCGCCCCTACAGATTAATAAAATTAGAACCCGACCCGCTATCGCAATCAAAGATTACGGCCGGTGCTCCGGAACCTTGACTGTTTCACAAATAAAAAACCACGGTGAAAATCACCGTGGTTTTTGTATATGGTTTAATTATTCAGCCATACCTTTGTACTGTTCGTATCTTGCAAGAGCTTCTTCGGAAGCTTTGTCGAAGAGACCTTCAGCAACATCCGGGAACTGTTTGAGAAGTGCAGCATATCTTGCTTCACCTTTAAGGAATTCCTTAACTTCGCCTGTGGGAGCTTTGGAATCGAGAGTGAAGGGATTTTTGCCTTCTTCAGCGAGGCTCGGATTGTATCTGTAAAGCTGCCAGTAACCTGATTCAACAGCGGCTTTTGCTTCTGCCTGGGATTTGCCCATGCCTTTAGCAATACCGTGGTTGATACAAGGAGCGTAAGCAATGATAAGTGACGGACCGTGATAGCTTTCAGCTTCTCTCATAGCTTTGAGGAGCTGGTTGTGGTCAGCACCCATACATACGCTTGCAACGTATACATAACCGTAAGACATAGCGATAAGACCGAGGTCTTTCTTCTTAACTCTCTTACCTGCAGCAGCAAATTTTGCGATTGCAGCAGTAGGAGTAGCTTTAGAGGACTGACCGCCTGTGTTGGAGTAAACTTCTGTATCCATTACGAGGATGTTTACGTCTTCACCGCTTGCGATTACGTGGTCAAGACCGCCGTAACCAATGTCGTATGCCCAACCGTCACCACCGAAGATCCAAACGGATTTTTTGGTGAAGAGTTCTGCATAAGAATAGATTTCTTCGAGCAGAGCTTTCATATCGCCGGAAGCTTTTTCGATTGCAACAGGGAGTTTAGCTTTAAGCACGTTGCCTGCTTCTTTGGAAGCATCGCCTTCATCTTTAACCTCAAGCCATTTTTTGAACGCATCAGCCATTTCGTCACAGCAAGGAGCTTCGAGGAATTTAGCGATGAGCTGTTCAAGTTTAGCTCTTCTCTGGAGGAGAGCAATCTGGAAGCCGAGACCGAACTCAGCGTTATCTTCAAAGAGGGAGTTAGCCCATGCAGGACCGTGACCGTCTTTATTTACTGTGTAGGGGTTAGTAGGAGCACTACCGCCGTAGATTGAAGAACAACCTGTTGCGTTAGCAACCATCATTCTGTCACCAAAGAGCTGGGAAACGAGTTTTACATAAGGTGTTTCACCACAGCCTGCGCAAGCGCCGGAGAACTCAAAGAGAGGATGAATGAACTGGCTGTCTTTAACTGTTGCTTTGCTGAACGATACTTCAGGAGTGGGAAGTGTCTGAGCGAAATCCCAGTTAGCGTTGTCTTTAGCAGCAACTTCAACAAGCGGTTTCATAACGAGTGCTTTACCCTTAGGAGCAGGACAGATGTCAGCACAGTTGCCACAACCTGTACAATCCATGGGGCTTACCTGCATTCTGTAGAGGTGACCGTCATAAGCTTTACCGATAGCTTTCTTTGTTTCAAAGCTTGCGGGAGCATTTTTGAGGTTTTCTTCAGTTGCAAGGTAAGGTCTGATACAAGCGTGCGGACAAACATAAGCACACTGGTTACACTGGATACAGTTGTCAATATCCCACTGAGGAACGAGTACTGCAATACCACGTTTTTCAAACTGAGTTGTACCTGCAGGAACAATGCCGTCTGCATCAAATGCACTTACAGGGAGATTGTCACCCTTCTGAGCAAGGATAGGTTTAACAAAGCTGTTGAAGTAATCTGTTGCAGGAACTTCAGCGGGAAGAGCACCTTCTGTTGCTGTAGCCCAGGATGCAGGGTAGTTAATTTCAACGAGTCTTTCGTTACCTGCGTCAACTGCAGCGTTGTTCATGTTAACAACTTTTTCACCTTTTTTGCCGTAGGATTTAACGATAGCTTCTTTCATGTATTTAACTGCATCGTCCATGGGGATGATGTTAGCAAGTTTGAAGAAAGCTGCCATCATAATCATGTTGATTCTTGAACCAAGACCGAGTTCCATGCCGAGTTTGATAGCATCAATATTGTAGAATTTAACATTCTTTTTAGCGATTGTCTGTTTCATTTCAGCAGGGAGGTTAGCTTCAAGTTCTTCAACAGTGTTCCAGGGAGAGTTAAGGAGGAATGTACCGCCTTCTTTGATGCCTGCGAGAACATCATATCTTGTAACATAAGAAGAGTTATGACAAGCGATGAAGTCAGAAACTGTCAGAAGATAAGGAGCTTTGATAGGTGTTTTACCGAATCTTAAGTGAGATACTGTAATACCACCGGATTTTTTAGAGTCATAAGAGAAGTAACCCTGAGCGTACATGTCTGTGTGGTTACCAATGATTTTGATGGAGTTTTTGTTAGCACCAACAGTACCGTCAGAACCAAGACCGTAGAATTTACAACGTGTAACACCTGCAGGAGTTGTATCGATTTCTTCTTTAACTTCGAGTGAAAGACCTGTAACGACATAGTTAATACCAACTGTGAAGTGGTTTTTCGGAGCGTCAAGTTTAAGGTTTTCGTAGATAGCGTTAACCATAGAAGGTGTGAATTCTTTGGAAGCAAGACCGTATCTGCCACCAACAACTGTGATGTCTTTCATACCTTTATCGTTAAGAACTGTTGCAACGTCAACATATAAAGGTTCACCGAATGAACCGGGTTCTTTTGTTCTGTCTAAAACAGCGATTTTCTTAGCTGTTGCAGGAATAGCTTTAACAAAGTGTTCAGCAGAGAAAGGTCTGTAAAGTCTTACTTTGATAAGACCAACTTTTTCGCCTTTAGCTACGAGATAGTCAACTGTTTCTTCAATAGCTTCAACACCGGAACCCATAGCAATGATAACTCTTTCAGCATCGGGAGCACCAACATAGTCGAAGAGGTTGTATTTTCTGCCTGTAGCAGCTTCAACCTTCTTCATCATAGTTTCTACGATGCCGGGAACAGCGTCATAGTATTTGTTACAAGCTTCTCTGTTCTGGAAGTAGATGTCAGGGTTCTGTGCTGTACCTCTCTGGTCAGGATGTTCAGGGTTCATAGCACGGCGTCTGAAATCTTCGATATCCGCAGGGTCAACCATTGTAGCTAATGTGTCGTAAGGGATAGCGTCGATTTTCTGGATTTCGTGAGAAGTTCTGAAACCGTCAAAGAAGTGAAGGAACGGAACCTTTGATTTAAGTGTGGAAAGGTGAGCAACTGTAGCAATATCCATAGCTTCCTGAACGGATGCGGATGCAATCATTGCAAAACCTGTCTGACGGCAAGCCATTACGTCGGAATGGTCACCGAAAATTGAAAGAGCGTGTGCGGATACGCAACGAGCACTTACATGGAAAACAGCAGGCATAAGTTCGCCGGCAATTTTGTACATGTTAGGAATCATCAGGAGAAGACCCTGAGATGCTGTGAATGTTGTTGTGAGAGCACCTGCTGCAAGAGAGCCGTGAACGGCACCTGCTGCACCTGCTTCAGACTGCATTTCTACAATCTTCATTGTCTGGCCGAAAATGTTTTTTCTGCCGTAAGCTGCCCACTCATCACAAACTTCAGCCATGTTGGAAGAAGGAGTGATAGGGAAGATAGCTGCGGCGTCGCTGAAGGCATAGGCAACATGGGCTGTCGCGGTATTGCCGTCAACTGTGAGCTTCTTTGAATTTGGCATAAATTCAACCTCCTAAAGTAATATAAAATAAAATAAAAACAATACTAGTGTACGGACATGCCCGTACATAGTAAATTATACTACTTTTTTTCCTATAAGTCAATATTATATAGTAATTTCGTTACTGTGAACAAAAAAAGTAAAATTACTTTTTATTATGTCACAAATATGACGGATTTATGTTGACTTTTGAGAACTAAAATGATAAGATGAAACTATGAAAGGAATGATAAAAATGTATCATAGAATGAAGATAGCAGGTCTTGAAAGAGATTTGCCCATTTGCAGAGTTACTGACGATTTATACATAGCCGGTTTTGTTATTTTCGGCGACGTTGAACTGACTGAAAAAGCGGCCGGACTATTGCTCCAAAAAGCACCTGATTTTGATGTTATTATTACCGCAGAATCAAAGGGAATTCCGCTTGCTCATGAAATGTCGCGCCAGTCGGGAAAACCGTATGTTGTTGCAAGAAAAGCGTTCAAGCTTTATATGAAAGATATAGTGACGGTCAAGGTGAAATCCATTTCCACCGAAAAGGAACAGACACTTTGCCTTGGTGCTGATGAAATTGCAAAAATGAAAGGCAAAAAAGTGCTGATTGTTGACGATGTTATAAGCACAGGCGAATCGCTTCGTGCCATTGAATATCTGGTGGAAGAGGTTGGCGGAATTACTGCCGGCAAAATGACAATTCTTGCCGAAGGCGATGCAATAGACAGACCCGACATCATTGCGCTTGAACCCCTGCCCTTATTTAACGCTGACGGAAGCGTTAAATAATAATGCAGAATGTAGAATGCAAAATGAAAAATTAATGAAAAAACCCGACCATTGGTCGGGTTTTAGTTATTTGTTTGAAATATAAATTTCTTAGACTTTCTTTTGAGCCTCCTGTAAGATTTTATTTGCCTCGGTGATAGCATTAAATAAAATATAATACATTTCTTTATATTTATCCATAATCTTTCTCCAATCATTTAATTAAATTGTAGGGAATGGCGATTTTCGACATTCCGGTTTTCGGAATATTAAAAAAGTGCGTCGGCCGGAGCTGACGCACATAAAACGCATAGCTCCCTTTTTTGCTACAAAAAGTCCGAAGAAAGGATATGTTAAACACATCGCATACACCGGTGGAGCCTACGTTTTTAGCAGTTTCTAACCAATGTATACAATATTAAAAATGGATATACCAATCCCTTGGTGTTATCAAATCCCTTCTATATTGACTTTTTGTAGCAAATTTATTATAACATTTTATTTTACATTTTGCAACAATTTTTTATCGACAAATTACGACAATAAAACAAACCCGAACGAATTTTGTTCGGGTTTTGACCATAATTTTGCATTCTGTATTTAAACTTCTCTTACTTCAATATGTTTAGCATATTCATCCACCATTGCAAGGTCGCCGAGGCCGGCACTTTCTGCAACATTGGAGCCTGCAGCGGCAGATTTTTTCAGTGCTTCCACCACGTTTGAACGGTCATTTGCCCAGAAACTGAGGAAAGTTGCAAGGCAGGCGTCCCCACAGCAAACGCTGCTTAAAAACTTTACGGGATATGTACCACAATACCACACCTTTTCACCGTTAGAGAAGTAACCGCCTTTGTTACCGAGAGTGAGCAGCACATTCTGTGCACCAAGCTCGTGAAGCATTTTAATTGCCGATTTAATATCATCTTCGGTTTTTAAAAGTATGCCGAAAATGTCACGGATTTCTTCATCGTTGGGTTTGATTAAAAGAGGGCGGTAGGCGAGAAGGTCTTTGAATTTCGGCGAGCTGATATCAAGTACAACTTTTGTACCTTTTCGGGCACAGCATTTGAAAACGTTATCATAAAACTCAGATGAAATTCCTCTGGGCAGACTTCCGCTGATGCAGAGGTATTCCATATCATCAAGAGATTCGAGCAGAGTTAAGAATTCCGCTTCCTGCTCCGGTGTAATCACAGGTCCTTCGTTAACAAGCTTGAATTCACCTTCGCCGTCATTTAAAAATACGTTTACACGTGTAATTTCATCTATCATTACGGGTTTTGCGCCAAGACCTCTTTTTTTACATTCGGTGACTATGTATTCGCCGGAAAAACCGCCGAAAAAGCCTAAAACTGTTGAGGGAATGCCAAAGTGGTGGAGTACAAGGCTAACGTTCACGCCTTTGCCGTTAGGGGTATATACAGCATCACGGGTGCGGTTTACTTCTTTGCGGATAAGTCCGTTTGATGAAATATTCATATCAATTGCGGGATTTGCAGTAAGTGTATAAAACATAGTAATTTCCTTTCAAATAGCAAGACATGTTGCGGCACCCATAAAAACAGGAATTGCCGCAACATATTGCTTTATAATAAATTAATTGGAGGTTCTTGAAGTGGTATCTTCCTGGAGTACAACATCAAACGAAAGTGTCTGACCGTCACGGTTTACAACAATTTTAATTGTGTCACCAGCTTTGTGCTGGTCTCTGATGTCGCTGACATCTTTTGTGGTTTCAACAAGTTTTCCGTCAACTGAAACAATTGTGTCACCCTGCTTGATGCCTGCTTTTTCAGCTGCACCGCCTTCGGAAACATAAGCTACCTGAACACCTGCGGGGATATCGTTGATTGCCGCAATTTCAGGAGTGATTTCACGGAGTGAAATACCAATAAGCGGACGACCGGTTACATAACCGTTTGTCATAAGCTCAGTTAAGATGGGCTTTGCGATGTCCATAGGGATTGCAAAACCAATACCTTCAACACCGCTGCCGGAGAATTTCATGGAGTTGATACCGATTACTTCGCCATAAGCATTAACGAGAGCACCACCCGAGTTACCGGGGTTGATGGCAGCATCAGTTTGAATGAGTGTCATTGTTTTGCCGTTATCGGAAGCGATTGAACGGTTAACTGCACTTATAACGCCAACAGTTACAGTACCTGCAAGCTCCTGACCAAGCGGGTTGCCGATTGCAACGGCAAGTTCACCTACCTGCAGAGCATCAGAAGTGCCGAGAGTCGCTTCGGCAAGACCAGAAGCGGATATTTTAAGAAGTGCAAGGTCAGTTTCTGCATCATAGCCTACAACTGTTGCCCCGAATTCTTCGCCGGTATTTAAAGTAACGGAAACTGCATTCGCATTTTCAATTACATGGAAGTTTGTTGCGATATATCCGTCGTCGGAAATAATAATTCCGCTGCCGCTGCCCGACTGTTCATAAGACTGACCAAAGAATGAACGGTAGGTATATTTTGTGGTAATACCAACTACCGAAGGTCCAACCTGTGCAGCTATTTCAACTGTGCTTTTGGACTCGCGCTCACCGTCGGTAAGCTGTTGATAATTAAAGGAAGAATTTACATCTCCCTGGAAAAGCGAATTGCTGTGTGTTTGCGAACGGTCACCGGATGCAAGGACAAAAACAGTAACAGTTGTGCTTGCAAGCATTATAGCTGCCATTACACAAACAAGGGCAATATACCAACCCTTGCGGGAGCGTTTTTTCTTCTGCGGAGCAGTATAAGCAACCGGCTGCTGATTATTCTGAAAATCATCGTTATACCATCTGTAATCGTTTAAATCTGACATATTATCAATCCTTTCCTTAAACAGTAGCTACTGCTTAATTTGTTAATTGTATTATAATACAGTTTTTTGAAAACTGTATGAAAACAATATGAAAAAAACTTAAAGAATTATGAAATTATTATTTGCAGCATCTATGCAAATATTTCTGCCTTCTTTAATTTCGCCCGAAATTACCTTGGATGCGATGACATCTTCAATTTCACGCAAGATTACACGTCTTAGCGGTCGTGCACCAAATTTTTTGTCATATCCTTTTTGAACGATTAAATCTTTCGCCGCATCACTGACGGTCATTGTAATATTTTTTTCTGCAAGGCCTTTTGCAAGTTCTCCCAAAATAAGCTCGGTAATTTTAATAAGGTTATCTTGGGTGAGATAGTCAAATTCTATTACCTCGTCAACACGGTTTAAAAATTCGGGGCGGAAAAGCTGAGAAAGAGCTTTTTCATATCTGCCCTCTGTTGCATAACTTTCAAATCCCATGCTGCCCGATTTTAAGTCGCTGCCTGCGTTTGAAGTCATTATTATCACAGTGTTTTCAAAATTTACCGTTCTGCCCTGAGAGTCGGTTATTCTGCCGTCGTCTAAAACCTGAAGGAATATGTTGAAGACATCTGCGTGTGCTTTTTCAATTTCGTCAAGTAAAATTACCGAATATGGATTTCTGCGGATTTTTTCGGTAAGCTGACCTGCCTCGTCATAACCCACATATCCCGGTGGCGAGCCTATAAGCTTTGAAACCGAGTGCTTTTCCATATACTCTGACATGTCAAGCCTTATAAGAGCACCCTCGCTACCAAACATACAGCGGGCAAGAGTCTTTACAAGTTCCGTCTTACCAACACCGGTAGGTCCGACAAATATAAAGGAAACAGGGCGTTTTTTACTGTTTATGCCTGCACGTTTTCTGCGCACAGCCCTTGCAATTGCATCAACCGCTTTGTCCTGCCCAATGACGCTTTGATGAAGCTGCTCTTCAAGATTTATAAGATTTTTGGAGTCCACTTCGGTAAGAGCCTTGACAGGAATATTGGTCCAGAGTTGAACTACTTCGGTAACGTCTTCTACGGTAACGTCAGTATAAATATCCGAAAGTTCGATTTCTCTTATTCTGTCGAGGGTGCGGCATTCTGAAGATTTTAAATCTGCAATTTTCTGAAAATCTTCCGGGTCACAGTTTTCGCGCTCGGAATTAATTTTCGAAAGCTCAAGCTTTAAATCGGCAAGTTCAATAAGTGCAGCGTTTGACAGGTTAACCTTTGAGGATGCCTCGTCAATAATGTCAATAGCCTTGTCGGGCATGAAGCGGTCGTGAATATAACGTTCGGAAAGCAGTACGGCTGCTTTTATAACCTCTTCGGAAATTCTTACTTTATGGTATGATTCGTAATAGTCCTTTATACCCTTTATGATTTCGATTGTATCCATTGGAGAAGGTTCTCCGATAAGGACGGGCTGAAACCTGCGTTCAAGAGCAGAATCCTTTTCGATTTTTTTTCTGTACTCCGTAAGAGTTGTTGCACCGATAATCTGAATTTCACCACGTGCAAGTGCCGGTTTTAAAATATTTGCGGCGTTCATTGCACCGCCTTCAGCATCACCTGCACCTACTATATTGTGAACTTCGTCAATTACGAGGATGATATTGCCCTCTTTTTTAACCTCTTCAATAAGATTTTTCAGTCTTGATTCAAACTGACCGCGGAACTGTGTTCCCGCAACAAGAGAAGCGAAGTCAAGCAGATAAACTGAATATCCAAAGAGCTTGGGCGGAACCTGTTTGTTTACAATCCTGAGCGCAAGTCCTTCGGCAATTGCAGTTTTGCCGACGCCCGGTTCGCCTAAAAGAACAGGGTTGTTTTTGCTGCGTCGGTTAAGAATTTGCACTATACGTGCAATTTCGGTGTCACGACCTATAACCCGGTCAATTTCGCCGTCTTTTGCCTTGCGGGTAAGGTCCTGACCGTAGGTTTCCAGAAACTTGCGGCGTTTTTTGGGATTGTTTTCTGCTTTTTGCGGTTTTGCATTTTCCTGTGAAGATGGATTTTGCTTTGGTGCGCTGCTCATGAATTTGGTCATGTTGCTGATAAAGCTTTCCATCATGTTCATGGGAGATTTTGCATCCAAATCAGCTCCGGCAGACTCGTCCGGCAGTTCGGATAGTGCCGCCTGCATTTCCTCGGGGGACATATTCTGCAACGCTTCATTAAGCTCGGCATTTCCCAAAAGCTCGTTTGCCTCCTCGGGGTTGATTCCCATACTTTCAAGTGCACTGTCTATAAAACCACCGCCAAGTTCACGGGCACATTTAAAGCAAAGTGCCTGAGCGGGCTCGTTAGGTGCAGCCTGATTTTTAATAAATATTACAGCGGGATTTTTCCCGCACTTTGTGCATAACATTGTTTTCCTCCATAAAAATATATACCTTTACAGATAAATTATACAACAATGGAACATTAAAGTCAATAAAACAGGGAAAACAGTAACAATAATTTAACAAAAAAGCTGTTGCCCAAGGCAACAGCTTTTCTCTTATTAATCAAATTAATGGCAGTCGTCGCAATCGCAACAATCGCAATCTTCAATTTCAAGCTCGATTACTTCGCCGCAAACGGGACAAACAATATCTTCGTCCGAAACTAAAATATCTTCATCGAGGCAAATCACGTTTCCGCATTTTTCACACTCAATTTCAAAATAATCAAGGTCATCATCGCAGCAATCGCAATCTTCATCCGCTAAATCGGAAATCAAATCGAGCATATCGTCCTGCTTTTCATCAAGCATTTCAATCTCATCAGCCATATCTTCGATAACTTCCAGCATAGCAAGTAAAAGTTTACCTTCTTTTGTGGAACTGTCAATCTCGAGGCCTTCTGCGAGACCTTTAAGATACGCAGCCTTTTCTGTAAAATAAGACATAAATCTGTCCGCCTTTCTTAGTTAACTCTTTCCATGTAGTCACCGGTACGTGTATCAACTCTGATTACAGTACCAGTGTTAACAAACAGGGGAACCATAACAGTAGCACCTGTTTCAACGATAGCCGGTTTTGTAGCGCCTGTAGCTGTGTCACCTTTAACGCCCGGCTCAGTTTCAGTTACTTCAAGTTCAACAAAGTTGGGAGGTTCTACACCGAAAACGCTGCCCTTGAAGGAAAGTACTTTAACAACCATATTTTCCTTAAGGTAGGGAAGAGCTGCTTCAAGAAGGTCTGTACCTAAAGGAAGCTGTTCGTATGTTTCGGTATCCATGAAATAGTAAAGCTCACCGTCGTTATAAAGATATTCCATATCTTTTCTTTCAACATGTGCTTTGGGCATTTTGTCGGTAGGGCTGAATGTTCTTTCCAAAACCGCACCTGTTATAATATTTTTGATTTTTGTTCTTACGAAAGCAGCGCCTTTGCCGGGTTTAACATGCTGGAAATGTATAATCTGAAACACGTTGCCGTCAAGCTCAAATGTTACGCCGTTTCTGAAATCACCTGCAGAAATCATTTTAATTTTCTCCTTTTAAATATTATTATGTATATATTTTACAATAAAATTCTATAAATTTCAAGACATTTTTCTAAATTATAATTAATTCTTTGGGAGAATTTGTAAGTCGGTATGGTTTTCCGCCTGAAATAACCACCGTATCTTCAATTCTCACGCCATATTTTCCGTCCAAATAAAGTCCCGGTTCAACGGTTATGACCATGTTGTCTGAAATAATTTTGTCAGACCGCCCGGAAAGGTTTGGCTGTTCGTGAATGTCTATGCCCACACCGTGTCCGAGAGAATGGGTGAAATATTTTTCGCAGCCAAAAAGGGAAAAATGCCTTCTTGCTATGGCGTCAGCCTCGCTGCATGCCATGCCTGAATGAATAAGCGAAAGCATTTTTGTCTGAACATACAGCACACTATTATAAACGCTTTTTTGTGCCTCAGTAATAGGACCTACCGCAACAGTGCGTGTAATGTCACTGCAGTATCCGTCAACTATGCAGCCGTAATCCATCACGACAAAATCGCCGGGTTGGATGGGCTTTTCTGAAGCAGTGCCGTGAGGCTTTGCTGCATTTGGTCCAGAAGCTACAATTGTGTCAAAAGCGATATTTTCAGCACCGTTTTTACGCATGGAATATTCAATTTCTGCTGCAATCTCAATTTCTTTTACTCCTGTCTTTATAAGCGGAAGAACATGGTCAAATGCACGGTCAGCAATCCATGCCGCTTTTTTAAGAGCGGTAATTTCCTTTTCATCCTTTAAAATGCGGAGATTTGTTACAACTGCTCCGGCTGGAATAAGCGCTGCTCCGGCAACTGTTTTTGACATAGCATTGAATGCGGCAAGACTTAGTGACCGGTCCTCTATGCCGAGAAAACGTATGTTGTGGTCTGCAATTATGCTGTTTAAAAGATTATATATGCCGCCGGCAGTATCTAACACCTTGCAGTGCAGACATTCAATGGATGCCTGCAGCGTGTAGCGGGCATCGCACAGAAGATAAACAGTGTCGGAAGTTACAACAAGGTCAGATTCGGAGCCGGAAAAACCGCTTAAATAACGGACGTTAGCTGAGCCGGACACAAGCATTGCATCAAGATGCAGTGCAGACATTTCTTTTCTTAATTTTTCAAGTCGTAAGTTATACATATCAACCTCTGAGTTTATTATAATACTGTTTCATTTTAAGGGCATCTTCTGCCATAGTTCCTGCAGACTCGCAGATTATAGTGGGAGAAAGATTTTTCTTATAAATCAGCTCGCCGCAGAAATCAAATTCCGGCCCCCACATAGTATCATCAAATATTGTGTGACGTTTTTCACCGCCCGGGGTTGTATATTCAATGCGGCTGAAATGGCTGTGAAAAATCTTTAGCCTGTCTGAGCCGAGCTTGTTTTGGATAGCATCAAAAATTGCCTCAAAATCTGCTTTTGTTACAAGTCCGCCAAAGGTGCGGGCATAAAGATGCCCGAAATCTATTGTCGGAATAAGACGCTCATCTAAAAGACAAAGCTCTAAAACCTCATCCAATGTGCCGAGCTGATTGATTTTGCCCATGGTTTCGGGACAGATGTGAACATGTCCGAGACCAAGGCTATCAAGTTCAGCGAGTGCAAGCGTCAGCGTTTTTTTGGCAAACCCGAGTGCCGTTTCACGTTCCATTCCCGAACATGCACCTGAATGAACTACTATCCGGTTTGCACCCATTGCGTCCGCAATGGCAGCAGTGTCAATTATATATTTTATGCTTTTTACACGTTTTTCGTCATCGCTTGTTGCAAGGTTTATATAGTAGGGGGAATGAACACTTAAAACAATGTTATGTTTTTCTGCCTCGGATTTAAGCTCCAGGGCAGTTTCTTTTTTAAGTTTTACACCTTTTGTACAGGAATACTCGTAAGCATCAAGCCCCATGTCTCTAAGCCAGCTGGGCATCTGAACCGAATGCTTATACCCCTGTTCATAAAAGGATTCCGAATTGCCGGAAGGTCCGAATAATACCATGTTTTTTCTCCTATTGCATTGTTCTTGAAACCTGAATTACTCCGCGGACAGTCATAAGCTTTTTCATAAGACTGTCAAGCTGCGCAGAGGAGGTTACCTCCACGGTCAGAGAAATTATGCCGACCATATCTTTTGTAATTCTCGCATTACAAGAATGTGTGGGAATTCTGAATTCCGAAATGATAACCATAACATCTGCCAAAAGATTTGTACGGTCGTCGGCGGTTACCATAAGCTCTGCAAGGTATGAGCCGGAAGTCTGTTTTTCTTCCCATTGGACTTCAATAAGGCGGTCAGTTTCTCCTTCGCCGACGAAATTGTTTATTACATTTACGCAGTCTTTGCGGTGAACACTAACACCTCTGCCACGAGTGATATAACCAACAATGTCGTCTCCGGGAACGGGGTTACAACAACGTGACAAACGCACCAGGCAGTTGTCAATACCGGTAACGATAACGCCGTTGCTTGAGGTCTTGTGAGAGAAAACAGATATTTTTTCCTCGGGTGACAGTTTTGCAAGCTCTTGCTTATAATGCATGGTCAGCTTAGAAACTATTCTTGTTGCAGGAATTCCGCCGTAACCAATTGCGGCAAACAAATCGTCAATTGACGAAAAATGATTGCGCTCGATTTCATGATTTATTATATCTTCATTATAAATCAGTGCATAAGAAAATCCGGATTTTTTAATTTCCTTTTCAAAAATTTCCTTGCCGCGGACAATGTTTTCATCACGTTTTTCACGTTTGAACCATTGATTGATTTTCTGTCTTGCGTTTGATGTGCGGACAATCTTAAGCCAGTCACGGCTTGGGCCGTGAACAGAAGATGATGTAATAATATTTACAATGTCGCCGTTTTTCAAAGGATAATAAAGTGGTACAAGCTTGCCGTTGACTTTAGCACCTGTCATTTTTGAACCGATTGCACTGTGAATTGCATAGGCAAAGTCAATGGGGCAGCTTCCCGTTGGCAGAGAAATGACATCACCTTTGGGGGTGAAAACAAAAACTTCGTCTGCAAACATATCCGTTTTGAGGGTTTGCATAAACTCCTCACTATCGGTAAGGCTACCCTGAATTTCGAGCATTTCACGCAGGTGAGTAAACTTAGACTCATCCTTATCGTGCTGAATACCGTCTTTGTATTTCCAGTGTGCCGCGATACCATATTCTGCAATGCGGTGCATTTCTTCTGTACGAATCTGGATTTCAAAAGGGATACCGCCGTCACCTATAACAGTTGTATGAAGCGACTGATACAGGTTGGGTTTTGGCATAGCAATATAATCTTTTATTCTGCCCGGAATGGGTTTGTATAAATCGTGGATTATGCCTAAAACGGCATAACATTCGGGAATTGTTTCAACAACTACACGAACAGCAAAAATGTCATAAATATCGTCAATTAATCTGCCTTGCATATAAGTTTTTTTGAAGATACTGTAAACGTGCTTGATTCTGCCGTATACGCTGCCTTCTATGTTTATTTCTTTAAGCTTTTTCTCTAAAACAGCAGTAATTGTGTCAATATGGTTGTTGCTTGACATTTTATTTTTAAGAGAAGTTGTGATTTCGTTGTAAGCTATCGGGTCGAGATATTTAAGTGAAAGATTTTCAAGCTCTGCTTTGATTTTGAACATACCCAGACGTTCTGCAATGGGAGCAAATATCTCTATTGTCTCTTTGGATTTCTGCCGACGCTTATAGTCAGGCATTACGTCCATTGTACGCATGTTGTGCAGCCTGTCTGCAAGTTTTATAAGCATAACACGAAGGTCACGTGCGGTGGACATAAACATTTTACGGAGGTTCTCAATCTGAGCATCCTCCTGAGTGTCAAATGCGATTTTACCAAGTTTTGTTACACCATCAACCATAAGGGCAACATTTTGTCCAAACTGAAGCTCAAGGTCGTGAAAAGTTACGTCGGTATCCTCCACAGTATCGTGCAGTATGCCTGCTGCAATCGTGTCACAGTCAAGCAGCATATTGGAAATTATAATGGCAACCTGCAGGGGATGACAAATATAATCCTCTCCCGAAACACGTTTCTGGTCGCCGTGGGCTTTTAAAGCAAAATTATATGCTTTGGTTACAATTTCAATATTTCCGCCCGAATGTGATTTTTGGATATCGGACATTAAGGTTTCATAAAGTTCCTGGTGAGTAAGCATATCTGCACCTCCTTTTAGTTTGAATTATCATGGTTTTATTTTATAAAAGTTATGGTAATTTCATCAGATTTAAGAGTGTATCCGGCTACTCCCGTACGGCTGAAAAAGTTAAGACAATCTAAAATTTCACTGTTTTTAAGGGAGATGCCGAAATCATTTAAAACGCCTTCGGAAATTTCATCAAGCTGTGCAAAAACTTTATCGCCCATACTCTTGAGATATTTGTATACTGCCTTTAAATTGTCCCTGTCAGGAGCATCTTTAAACTCCTCGGGAGGGGGAAGTATATCGGATATTATAAGCTGGGGTGTGGAAATATTATTCCATTCGTTGATTGTCAGCGTGCCGATAACCGTAATATAATCATTTATAGCAAATTTTTCGTTTATATCAGGTCTGCGGAAAGCTACCGCTTCAAAAGTCTGACCGTCTTTGGTGAGGCTTAGTTTTATATGCTGCCCCTTATCACCCATCAGGCGTTTGCCCGAAATCCTGACGCCACTGCATATAAAGCATGGCTTGGGATTTGAAACGCCGAAAGGCTCAAGAAGCCGGAGGTTATCTATATCTTCCGGGGTGATATATTTTACCGGAAGTTCACATTCTACAGTAACAGACGGGGTTTTTGCATCATCGGACATGTTTTCTGCAGCATATTTATTAAGTGCGGCATCAAGTGCACCAATATTATCGGGTGGCAGAGTAAATCCTGCAGCAAGCTCATGACCGCCGTATTTTGCAAACACATCGCCACAGCTTTTCATTGCTTCAAAAAGGTTAAAACCGGGAACACTGCGCCCCGAACCCTTGCCAATTCCGTCGTCACAGCTTATGAGCATACACGGTTTATAATATTTTGAAGTAATCCTTGAAGCAACTATACCTATAATGCCATGATGCCAGCCATATCCTGAAAGAACAAGAATGGACTTGTCTTTAAAAGACTCATCACTTTCAACCATCTTCTCGGCATCACGCAAAATAGCAGCTTCCTGGAGCTGACGGTCCTTGTTTTCTTCGTCAAGATATTTTGCAAGCTCCATACACTCGGACAGGCTTTCGGATAATATAAGCTGAACAGCTTTTTCGGGGTTTCCTATTCTTCCGGCAGCGTTGATGCGTGGAGCGATTGAAAAACCTATTGTAGATGCGTCAATCGTTCGTCCGCGAAGTCCGGATGTCACAATAAGAGCGTCAAGCCCTTTGTTTGGAGATGACATTAGTTTTTTAAGTCCAAAATCAACAATAATACGGTTTTCATCAACCAAATCCACCACATCGGCAATTGTGCCTGTTGCAATAATATCGCCGAACATATCAAGAATTTTCAGAGAAATCTCATTTTCAAGGGCACAGAGCAGTTTAAACACAACGCCAACGCCCGAAAGTGATTTGAACGGATAGGGACAATCGGGTCTGTGCGGGTTTATTACCACGCAGTCGGGTAAAATGTCAGGGCACTGATGATGGTCGGTTACAAGAATTTCCATACCCAGCTCTTTGGCGAGAGCCACTTCGTCACACGCAGTAATACCCGTGTCGACAGTTATTATAAGATTTGTGCCCATGCTATGGATTTTTTTAACAGCTTCACAGTTTAATCCATAGCCTTCAGACTCACGGCTTGGTATGTAGAAGGAAACATCTGCACCAAGTCCGGACAGATATTTTACAAGTATCGACACAGAAGTTATCCCATCTACGTCATAGTCCCCGTAAACAGTGATTTTTTTACCACCGGAGAGGGCACTTTTAACAATCTCCACTGCTCTGTCCATATCCTTCATAAGATACGGGGAGTGGAGACAGTAGATGGATTTTTTAATAAATGAAGAAAGCTCCTGGTTGGATTTTATCCCACGGTTTAATGCAACTGCAGCGGTAAGCGGAGAAATGCCGGCAGCCTCAGCCAACTCTTTTGACTGAGGCATATCGGGAGAATATTCAAGATATTTAATATTCTTTATCATTTTCGCCTTCTCCGGTTTCTAATCAAAATATGCAGAAGTTTCATTAAGCGAGGCAAACTCTGTCTGGCGAAGAGCCTCGTACAAAACGATTGCAACAGAGTTTGAAAGATTGAGTGAACGGGTTTCTTCCCGCATGGGAATGCGGATACATCGGTCAAGATTAGCTGACAAAAGACTTTCGGGAAGCCCGGCAGTTTCTTTGCCGAAAAAGAAGAAATCTCCGTCCTTATACTCGTGGTCTGTATAGCAACAGGGCGCTTTTGTGGTGCAGAAATAAAAGTTTCCGCCCCTGTTTCTTTCAAAAAAATCGTCCAGATTTTTATAGTATGTTATATTCAGCAGATGCCAGTAATCAAGACCGGCACGTTTTAACTTTTTGTCATCAATTTTAAATCCCATGGGTTCAATAATATGAAGATTTGCACCGGTAACACTGCAGGTACGTGCAATATTTCCGGTGTTTTGCGGGATTTCCGGTTCGACAAGAACAAGGTTGAACATAATTAATCCTCTAAAACCTCAAGTATGCCTGCTGCAATTCCTGCAGCTGCTTTGTTAAGGTTTTCTTCATCAAGTAAAAATTCCTGGTCATCATAATTGCTTACAAAAGCTACCTCAATAAGTACAGCAGAAGTCTCAGTGCCACGAAGCACGGCAAGCTCGTCCTCTGAACGTGTGCCACCGTCATAAAGTCCGGTTGCCTCTGTGAGGTGTTTTTGTATTGTTTCTGCAATGCTTTCTGAGGACTTAAGATTGGGGTATTTTACATCTTTGTCCTCGCTGAAAAGAGTAAGAGCTCCCGAAGGGGTAGAAGTTGCATGTGAATTATGATGTATACTCACAAATAAAAGAGCATTGTTTGCGTTGGAGAAAGTATATCTCTGGCTTAATGCAAGTGAACTGTCATCCGAACGGGTAAGCAGAACATTTACGCCATGCTCTTTTAAAATACGTGCAACCTCAAGAGTTACAGTAAGGTTTAGGTCCTTTTCGTAAAAAACCTTTTCTCCGTCCTCATTGTAGCCGATTGCGCCCACATCTGTTCCGCCGTGGCCGGCATCTAAAACTACAATCGATTGGTCAGTCACTTCCCAGTATTTATCATAAATAATTTCAATACTCTCCTCTTCATACGAAGGTTTATTTGTGGAAGGCAGGTCCGACTCAATATCAGACGAGTCGATTGCCGAAGAAGCTGTCAGTGTAAGTGTTGCTGAAAGCTTGTTTGAGGCAAGCGTAAACTTTTTATCCAAAACCTCTTCAAGGTCTGCCACAACTTTATAATAACTATCGTGATTTGCAGTGCGGATTTGTTTAATACCGCCACTTTCAACCGTAATGGTTTTACTGCCGGAATATGATGCTCCGCCAAGTTCAAGCACAGTTCGTACAGGATTATCAAGATTATAAAGACTGTAACCCGAAAGTGGGGATGAAAAAGTGAATTTCATCACAAAACTGTTTCCGGAAACCGAATAAACCATAGAAGTAATACTTGTTTCTGCAGGAGCAGTTGTATCTGCATTGGTATTCTCATCTTTTTCAGGTTCAGTATTCTTTGGCGTTTTTATAAAAACTGAACGGGATTTTTCCACCCATCTTACCTCATAACCCAGCGATTCGGAAATGAATCTTACCGGAACTAAGGTTCTGCTGTCCACTATGACAGGGGGTGAGTCAAGACTTTTTAAAACTGAATTTACATAAGCTACATTTGAACCTATAACAAGAATGATTTTTGTATCATCGGTCCGTGCCGTTACCTGTTTTTTTTCATCATTCCAGGAAACTCTTGCATCAAGTGCTTCCAAAAATGCACGCACCGGTACCATTGTGCGGTCGTTGATAATAGTCGGCGGAACGTCGCACGAAATAGGGTTTCCATCCAAAAACAGCTTTATATCGTCTGCGAGAACAACGCTATTAAAAACGCTCAGGATGATTATTATAATTATTAGAAAGTTTAGTAATCGTAGTTTCATAAGTTTTCTCCAGGGACAAAAAGATAGTATATCCTTTATAATTCGACACGAGGAAGAAACTTTCCTTTGCTTTAACACAAAAGTAACATTATTGTAATAAAATGTCGGTTAGTTTTACAATATCTCCGGCGCCCATTATAATTACAGTATCTTTTTCACCGGCAACAGACTTAACTTTTGTTGCAATATCTTCAAAGCTACCTATATATATACACTCCTGAAAATGCCCACGAATTTTGTCGGCGAGCATTTTGGAAGAAACCTCTCCGTTATCTTTTTCGCGTGCTGCATATATATCTGCAAGAATTAGAATGTCTGCCTTGTCAAAAGCAGTAACAAATTCATCAAATAAAGTTAATGTGCGTGAATAGGTATGTGGCTGGAATATGCAGATGATTTTTCCTTCTGTTGCTTCGCGGGCTGTGTCAAGAGTTGCCCGGATTTCAGTAGGATGATGGGCATAATCGTCATAAACATTTGCACCGCTGAGCTTGCCACGAAATTCAAAACGTCTTGAAGCACCCTTGAAATCTTTCAAAGCTTCTGCAGCTTTGTCCATATTAAGTCCGTACATATATGCGTTTGCGAGAGCTGCCAGTGAATTGGAAATATTGTGCGCACCATGCAGAGAAAGTGACACATTGCACAACTTTTCTTCCTTATATAATAATACATAGTTTGTGCCGGATAAATCTGACGTTATATCAGCAGCCGTAAAGTCGCCACCGGAAAGTCCGTAGGTTACCAGCTTTTGGGGAGTGTTTTCACAAAGCTTCATAAGGTCAGCGTCATCGAAGCAGGCAACAACAAAACCATTATAATTTACGTTACTTAGAAATTCGCTATAGGCACAGTGATAATCATTCGCATCTTTAAAATAATCAAGATGGTCCGGTTCCACATTTAATATGGTTGCCGAATGAGGGAAAAAGCTAAGAAAACTACGGCAGTATTCACATGCCTCGACAATAAAGTAATCGCCCTTTCCCATTTTTATATTTCCGCCAATGATATCAAGGTGAGCGCCCACGAGTATGGTTGGATCTTCGCCGAGTTTTTCGAAAATATATGAAATCATAGAGGTTACGGTTGTTTTGCCATGAGTTCCGGCGACAGCAATGGATTTTTTATAATTATCCATTATATAGCCGAGCAGTTGTGCACGGCTTACCGTTTCAATTCCCAAACGTGAAGCTTCGGCAAGCTCAGGATTATCAGACTTAACCGCAGAAGTGAAAATAACCGCATCCACCCCGTGAACGTTTTCGAAATTGTGACCCTGGAAAAACTTCAGTCCCAATCCCTCTAAATGACAAATAACGTCTGAATAATTTATATCCGAACCGGAAACTTCATAGCCTTTTGACAGGAAAAACTCAGCAAGACCACTCATGCTGATACCACCAACACCTATGAAATGAAATTTCTTTTTATCAAAAAAAGCATTTTTCATTCAAAAAACCTTCTTTTTTACATTTTTTTATTGTAATTATTGCCGGACAAAAGCAAAAAAATAGCAACTTTTTTCTACAATTTTACTAAACAGGAATATTTGCCGGACAAATATTATATAATTTTACTATAAAACAAAAATGAAAAATATTTCCAATTGTAGAAAATGCACAAAAGCTATCAAATTAGACATTGACAGAGATTGAAAAACCGCTTGTGCAGATACTGTGGTTCAGTTTTATTTTATTCCGATGAAACCACAATATATTCTATTTTACACTTATTTTTTTCCGTTGTCAATATGAAATACATCAAACGAAAATTTGACAAACAAAAAAAAATATAGTAGAATAGTCGGCGGTGAAAGGAGATGTGTTAAAATGTTTGGTATGCGAAAAGCGGTCTCCGGGATTTTATCCTTAAGACTGTCACAGGCAATACTGCTTGTGCTTGCTGCCGTAACTGTAATGACCACCTCTACGCTTTTATCCATCAAAACCGTCACGGTAACAATTGACGGTTCAAGTCCTAAGGTTATTACAACTATGGACAAAACTGTGGGTCTGATTCTTGCCCACAACAACATTGCAGTCGGAGAACACGACATTGTTTCTCCGCCTCTTGCATCGAGTTTGAAAGAAAACCAGAGTATTACTATAGCAAGAGCATTTCCGATTGATGTAACACTCGGAAATGAGAGGGTTGTAATTCATGCAGCATCGCAGACAGTGTCCAAGGCTCTTGAAGCCAACGGCATAATTTTAAGCGAGTATGATATTGTAAACCCTCCGTTGGATAGCGTAGTACACAAAGGAACAAAAATTGAAATCACACAGGTGGCAGAGGATTTGATTACTGTTGAGGAAAGTATTCCTTACAAAACAATATCAACTCCTAACAGCAGTCTGGCTCGTGGAACAACCAATATTAAAACGGAAGGTAAAGCCGGAACAAAAGAGCTTTACTACAAGGTTGTTTACCACAATGGTGAAGAGGTAAGTCGTGAACTTGCCGGAGAAAAAATTGTAAGTGAACCTGTAAATCAGGTAAGCGAATATGGTGTAAGCTACCATGGAGGCAAAACCTCCCGTGGTGGTGTGGACCGTACAAGTAGCGGTACACTTAACTATTCGTCGGTTATGACATGTTCAGCATCTGCGTATGACCTTTCGTACGCAAGCTGCGGGAAAAATCCTGGCGACAGAGGCTATGGAATTACCGCGAGCGGTATGCAGGCGCAGCGTGGTGTAATAGCAGTTGACCCGAAAGTTATTCCGCTTGGTACAAAAGTTTATGTTGAGTCAATGGACTCATATCCGGATTATGGATACGCAATCGCCGGCGATACAGGCGGAGCAATAAAAGGTAACAGAGTTGACCTTTTCATGGATAGCCACTCCGAAGCAATTAGTTTCGGCAGAAGACAGGTTAAAGTATATATTTTGAATTAAAAGTGAATAAAAGAATCGTAAGTTCCGCCATACTGTGGCGGAACTTTTTTTGCCACGAAAAGGTATTGACAAGGGTATGTAGAATGTGATATACTAAAAGTCCACCTGCGAAGGCAGGAGGCACATAAAATGCAAGTCAAAAAACTTTTAAAAAAATTAAAAAAAGTTCTTGACAAAGGAAAGATTATGTGATATAATCAAATTCCGCTCTTGAGAGAAGAGCAAAACGGAACTTGAAAATTGAACAGTGCAGGCTCTTATTAATATACAAAGAGTAATTTTGGAAACAAGACAAACAAACGTCAAGTGAACAAATGAGCTAAATTAAACTTTTAGATATGTACAGCTACGGCTGATATATATACCATTTATAAAGAGTTTGATCCTGGCTCAGGACGAACGCTGGCGGCGTGCCTAACACATGCAAGTCGAGCGGGAAGCTTTCAAATGAGACTTCGGTTGATTTTGGAAGTGGAGAGCGGCGGACGGGTGAGTAACGCGTGAGTAACCTGCCCCATAGAGTGGGATAACACAGTGAAAATTGTGCTAATACCGCATAAAATAGTAGAATCGCATGGTTTAACTATCAAAGATTTATCGCTATGGGATGGACTCGCGTCTGATTAGCTAGTTGGTGAGGTAACGGCTCACCAAGGCGACGATCAGTAGCCGAACTGAGAGGTTGATCGGCCACATTGGGACTGAGACACGGCCCAGACTCCTACGGGAGGCAGCAGTGGGGAATATTGCGCAATGGGGGAAACCCTGACGCAGCAACGCCGCGTGAAGGATGAAGG
>JAZQYO010000023.1:0-2998 GCA_045633565.1 Clostridia bacterium | reverse complement strand
GGAAATCCTGATATTATTTTTACAGGCTTTATATCAGGTGATGTATTAACCGAAATATATAGCAATGCTTATGTAGTTACTCTTCCTTCTGATATCGAAGGAATGTCTCTTAGTCTTTTAGAGGCTTTAGCATATGGTAATGCAGTTTTATGCTCTGATATTCCTGAAAACACATTGGTTACAGAAAGCAAAGCAATACACTTTAAAAAGAGTAATGTGGAGGATTTGGCGGAAAAACTGCAAGCAATGTGCGATGACGAGAAGATTGTTAAGGAACTAAAATATGGCGTTGATGAATTTATACTCAGTAAGTACAACTGGAATGATGTTGCAAACGCAACATTCGACCTATATGAAAAGGTTTTAGAAAATAAAGAAAGGTAGCTTATGTTATGAAAGGGTATACACTTACTACAAAAACCAAGAAAAACATAAGAGTGTTGAAACTCTTTTTAATAAGTCTGATTTTTGTTTCGATAGCAGCGTCTATTGCAATAATTGGCTGTAATTATATTGGGAATCGTAATTTCAAAGAGACCTTTTATAGTGTAAGCAGCCTTAAGGTGAATAACAAGATAAGAATTATTCAAATTTCCGACCTGCATAATTGTTCATACGGAAAGAATAATAGAAGGTTGGTTGACAGAGTTAAAAACCTAAATCCGGATTTGATTATATATACCGGAGATATAACTGATTCAGGAGCCGGAGATATAACTGATTCAGGAGCAAAATCAAATGACAGAGTCATAAGCCTATGCAAGGAACTTGCAGATGTTGCGCCTTCATATTACATATATGGCAACAACGAAGTGGAAATGTATTATGACATTCCTCTAACTCAGGAATCACTTGATAAAAAGTTTGGGTTCAATGATAATAACCGACAGCCCGATAAACTTTTGGAAATCACAGACGATCTTACAAAAAAACTTGAAGCAACAGGTGTAAAGGTACTTAAAAACAAGTCAGACACTATAACAATTGGGACAACCGATGTGGATATATATGGAGTGCTTACATCTAATCCGTCGGCATTTTGGTCATATGCAGGCGAAAGCTTTGATGAATATATGTATTCAAATGAAAACAATTTAAAAATCACAGCAATTCACGAGCCGTTAGTGTTTGAGGAATATTCTCCCGACTCATGGGGTGACTTGATGTTGGCAGGACATAACCACGGTGGCACAGTTAAAATACCAATGGTTGGTCCATTATATACACATGATGGAGGCTTTCTGCCGGATCGAGGCGGTCATTATGTTAGTGGCAGATATGAAGTTCAAGGAAGACCACTCATTATAAGTTCGGGACTCGAAAACAAAAACATTTTGAGAATCAACAATCAACCGGAAATTGTGATTGTTGATATAAATAAATTTTAATGCCGGAAAGGAGTGCTTTATAAATGATTTCCTCACTTTTGCAAAAATTACTTCTTGCAGCAGTAGGACTATTACTGGTTGTATCAGTTTTGACAATATACTTCCGTTCAAAGAATGTTACAAAAAAAGAATTCTTCAAGATATTTAAGAGCACACGTTTAGTAGGTGCGCGAATTTTGATTTTTGTGATAGTTGCTTCCGCTGTGTTCGGAATTTTTAATCATATGAAGGCAAAACACTCTGTTACGGCTGTTGTAGCACTAAATTATTCAGAAGCGTCACAGGCTCAGAATTCTAACGGAACAAGATATAATATGGCAGAGATAATCTGTGATGAGGTTGTAGAAAAAGCTATCGAAATGGGTGCTTTAGAAAATGTAACCGTAAAACAATTAAAAAACTGCTTGTGCGTTTATCCCTATATACAGGGAGATGTGAACGACAAGTCCAATTATCATATTTCTACTGAATTCATCGTAGAATATCATGCTTCCAAGCACACAGATCACTTAGACGCAGAAAATGTAATTACACTGATAACAAGTGCATACAAAGACTACTACATAGAAAAATATACAGATAATTTCAGTATTACAGGTAAAGAGGACAAACCTGATTATAGTACAATGGAATATATGGACATTGTAACCTATTTCAATAAGGAAACAACTGCTGTTTTAAACTATCTTTACGGATTGGCTGAAAAAGGTCCAAGTTTTGTTACAAAAAACAATACTACATTTCACGCAATAGCTGGGAAGGTACATCAATTTAAAGAAACACAAATAGATCAAAATCTTAAATCTTTGGTTTTGCAACATGGAATTGTAAGAGATAAAGATAGCTACATCGAAAGGCTTTCCTACCAAAACAAAAATACAGATTTCGACAGGAAAAGAAATAAAGCATCATTCGATATTTGCAATCAGGCAATTGATATGTATTCCGAGGAAATGACAAGGGTCGTTCTTGTTCCTACATGGGACGATGGTGGAAAGTATTATATGGGTAGAACAAAAGTCGGCATTGATGAACTTTCTGTTATGGCAACAACATTCAGCAATAATGTCGCTTCAAATGAGAAGGAAATAATGGATAACAATCTTGTTATAGGAAAGATGAAAGGCTCATCAGGCAATACATCAGCAAATGCTGAAGCAGACGCACTTATTATAGCCATAGACAAGAGCATCGATGACTTTACTAACGAAGCGATTACTGCCGGCAGAGAATATTCAAATTATAGAATGAACCAATGTATTGCAGTCAGCATTTCAGGAACTTCTTTGTTTAGTGAGTTAAAGACAATCATTATATTTATGATGCTTGCTTATATTGCTGCGTATGTATTTACAGTTTCTAAAAAATTTCCAAAAGCTTAAACACAAAATGATACAGGAGGGTAAAAAATGAAGAATTTTCAGATTATGAGATATTTAAAAAAGATTCTGCCTATCATTGTGATTATGTGTGTTTTAGCAACTTATGCAATAAATTTCAAACTTAAGAATTCCAACACATTTGTTGCTTCGGAAGTTATTCATTACAATGATCCTGCGGCAGAGCAAGGACTTACACCAACAGGTTCAAAACTTGATGTTAATGAAATC